>NZ_CAJPHM010000035.1:0-69895 GCF_905339955.1 Burkholderia sp. BCC1996
CACGGTGCTGCTGGTCGAGCAGAACGCGCGCCTCGCGCTGCAAGCGGCCGATCGCGGCTACGTGATGGATTCCGGCACGGTCACGATGGAAGGCGACGCGAAGCAGATGCTCGACGATCCGAAGGTGCGGGCTGCGTATCTGGGTGAGTAACCTCGTGAACAAGTGCGGCATGCCGACGATGCTGGTCGAAACGAGCAATGCAGGGAGTGATATCACATGACTTGACTCTCACGCCTTCGTGTCCTGAAAGTCCGGACATTCGCATCGACCGAACCGACTGATTGCGATCGGATGTGTCGAGGCCAGTACCGGGACCAATCATGCAGATGATCCAGCCGCATGAGTCGGCAGAATGCGTTTGTGCTGGAGCGCACTGAGCTTGAGGCCATCGTTGGAAGTTGGAGCGCGTTGCAAGCAAAGCATCCACGACCTTTGGCATCGGGAGCAAGAGGATCCGACCTGAGCGCCCTTCAACGGCTCAAAGAGAGAAGTCTCAGTCGCCTTACCAAGTAGACCGGCACCATGCCGATCAAGTTTTTCAGCGGCCGGTCCGACAAGTGATCTTGGGAAACCAACGGGTTCTTGCCGGTGTCGGAAGCGGAGCAAGATGGGTGGTGGAGCGGGGCAGTCCTGGAGCGAGAGTCATCCTGATTTGCGTCGGGATTCAGCGTCGACGTTTCGGGTCACCGGATGCAAATCGTTACGTGTCGTTCTGGGATCAGGGTTTATGTGCCGGACCGCGATCAGTATGTCGATGATGAGAAGCGTGTGTGATGTACCCCGATCGGAACGCGTCGCTTCTTCCGGCAATATTGCATGCACTTGGGCAAGCCGTGATCGGGGTAACGGGACAATGGACTACCAGTCGAGCGTAGCAAAGAGTTCCGGTACTTCGTGCAGCGTCTGTAACGTCGCGTCTGGAGTGTAGTCCGGCAGCAATTTTCGACCCGTGCCTCGATCAATCCACACGCAACGAAATCCGATGTCTCGCGCCGCTGCATGGTCCAGATGCGGGCTGGCGCAAATGTGAACAACGTCGTCCTTCGATACATCAAGCTGTTCGTGCGCGTAATCGAACAGCCGACGTGCTGGTTTGTAGGCCCCGGCCTGTTGTGCAGTAATGACCCTGTCGATATAGCCGCCAAGTTGTGCTACGTTGCCTGCAATAATGTCGTCGTCCGTATTCGAGACAATACACAGACGGTATCCCATTGCTTTCAACTTCCCTAGCGTGCCGACGACCTCGGGAAACGGTGGCATCGCCGCAATCCTCGAAGTCAGCACTGCGGCGTCGCTTTCGCTCCCGGCAAGCCCGAATTCCTCCAGCGCAAGTCGAAGGCCCTGGCCGGAAACCTGACGGAAGGTGCGGTGGGGCGATTGCTGCTCGAGCTCATGTTCATACCGGTCGTAAACCTCGATGAATCTGGATGCGTCGACCTCCGTTGCCTGCCGTTTTCCAAGAATCTCGCGTACCGCTGCCAGCAAACCTTCGTCCCATTGAATGAGCGTGCCGTAGCAGTCGAATGTCAGCCATTGTGGCCGACTCGTATCTTTCAGTGACATCATTGTTCCTGTTTGGCTAGAAGACATTCGCATCATAGGCAGAAGGTCTCATATTTAGAAATTAGATAATAAAATCATGGATATTTAAATTTCAAATGACTGACCATGTTTGATCTCGAGCTACTGAAGACGCTGATTTGCGTCGTTGATGAAGGCAGCTTCACTCGTGCAGGCGAACGTGTTCATCGCACGCAGTCGACTGTTAGCCAGCAGGTGCGAAAGCTGGAAGAGTCGGTAGGTCGCCCGCTGCTGCTCAGGGACCGTTCGGGGAATCATGTCGTTGCCACCGAACACGGTGTCTTGCTCGCGCAGTACGCGCGGAGGCTGCTGGCGTTGTCGCAGGAAGCCCGCGAGGTGCTCCAGCGCGACGTCAAGCTTTCGCCGGTTCGAATCGGGGTCCCGGAGGACTTCGATGCGCGGCGCATGTCGGCAATACTCTCGGGTTTTCTGAAGGTCCGACCGGATGTGAGGCTTGAAACGTCGGCGGGTATGAGCGCGGATTTGCAAGGCAAGCTTGCCGCGAGGGAAATAGACCTCGCACTCGTCAAGCGGGAACCTGGCAGAGGCGACTGCTTCGCGGCTTGGCCAGAGTCGCTTGCTTGGGTGCGGGGGCGGGATGCTGATTCCCCGAAGCCGGATTCGGATGAGCCGATCGCGCTTGCGCTTTTTCCCCACGGATGTATTTACCGTCAGCGGGCGATCCGCAGTCTCGACAAGGCGCAGCGTGCCTGGCGCATAGCGTTTGGCAGCCAAAGCCTTACTGCGATTCAGGCAGCGGTCGCCGCAGGTCTGGCTATCTCGGTGCTACCGAAGTCTGCGATCTTGCCGGAGCATCGAGTCTGCACCGATTTGCCTCCATTGCCACCGTCAGAGCTTGCGCTAGTCGGCACCGGCGATATTCTTGGCAACGCACAGCGAGATATGGTCGATTTTTTGATCAAGCAAATCAAACGCGCGTAACCGCCCGAATACGAAAAGCCTTAAGACATGCCGGCTTCAGGCCGATTTCAACGTGCTTCGAATCGTTGCATGAAGCCGCTACGCCACTTGCATTCATTGGTGTCGTTCAACCGTGGCAATCAGTGAGCCGTTCGAATTTCCCGAACCCGTGCTGAGCGCTGAGAGTCCATCAACCATCATTTTGCTTTCATTTGGATGAATCGGGGGTAGACGCGACAAGCATGTCGATCAGGGCCCGTGATGCCGCAGACAAGCGACGATGAGGCGCATAAATCACAGAAAACGGCCGTGTGCGGCCGCGGAGGTGGGGCAGCAGTTCGACGAGAGTTCCGGCCTGAATCCGGTCCCGAACAATAAAATCATAGGTCTGGCAGATGCCGGCGCCGCTCTGCGCCATTGAAACGACACCCAGCACATCGTCGGAGACCGCGACGTTCGAAGGCGGCAGCCAGTCGATGTCCTGACCGCCGTCCTGGAACACCCACGGTGCGATACGGCCGCTGCTGGGCAGCATGAAAGGCAAGCAAAGGTGGCGCTCCAGATCGGCCACGTTTTCCGGAATGCCAGCATTGGCGATGTAATCGGGCGACGCTACCAGGCATAACGCTGCATCTTCGAGCTTGCGCGCGACCAGTCCACTGTCGGGCAATGCGCCTAGCCGGATCGCCAGATCGAAACCTTCGGCCACCAGATCGACGTTCCGGTTCGCGATATTCAACTCCACGCGAACCTGCGGGTGTTGCTGCGTGAACTGCCGAAGCAGCGGTGGCAGACGATAGTGTCCGTACGTCGTCGGTACGCTGAGCCGGACATGACCTGTCAGCGCGCCGTCCTGCCCCTGAATGGCGCGCTCGGCATCGTCGATCAACAAGAACGCTGCGCGCGATTGTTCCAGATAGAGCCTGCCTTGCTCCGTCAGGCTCAACCGTCGGGTCGAACGACGCAGCAACTGCACACCCAGCCGAGTCTCCAGGCGCGTGATAGCTCGGCTCAGAACCGAAGGTGTGCTGCCCAAGGCCACCGCGCCGGCGGTCATCGAGCCTTTTTCAATTACCGTGACAAACGCTTCCACATCACCGAGATGGTCGAATCTTCGCCCCATCTTGTCCTCCAGAGAACAGAAGATTTACTTCTGACTCAGTTTATCTCCTCCATTGAGCCAAATAAAGTGGGCGCATTGTGATCCGTCGTCGGGTCACCCACTGAAATCTAGGAGCGAACCATGAATAGTGAACATCGCGACCGGCAGGACTTGTCCGTGCTGTTCGTACTCACGAGCCACGCGACGAAAGGCTCGACCGGCGAGCCGACCGGGTTTTATCTCGGCGAAGTGACGCATCCGCTTGCCGAACTCGACGCGGCCGGCATCCCGGTCGAATTCGCGTCGATTCTGGGCGGCGAGCCGCCCGTCGACGGGCTTGACCTGACGGACGAAGTCAACGCGCGCTATTCGAACGACAGTGCTTTCCGCGACGCGCTGCGCCACACGCAGAGACTGGGCGATGTCGACGCGTCGAAATATGCGGCTGTCTTCTTTGCAGGCGGTCACGGTGCGATGTGGGATTTTCCGGGCAATCCCGACGTGCAAAAGGTGACTCGCGCGGTCTATGAGGCAGGCGGTGTGGTCGGCGCGGTATGTCATGGCCCCGCCGCGCTGGTGGATGTGACCCTCGGCGACGGAACGTACCTGGTCGCCGGCAAGAACCTCAGCGCATTCACGGATGAAGAGGAGCGCGCGGTTCAACTCGATCGCGTCGTGCCTTTCCTGCTCGCGAGCACGTTGACACAGCGCGGCGCGCATCACCATCCCGTACCGAATTGGACGGCGAAGGTCGTCGTCGACGGACGTCTCGTGACCGGCCAGAACCCGCAGTCGGCTTCCGGCGTTGGCGCGGCGATCCGTTATCTGTTGCTGAATCACTCAGGGCAGGCCTGAAATTCCCCATGGAGAATGCTATGCATTCGATGCGCAAGCTCGCCGTTGCCGCCATGCTCGGCATTGCAGCGTACAGCGCTCACGCGGCCAACGTGCTCGTGGTGTTGTCGGATTCCGATCACCTCGATCTGAAGGACGGCAAGGTCTTCGCGACGGGCTTCTACCTGAACGAACTGATGCAGCCCGTGAAGGCCTTGCTTGATGCCGGCCACCAGGTGACCTTCGCCACGCCCGAGGGCAACGCGCCCACGATGGATGCGACGTCTGCCGACAAGATGTACTTCAACGGCGACGAAAAGGCGATGCGCGGTTACCAGGCGTTGCTCGACAAGCTGCAAATCACGTCGCGCTCGCACTCTCCCGTGATCAGTCTGTCGCGGGTGGAGCAGATCGGTTACGGGCACTTCGATGCCGTCTATGTTCCCGGCGGCCACGCGCCGATGCAGGATCTTCTGACCAGCCCCGCGGTGGGCCGACTGCTGGCCGATTTTCACGCGCGCGGCAAGACCACGGCGCTCGTTTGTCATGGTCCGATTGCGTTGCTGTCGACCCTGCCCGATGCACAGGGCTTTGCACGAAAGCTCGCCTCGGGGAACGCGAGCGGCAGCTACCCGAAATGGATCTATTCCGGTTACCGCATGACGGTGATCAGCAACGCGGAAGAGGAGCAGGCAAAAGGACTGCTTGGCGGCGGAGTGATGAAGTTCTATCCGCAGACCGCGCTGCAGCAGGCCGGCGGCATCTATAGCAGCAACGAGGTGCCATTTACCGCGCACATGGTGACCGACCGCGAATTGATCACCGGTCAGAATCCGGCCACCGCACTCGACGTCGCGGGCGAGATGCTGAAGCGGCTGAAGTAATGCCACGCAATGGACCGGCGTAGCCGGTCCTTCGACGAGCAAGGGAGAAGCAAACGGTGGATCTGCAACTTGAAGGTAAAACTGCCATCGTCACCGGCGCCACCGCTGGCATCGGTATGGCCATTGCACGAACGTTGGCCGGCGAAGGTGTGTCGGTCACGATCACCGGGCGTCAGCGTGACAAACTCGACACCGCCGTCGCCGAGATATCCGCTACCGCGCATCGCGGCAGCGTGCGCGGAATCGTCGCCGATGTGAGCGGCAAGCGAGGTGTCGCGGAACTGATCGAAGCGCAGCCGGATACGGATATTCTCGTGAATAACCTTGGCTACTACGAAGCCAGGGCCTTCGCCGAGATCACTGATGACGAATGGCTGCGAATGATCGATGTCAACGTCATGTCGGGCGTACGGCTGTCACGTCATTACTTTCCTCGCATGCTTGCGAAGAACTGGGGGCGTGTCATCTTCATGTCCAGCGAAGTCGGGGCGTTCACGCCGCCGGACATGGTGCACTACGGTGTCAGCAAATCGGCCCAGCTCGCGGTCTCGCGCGGAATGGCCGAACTGACGAAGGGTACGGGTGTGACCGTCAACAGCGTACTGCCGTCCGCTACGCGCTCCAAAGGCATCGTCGCGTATTTGCGGCAGACCGCGCCACGACCCGATATGACCGATGCGGAAATCGAATCCCACTTCTTCGACACGTATCGTCCGAGCTCACTGATCGCCCGCATGATCGAGGCCGACGAGATTGCCGCCATAGTGGCGTTGCTGGCCAGTCCTTTGGGTGCCGCATCCAACGGTGCTGCGGTGCGCGTCGAAGGCGGCACTTTTCGGTCGATTCTCTGAACAGGTGCCTCGATATGTCAGCCCACGTCATTGTCGCACTCGTAGAGGCGAAGCACGGTTGCGAAGCGGCGCTGGTTCAAGCCCAGCAGGAACTCGTCGAGATGGCGCGCCACCAGCCCGGCTGTCTCAGTTACGAACTGCATGAATCGCTGGATCAGCCGGGGATGGTCGTCTTTTTTGAGCAATGGGCGGACCGCGCGTCGTGGGAGTACCACATGCGCAGCCCGCTGATGGACGCATTCCGCGCGACCGCCGGTCAATGGATCGAAAACTTCAAATTGCTGCATCTGCATCAAGTCGCATAACCACATCTAACGAATTCACCATCCTTCATCATGTTCGAGCGATTGAGTCGAGTTACGTCATTTGCTTTCGCAATTGCCTTCATCAGTTGCGCGACCGCAGCGACTGCGGTGGCCGATACCCGGCTTGAACGCTGGCGAAGCTACGCCGGAGTAAGTTGGGAGATTCCGAAAGACGGTGGAGATCCCGCGCCGTTCGCTGGCTCGGTCAATGCGCCGATTGCCGGGCTTCATTTCGACGCACGCGGTACCGCATATGTGAGTACCCCGCGGTTCGTCGCCGCTTCGACACCGGCGACGCTAAGCAGGCTGGATACTCGGGCAACTACCGGCCCGGCGCGACTGACGCCATTTCCGTCAATGGAAGGCAATTCCACAGCAACTGCTCCGAGCGAGCATTTGCGCAACGTGCTGGGCTTCTACGTCGATCGGAAAAACGACTGGCTCTGGGCACTTGACATGGGGTTCGTTGCCGGCGAATCGGAGGCACCTGCTGGAGCCCAGAAAATCGTGGTGTTCGATCTGAAATCCGGACGAATCGTGAAGCGCATCGCCCTCGACGGTGTGGCCGATCGTGTCGGCAGCTTCCTCAACGACATCGTCGTCGACGAACACAGGCGCATCGCGTATGTTTCCGACAGTGGCTCGCGCAGTTCACCGCATAACAAGGTCGGACTGATCGTCGCCGATTTTGCGTCAGGCACGGCGCGACGTGTGCTGGACGGGCATCCGTATTTGCAGGTCGAAGCGGGGGTAAAGGTCGTCTCCCATGGCGTTGAAGTATGGCCAGAAAAGCCGCTGCTGATAGGTATCAATGGTATCGCGCTGTCGCCGGACGGTGCGACGCTGTATTGGACCGTGACGACAGGAACACGCGCACGTTCGGTTCCGACCGCCGTTCTTAGGCTGCACGGTGCAACAGATGAGCAGATCGCCACGGAGATTCGTGATCTTGGTGCTGTCGGTGGCAACACGGACGGAATCGTGACGGATTCGCACGGTGTGCTCTACATTACCGATGTCACGCACAATGGCATCGTGAAGTACGAACCGGGCACGAAATCGATGTCGTTGATCGCATCCGACGATGGCGTGCATTGGCCGGACACTCCGGCTCTGCTTCCGACCGGCGATCTCGTCTTCACGTCGAGCGCGCTGAGTGACCATGTCGCAGGTCTGGTCCCAAACGGTCACGAGCGCTACGAGTTATGGCGGATATCGATCGGCGGCAAGTAATTGGGAGTCGGGGCTGCATCTGTATTGGGCGACAGCCGTTTTATGGCCAACCGAGAATAGAACGGCGTGTGCGCTTGCGGCATTGGCTCCTGGTGTGACGGCGAAGGGTGCTGAAAGCCATGTGCCTGAGCAACCTGAAATTGCGCGGTTAAATTCGGCGATCCGATACGAGTCCGTTTATGCCTTGTGTCGAAACCGTGGCTGTTTCAGATCATTCTCCGGCGCTCTGATTCATCGCCGCGAGAGGATGTTGATCATCGGCGAATAGACTGATCTCTTGCGCCATCATTCCTTTAATTTTCCTGATCGTCTAGGATTTTTTCGATTTCACTGCAAAGAAAAATTACGAGAGGACGTTGTTCAAAGCTGACTGGATTCACTTTTGCAATTAAGGCAAGTTCGGTCCCCGGTAAATCGGGCAGCTTATCGGAGGACGACAGGATTCGATGGGAGGGCAAGACGGCAGATCTTGGCAATACGCCAACGGCCAAGCCGGCAGATACCGCGGCTTGAATTCCGGTCAAGCTGGGACTTTCGAAACCAACTCTCCATCGTATTCCTGCTTTTTTGAGAGCATATACCGCTCGTGCCCTGTAGATGCATCCTCGAGGAAAGACTGCCAATGGCAACACGTCGTACGGCGTGACAGCCTGCCGGTTTGTCACCCAGACGACGGACTCTGGCCAAGACGCCACACACGCCCCCGTTCCGGGTTCCCGTTTTACCAAGGCGAGTTGAAGCTGATCAGCAGCAAGCTTCGCATGCAGATCAATACTCATGCCGCTTGCTATTTCAAGTCGAATGGACGGGTTTATACAGGCGAATCCGGAAAGAACTTGCGTAATCCGGTCGACCCGAAAATCTTCTGGTATTCCAATTCGAATTTGAATCAAATCCCGGTTGGCCGCAAGAGCATTTTTTGCTTCCTGGGCAAGTTCAATAAGACGACGCGCGTAGGTCGCCAATATTTCACCCTGTTCCGTGACGACAACATTGTTACCACTTCTATCACGGACGAGCAACGTGTGTCCAAGTGATCTCTCGAGCCTCGATATTTGTTGACTTACTGTGGATTGCGTCTTGTGGATTCTCTCCGCGGTTCTCGTAAAGTTCCGCTCTTCGACGACGCACAGCAGGGTGTTCAATAGATCGAGGTCAATCATTATCGGGATGTGCTGAATCTCGGAATTAGAAACAGTAATTCATTTCCTTGACGATTGTCATTTGGCGGCACGGAACAATAGTTTTGCTCGGCGGATCAAGATTTCCGTCTTGCTTGGAGCACCATCCATGGAATTGTCGCGAATCGCATGTGGTGGCTGGGGGTAAGGCTGTTTGGCATTTGATGAATAAAATGGGAGTTTTTGATCTTCACATATTCAAATGGTCGATCATGATTGTATGTGGAATGGCTGAGCTGGTGTGCATGAGAGGCATATTATTATAATTAATAACACTTATCGAGATATTTAATTTCCTCGTAAAAATGAGGCGGGTTAGGCTGCGGGTTGTAAATTGGAGTCAAGAATAAGGTATGGTCGTGTGGGGTGGCGTCACGGCCCGGTAGTGCTTCCGAGGTAATTATCCGAATCGGACCCGCTGCACGGTATTCGATGCGGCTTTTTGCAAATATCGATTCGCTGTAATGGTGCGGTGTGCTGATGTATTGGTTGTTTTATTGTGGGTGGTTATTTGAAACTTAGAAACTTTCAATGAATTTGGGGGTGTCGGATGAGGTGGCGCATTGCGTTGTTCATGGGAATTTCGTCGCTTGCGGTCAGTGCGTGTGGAGGGGATGACGGAGCTGTAGGTTCTCCTGCCAGTGTGCTGACGCAGCAGTCTGCATCCGGGCAGCAGTTCGAATCGAACTCCCTTTCGACCGCCGGGAAAAATTCCGTCGCGATCGATAAGGACTATTCCGTAAGAAAATCTGCATGGGTCAACTTGTCGAGTGGATCCATGGGGATTGCAATGCAAGAACTTGGCCGTTCTGCAACAATCCAGTCCAGCGATTCGGTGAATCCCGCAATTCAGAATCAATTTGACGGGGTGATTGTGAACGCAGATGAAGATTTCGGTCGCTATAAAGAGAAAGTATCCAGTGCGCTGAACGAAGGCTATCTGATAATCATCGATTCATCGGGGAGTGCCGATAGTCAACAGCGCGTTCTCGACCTTAGTATCGAACTGGCCCATGTCGGGCGCAAAGCAGCGGTTGCGTTGCTGTATAAGGGGGCGCCGGATGAGGGGGTAGGCGTACTCGCATTTGATGCCGCAGAGCGAGATGAGTTGGCCACGCTCTTGCCCAAACTCGGGCGACGCGGAAGCGATTCGTTGATTAAACAAAAAACGCAATGATTGCGGGGTGAATCGAATGAAAATTGAATCCTCTCGATATGCCGTTCTGGCAACATTGCTCACGGCTTGCCTGGGCTTGCTTTCCCAAAATAGTCACGCTCTCGCTACCGGAACAACGAAGTGGGTGACGAACCCAACGATTTCCGCTGATCGAAATAATTCGTATATTTCGTACTATTCCAATCAAGGTGCCCAAGGAACGTATTGGGTGTGGAGGGTCCAAAAATATTATCCTGAATTTACGCTCAGTTGCAGTACGCCGTCGAATAGTGGATGCACAGCGAACAAGACGGAAGGCCGTAGCACGTCGATCACGAGGCAGTGGACGATCGGTATCGATTTATCCCCGACCTTCAAAAGCCAAGGCGGCGGCCTAAGTGCCTCCTATAGTCAGGCCGTGACGCAAGAGCAGAGTTTCACCATTGGGCAAACAATCTATGTGCCATCCGGATCTACGGCGTATGCGATGATAATCGCGCTCGATAAGTACATTCCGGCGGCGGATTATAGAGGTGTTTGGAGGGCGACGGGAAAAAGGCAGAATCCGACGTGTACCCAGTGGGGCTGTGGACCTTATCGTTACGAAATGCGATGGGATAACGACTATACATTCTCAACATGGAAGGGCCATATGGTGACGTATCACCGTGCTTTCATGTGTGCGACAAGAGATACCGTCGCGCCCCGAGTCGGGGACGGCCCTCCGAAGGGTTGCTCGTTGCCACCGATACCGTATTGATTTGGACCAAGGCCCTGGCAGGCGCCGCCCCTTTTTCGTCGAGGGGCGGTCGGCCGTGCGGGGCCAGATTGTTCGCGCAGAACGGCGAACCAGCAGTTGAAGTGACTAGCGGTGATCGACGAGTACGCGCGTGAATGCCCGCCGATGACGAGGGCGTCAAACACGGATCACTCTCACCGTTCCAAAACGTCCGCACGGGGCTCGTGTGCCTCGCCTTGCCGAAGGATGCCAATCGGACGGACGAGTTCCTGACACGCGACGATCCTGCGCTGCGCGCAGTGGTATATGCGTCGCGTTCGATGAGTACGGACCAGATCGCCGCAGCCACCGAGCGCGATGGCGCCATGGGGCTCGACGAGATGGTACGCATACCTAGTTGTGGCGGGGGCAAGAGCATCGAGCCGAGTTGCGTGCAGCCTCCTAGGCGGTGATCAACACCGATCAGCACACCGATCTGCTGCCCACAACCTCTTCACAAGGGGGCGGACGGATGGATCTCGAACATCTATCGTGGTTCAGCAACGTGGTACCCACTGACCTCGATGATCTGGACTTGCTGGCCACTCGGGCAGACGTGCATCGCGTGCTCGAAACATAGGCGGATTCGAACACCGGTCTTGGACTCCAAGAGGTCGGCGCAGCCATCCAGGCGTTGAACAAGCGCCTGGGCTGGGTAGGGTGATTCTCGTTGGGCGCGCTGCTTGCCACCGTCGGCTACCGGTTGTAATGGGGCACATCCTCAAAGCAAGCGACGGGGACTTGCGGCCTCGTTGTCGTTTGCAGTCTCCGGATGCCGCGCTCGATCTCCCGGACCTGCTCGCGTTGTGCCGTCGCTCCTGTTTGCGTTCCCACGCCACGATGATCACGGGCCCCGTAACGCATCGGTGATCACTCGGGACGGGAAGTGAAATAAATGGGGCCACGACAATGAGCCGTGAGACTTGCCCGGACTAACGAGCCGTGCAAACTGCATGGGACGAGGAAATATCGCGTCCATCGTATAGCCACGAACGATCGAGATGCACGCCGAGTTCCGTCGAATTCTCATCGGATTCAGCCAAGATCCTATTCAAGGACCGAGTGTGGCCACCGCCGATAAGAGTCACACCGACGCGCTCGCCGCTTTCTGCACGAGATGTACCGAGGGAGCCGGACAACTGTCCAAAGACAGCTTTTCTGAGAATTTTCGTGCCCAAGGACACTTTTTCTGAGACGAGCAGGGTGCACTCGTCTCAGAAAAGATGTCCAAGTCCTTGATTTCTCAAGGGGGGCAAAGACATCTTTTCTGAGAGCCCACACTGCATCGCCTTGATCTTTCCTCGCTTGGCCGCCACGCGCCACTTCACGGACTTGCTTCTCATTTCATCGCGCTCGTCTACGCCGATGTAGCCCGCGTCGCCGAACGCTTCTTGCTCGTGACCGTGCAACAGCGCGTGCGCTTGCGAAACGTCCGACACGTTGGCGGACGTGCCGACCACACTGTGAGCCAACCCCGAATCCGCATCGACGCCGATGCGCGCCTTCATGCCGAAGTGCCACTCGTTGCCTTTCTTCGTCTGATGCATGTCCGGATCGCGACGCTTCTCGGCGTTCTTGGTCGGCGGCGGCGCTTCGATGATCGTCGCATCGACCAGCGTGCCTTCCTTCATCATCAGCCCGCGTTCGCACAGCGAGATGCCAATTTCGTCAAACAGCTTGCGCGTCAGGTCATGTGCGAGAAGCAGGCGCCGGAACTTCAGCAGCGTGGTCGCATCCGGCACGTTCTCGACGGCCAGATCAATCCCGGCAAACGCCCGCATCGCAATGCTGTCGTACAGCGCATCCTCCAGCCCTTCGTCCGACAGGCTGCGCGAGGATGATAAGCCGGAGCCGTTCGACTACATGTTTGTCGTTCGACTTTGCGCTCTCATCGCAAATCATCCGCAATGCCAAATCAAAGTGCCGACACAAGCTACAGCGTTCCGTCGTCGCTATGGTGAGTCGGGCTTAAGCGGCAGAGCAGTGGGATGTCGGCACACCTATATCGATCAATCGGTGCTGCGCTTGGTCAAGCGCCGCCTCGGGCGTGGGCACGCGTATCGTAGTGAGTCTGGTAGATTCTTTCGACCTGCAACGTCTTGAGGAAGCTCTCCATCGGGGGGCGTTATCCCAGGCGTTGGCACGGCGGCTCATTGAAACGTTTATCTTGAACGCGGCGGTCAATTTCCGGTATGCGCGACTGACGTATTGGGCGCCGCAATCGGAGTGCAGTAGCAATTCCGGTGGCGGTTTGCGTTGCCAGCACGCAAGCGCTTCTTCCGGCGGATGCTGCGCTCAAACCCGGTGCTGCGTAAGATTGTGACCGATCAACTGCGCAGTTATCCGGCGGTGAAGGCTGAAATTCCCTGCCGAGACGTCAGATGAACGCGGTATGTCATCGCGCCATACTCAAAGAACGCCTCGCCACGTGCCATGGTTGGACTGCCTCTCCCGCAGCCAACGAAGTTATCTGATAAGGATAACGACTCTTGAGGAAGACGCGTGGCATGCACTTATCAACTTGATATAGCTATTTCGTCTTCTTCATCGCTTCATTCTCCCGCCGCCTCTTCACCAACTTACAGAGTCTTTGCATGGCTTTCACGAGTTGGGCGACACGAAAATCGATAGTCGTGCTCACATCCCCATATCGGAAACATTTCAATTAGATTTCAAACGATTCGATCATGCGTCATTGTTCCGCATTTCAGGCCGCCGATGCCCCGTCGTCGGCGGGCCAGCCGAAATACCGGCAGCAACCTACCCCTGCTCCCTTTCAAATTTCCGCAAACGTCTGCGTATTGACCTATCTTTAATGGGATGAAAAAAGCATGGCTCAATGCGTAAAAAATTCGATTGCGATCAGACGCGCCGCATGACAGCATGCGGGGCGTCGGCAATCGGGCACCCATCCGGAACGATTCGATCGATCGCTCCGACCCGCGATCGAATCGTTTTCTCTGCACTTCGCGCCGCCGGATCCAGGCGACCCAAGCCCTACGGGAGATAGACATGGCCACTGCGACGACGCCCCGCGCCGGCACGCCCCCTTTGCCCGCCCTGCTGCGCGGCGGACGCTTCACGCTCGGCAAGCGCATCGTGCTCAGCTTCGGCGCGATCTTCGTGCTGATGCTGGTCATGGCCGCGATTTCATACACCCGATTGACGGCAATCGACGCCGCTGCCGACAGCCTCCAGCGGGATTCGGTACCGGGCCTGTACCTGTCGACGTCGCTGCGCGCCGCGACCAATCAAAGCTATACGATGGTCGAACGCGCGATCTTCAGCGACGGCGATTCGGACGGCACGAAGCGCGATCTCGATCGGCTTCCGGAAGCGCTGCGGCGTTTCGATCAGGCGTCGACGCAATACGAGGCGACGCTGTTCCGCGACGACGACAAGGCGCGCTTCGCCGCGCTCCGGGCCGCATACGACCAGTACCTGCCGCTGTTGAACGACGCAGCGCATGCGGCGGCGAGCGACCGCGCGGCTGCGCGGGCCAACTTCGCGCACGTGACGACGGCGTGGGAGAACGTAGTCCGTGTCGCGGACGCGCTGGTCGACGAAAACCGCGGCCAGGCCGACGATTCGGCACGGCAGATCCGCACGTCGGTCAACACGGCGGAAGCGACGCTCGCGACCGCGCTGAGCGTCGTGCTGCTGGTCGCGCTCGCGACCGGCTATGCGCTGTTCCGCGCGATCACGGGGCCGATGGCGCGGCTGGTCGAGGTGCACGACGCAATGCGCACCGGCAACCTCGCGCAGCGGCTCGACCTGCGCCGCAGCGACGAGTTCGGCACGCTGCAGGACGGCTTCAACCGGATGGCCGAACAGCTCGCGAGCCTCGTGTCGCAGGCGCAGCAGTCGTCGCTGCAGGTGACGACGTCGGTCGCCGAAATCGCGGCGACGTCGCGCGAGCAGCAGGCGACCGCCAATGAAACCGCGGCGACGACGACCGAAATCGGTGCAACGTCGCGCGAAATTTTCGCGACGTCACGCGATCTGCTGCGCACGATGAACGAGGTGAACGGCGTGGCCGAGCAGTCGGCGACGCTCGCGGGCGTGAGCCAGAGCGGCCTCACGCGGATGGGCGAGACCATGCGCAGCGTGATGGACGCGGCCGGTTCGGTGAACGCGAAGCTCGCGATCCTCAACGAAAAGGCGCTGAACATCAACCAGGTCGTCGCGACCATCACCAAGGTGGCCGACCAGACCAACCTGCTGTCGCTGAACGCGGCGATCGAGGCCGAAAAGGCCGGCGAGTACGGCCGCGGCTTCGCGGTCGTCGCGACCGAGATCCGCCGCCTGGCCGACCAGACGGCGGTGGCGACCTACGACATCGAGCAGACGGTGAAGGAGATCCAGTCGGCCGTGTCGGCGGGTGTGATGGGGATGGACAAGTTCTCCGAGGAAGTGCGCCGCGGCATGCTCGACGTGCAGCAGGTCGGCGGGCAGCTGTCGCAGATCATCGCCGAGGTGCAGACGCTCGCGCCGCGCTTCCAGATGGTCAACGAAGGGATGCAGACGCAGGCGAACGGTGCCGAGCAGATCACGCAGGCGCTGTCGCAGCTGTCGGAAGCCGCGCAGCAGACGGCCGAATCGCTGCGCCAGTCGTCGCAGGCGATCGACGATCTGACGCTCGTCGCGAACCACCTGCGCACCGGCGTGTCGCGCTTCAAGATCGACGGCTGACGCACGCGGCCTTCGTGCGGACGACACGATGCTCTTCCTACTTTTTGAACTCGACGGCGAACGCTATGCGCTCGATGCGACTCGGATCGTCGAGGTGCTGGCGCTCGCGCCCGTGAAGTCGATGCTGGGTACGCCGCCATGGCTCACCGGCGTGATCGATCACCGGGGCAAGCTGGTGCCGGTGATTGACGTGCCGCGGCTCGCGCTCGGGCGCGCGGCGCACGCGCTGCGATCGACGCGGCTCGTCGTCGTGCGCTATGCGCAGCAACACGAGGCGGACGGCGCCGATCGATGGCTCGGGCTGATCGTCGAGCACGCGACGCAGGTGCGCGAGTTCGCGCCCGCGCAATTCGCCGACAGCGGGATCGCGACGCCGCACGCGCGCTGGCTCGGGCCGGTCGCCGCCGACGCGACGGGATTCGTGCAGCGGATCGACGTAGAGCAGATGCTCGATGACGACGCGCGCGCATTGCTGTTTCCGCCCGCGCAGGCGCTTGCCGGATGATGGCCATGATGAACGCCAACGACCCTCGATTCGAAGCGTGGCTCGCGCGTGAAACCGGGATGGATGCGGCGACGCTCGGCAATCGTGCGCTCGCGCGCGCGGTTGCCGAACGCGCACGCGTCACGCAGGCCGATGCACCGGACGCGCCCGACACACCGCGGCCCGCCGGCGGCATGCCGGACGACGTCGCCGAGGCCGCCGGTGGCGCCGCGATCGATGCGTACTGGCAGCGGCTGAATGCGTCCGCGGACGAACGGCAGGCGCTGATCGAAACGCTGGTCGTGCCGGAAACGTGGTTCTTCCGCGACCGCGAGGCATTCGTCGCGCTTGCGCGGATCGCCGACGTGCGGCTCGTGCGCGAGCCGGCGCGCACGCTGCGCGTGCTGAGCGTGCCGTGCTCGACCGGCGAGGAGCCGTATTCAATCTCGATGGCACTGCTTGACGCCGGCATCGGCCCGTCACGCTTCGCGATCGACGCGATCGACATCAGCGCACGCGCGATCGAGCGGGCGCGAGCCGGCGTCTACGGACGCAACGCATTTCGTGGCCACCCGCTCGAATTCCGCGACCGCCATTTCAGCGAAACGGTCGGCGGCTGGCAGCTCGACCCGCGGGTGCGCGAACCGGTACGCTTCGTGCAGGCGAACCTGTTCGACCTGCCGCTCGACGCGGACACGCGCTACGACTTCATCTTCTGCCGCAACGTGCTGATCTATTTCGACCGACACGCTCAGGACCAGTCGATCCGGCTGCTCGAGCGGCAACTCGCGGACGGCGGCACGATCTTCGTCGGCCCGGCCGAGACGGGGCTGATGATGCGGCATGCGCTGGCGCCCGCGCGCATTCCGCTCGCGTTCGCGTTCCATCGCGCGGCGCAGGCTGATGCTCCGGCCACGGGCGCGAACGATGGCGAGCGGCCGCCCACCTTGTCTGTGGCATTTGCGAAGCCGGTGGCGCCGCAGACGTTGCCGCCCCGGCACCCGGTGGCGGCACCCTCCATGGCAAACCATTTCGCAACGGCAACCCTGCACCGCCCGCCGGCCGTGCCACAGCGGCAGCCGGCGACACGCATCGCGCACGCGGCGCCCGATGCCGCGGATGCCGCGCCGAGCGCACCCGCCGCCCCGGCGCCCATGCTCGCCGACGCCCGCCGGCTCGCCGACACGGGCCGCCTCGACGACGCCGAGCGTGCCGCGCACGCATTCACGCTCGCGCACGGCCCCGACGCGGACGCGTTCTACCTGCTCGGCCTGATCGCCGATGCGCGCGGCCTCGATGCGGACGCGCAGGATTTTTATCGCAAGACGCTGTATCTCGACCCGGCTCACTATGAGGCCCTGACCCATCTCGCCGCGCTGCGCGACGCGGCAGGTGACGCGGCAGGTGCCCGGCAACTGATGCTGCGCGCGCAGCGGGCAAGCGCGCGGCGCGTCAGCCGTGCCGACGGCGGGCCGGACCAGCGAACCGGGCGGAACCCATGACCCACGCCGCTCGTGACGATCGCGCTCCGGCCAGGGCCGCCGACGATTGCTGGAATCTCATCGGCACGCGAGGTGACGGCTCGTGCCCGCGGCTTGCCGTGCACACCCGCTGCCTGAACTGCCCGGTGTTCGAACACGCGGCCGGGAAGCTGCTCGACCGGCCGCTCACCGACGCGGACCTCGCCGAAACGGCGCGCGCCGCACGCAGCACCTCGCAGCCAGCCCCTGCGGACGCACGACTCACTGCATCCGCCGCATCTGCCGACGCTGCGCAAGCGCAGCAGTCCGCGCTCGCGTTCCGCGTCGGCGACGAATGGCTCGGCCTGCCCGCCGCCGCGCTGCGGCAGGTCGACGGGCCGCGCCCGATCCATTCGCTGCCGCACCGGCGCGACGGCGCCGTGCTCGGGCTCGTCAACGTGCGCGGCACGCTGACGATCGCAGCATCCCTCGGCGTACTGCTGAATCTCGAGCGCAACGCAACCGGACCGCACGAGTCGCGCAACGCGTATGCGCGGATGCTGGTCGTCGAGCATCGCGGCGACGCGGTCGCGCTGCCCGTCGACGAGGTCGAGGGCGTGCTGCGCTTCGCGGCGCATGCGCTGCTGCCGGTGCCGACGACGCTCACCCACGCGGCCGCGATGCACACGCGCGGCCTGCTCGCGTGGCGCGATACAACGATCGGCGTGCTGGACACCGATCGCGTGTTCGACTCGCTTGCGAGGAGCCTGCGATGAGCACCGACGACGACCTGATGCGCCTGTCGCTGCTCGACCTGTTCCGCGACGAAGCACACACGCAGACGCAGGCGCTCGCGAGTGGCCTGCTGACGCTCGAACATTCGCCCGGCGACGCGCCCGCGCTGGAAGCGTGCATGCGCGCCGCGCATTCGCTGAAGGGCGCCGCGCGCATCGTCGACCTGCAGGACGGCGTCGACGTCGCGCACGCGATGGAGGAATGCTTCGTCGCCGCGCAGCGTGGCGAGCTGACGCTGACGACCGCGCACATCGACGCACTACTGCATGGCGTGGACCTGCTGCTGCGCGTCGGCAACACCGATCCGGCGGCGGCGGTCTCGCGCGCGGACATCGACGCGCTGGCCGCACTGGGTCCGACCGACGCGTTGGACGAGCGCGCCGACCGCGCGGTGTCGCTCACACCGCTTACACTGCCCGTACCGCCCGCGCCGGAACCAGGCGCCGCAGCGCCGCACATCGGCTCCGCGCCCGACGATGCCGCCCTTGTCTCGATATCGCCGCGCACCGGCGACGGCCCGCCGCGCCACCCGCCGGCCGATCTGTCGCCGGGCTTGCATGCCGTCGCGCCCGACGCCCCGCCTTTGCACACCCAACCGCCCTCCCGGCACGATCCGCAGCGGATGCTGCGCGTACGCGCCGAGCAGCTCGATCAGCTGTTGAGCCTGTCCAGCGAATCGCTCGTCGAATCGCACTGGCTGAAGCCGTTCACGGGCTCGATCCTGCGCATCAAGCGGATGCAGCGCGACGTCGCGCGCTCGCTGGACGTGCTCGTCGAAACGCTCGCGGAGCGGCTCGACCCGGCCGCGCTCGCGTCGCTGAACGATGTGCGCCAGGGGCTCGGCAACCTGCAGCTGCAGCTCGGCGCGCGCCTGGACGAGCTCGACCGCTTCGACCGCCGCAGCACGCATCTCGCGCAGCAGCTTTACGACGAAGCGTTGCGCTGCCGGATGCGACCGTTCGGCGACGCAACGCACGCGTATCCGCGCATCGTCCGCGATCTCGCACGTTCGCTCGGCAAGCGCGTGCGATTCGCGATCGTCGGCGAAACGACGCAGGTCGACCGCGACATCCTCGACATGCTCGACGCGCCGCTCGGCCACCTGCTGCGCAACGCGCTCGACCACGGCGTCGAGACGCCCGACGAGCGCATCGCGCGCGGCAAGCCGACCGAAGCGAGCGTGACGCTCGAAGCGCGCCACAGCGCGGGCCAGTTGCTGATCTCCGTCAGCGACGACGGCGCCGGCATCGATCTCGACGCGCTGCGCGCAGGCGTCGTGCGGCGCCGGCTCGCCGACGCGGACACGGCCGCGCGGTTGTCCGACCTCGAGCTGCTCGACTTCCTGCTGCTCCCCGGCTTCTCGATGCGCGACCGCGTCACCGATGTGTCGGGCCGCGGCGTCGGCCTCGACGCGGTGCACGACATGGTCAAGGCCGTGCGCGGCACCGTGCGGATCTTCACCGAGCCGGGCCGTGGTGCGCGCTTCGTGCTGCAACTGCCGCTCACGCTGTCGATCGTGCGCAGCCTGCTCGTCGAGGTCGGCGGCGAAGCGTACGCGATCCCGCTTGCGCACGTGCGCCGCACGCTCGAACTCGCGCGCGCCGACATCGACACGCTCGAAGGCCAGCAGCATTTCCGCTTCGACGGCCGCCCGGTCGGGCTCGTCACCGCGCACCAGCTGCTCGGCGCACCGTCGCCGGAACAGGCGGGCGACAGCGTCGCGACCGTCGTGATCGGCGACGAATGGGAGTCGTACGGGATCGCCGTCGACCGGTTCCGCGGCGAATGCATGCTGGTGATCCAGCCGCTCGACCGCCGGCTCGGCAAGGTCAAGGACATCGCGGCGGCCGCGCTGATGGAGAATGGCGAACCGGTGCTGATCATCGACGTCGAGGACTTGCTGCGCTCGGTCGACAAGCTCGTGCGCGGCGGCCAGCTCGACAAGGTGCAGCGCGCGCAGCACACGGCCGTCGCACGGCGCCGGCACGTGCTGGTGGTCGACGATTCGCTGACGGTACGCGAACTGGAGCGCAAGCTGCTCGAAAAGCGCGGCTATGCCGTCACCGTCGCGGTCGACGGGATGGACGGCTGGAACGCGCTGCGCGGCGCCGATTTCGATCTCGTCGTGACCGACATCGACATGCCGCGCATGGACGGCATCGAGCTCGTCACGCTGATCAAGCGCGATGCCGCGCTGAAATCGGTGCCGGTGATGATCGTGTCGTACAAGGACCGCGAGGAGGACCGCCGCCGTGGACTCGACGCGGGCGCCGACTACTACCTGGCGAAGAGCAGCTTCCACGACGAAACCCTGCTCGACGCCGTACGCGACCTGATAGGAGAAGCCCGTCCGTGAACATCGGCATCGTCAACGACCTTCCGCTCGCCGTCGAGGCGCTGCGCCGCGCGGTCGCGCGGCGGCCCGAGCACCGCGTGCTGTGGGTCGCGACCGACGGCGCGCAGGCCGTCGAGTTCTGCGCCGCGCAACCGCCCGACGTCGTGCTGATGGACCTGATCATGCCGAAGTTCGACGGCGTCGAGGCGACGCGGCGGATCATGTCGTCGGGCAAGCCGTGCGCGATCCTGATCGTGACGAGCAGCATCGGCGCGAATGCGTGGCGCGTGTACGAGGCGATGGGCGCGGGCGCGCTCGACGCAGTCGATACGCCGCGGCTCGGCGCAGGCGCGAACGGTGACACCGCGCAGCTGTTGCTCGCGAAGATCGACCAGATCGGCCGGCTGCTCGACAAGCCGGCGGGCGCCGCCCGCCCCGCCGGCACGACGGCGCGCGGCGACGGCGGGCCGCTCGTCGCGATCGGCGCGTCGGCCGGCGGCCCGACCGCGCTTGCGTCGATCCTCGGCGCGTTGCCCACCGATTTCGGCGCGCCGATCGTGATCGTGCAGCATGTCGACCAGGCGTTCGCGGACGGCATGGCGCAATGGCTCGACGGCCAGACGCCGCTCAACGTGCGCATCGCGCGCGAAGGCGACCGGCCGCAGCCGTCGTTCGTGCTGCTCGCCGCGACCAACGACCACCTGCGGATCACGCGCGCCGGCACGCTCGAATACACGCGCGAGCCGGCCGAGACGCCGTACCGGCCGTCGGTCGACGTGTTCTTCAGCAGCGTGACCGAGCACTGGCCCGGCGACGTGATCGGCGTGCTGCTCACCGGGATGGGGCGCGACGGCGCGATCGGGCTGAAGGCGATGCGGATGAAGGGCTACCATACGATCGCGCAGGACCAGGCGACGAGCGCCGTCTACGGAATGCCGAAAGCCGCCGCGACGCTCGGCGCCGCGCGCGCGATCCTGCCGCTCGAGCGCATTGCGGGCGAACTGGCGGCGCTCGTCGGGAACTGAATGAAATGGACTTGCGTGACAGCAATGGCAACAACGGGTGTCGACATGACTAGTGACTCCACGCGACGCCCGGGCCACGATAACGGCACGTCCGCCGCGGACGGCGCGGACGGCGCGGGCGCGGCGCTCGAAGCCGCGCGCGCGACCCTGCAGGTGCCGCCGGCGACCGACGTGCCGGTGATGGTGCTGCTGGTCGACGACCAGACGATCGTCGCCCAGGCCGTGCGGCGCGCGCTTGCCGACGAGGACCGCATCGACTTCCACTACTGCTCGCGCTCGGACGACGCGCTGGCGACCGCGATCGAGACGCGGCCGACCGTGATCCTGCAGGATCTCGTGATGCCCGGCACCGACGGATTGAGCCTCGTGAAGGCGTACCGCACGAATCCCGTGATCCGCGACGTGCCGATCATCGTGCTGTCGACCAAGGAAGAACCGGTAATCAAGAGCGCCGCGTTTGCGGCCGGCGCGAACGACTACCTCGTGAAGCTGCCGGACCGCATCGAGCTCGTCGCACGGATCCGCTACCACTCGCGCTCGTACGTCAACCTGCTGCAGCGCGACGAAGCCTACCGCGCACTGCGGCAATCGCAGCAGCAATTGCTGGAAGCGAACCTCGAACTGCGCCGCCTCACGCATTCCGACGGGCTCACCGGGCTGTCGAACCGGCGCTATCTCGACGAATACCTGAACGCCGAATGGCGGCGCGGCGCGCGCGAACGCAGCGAGCTGTCGCTGCTGATGATCGACGTCGACAACTTCAAGCTTTACAACGACACGTACGGCCACGTGTCGGGCGACGACGTGCTCAAGCGGGTCGCCTCGACCGTCGAAAGCTGCCTCGGCCGCCCGGGCGATCTCGCCGCACGCTTCGGCGGCGAGGAATTCGCGGTGGTGCTGCCGGGCACGTCGCCGGGCGGCGTGCGCCTGCTCGCCGAGAAGATTCGCCTCGCGATCGAAGCGCTGCGGCTCGAGCACGTGCATTCGTCGACCGGCCGCTACGTGACGATCAGCATCGGTGGCGCGAGCGTCGTGCCGGCGGTCGGCACGCCGATGACGTCGCTGATCGAAGCCGCCGACCGCGCGCTGTACCGCGCGAAGCGCGACGGCAAGAATCGCGTCGCGATCGATGCGGGGCCGGCAACGGCGAGCGACGGCGGCGGGCAACCGGCCTGATCCGTACTCGGCAGCGTCTTGCTACGGCTATGTCAAGTGGCGATCGCGGATCCAGCCGTCGGGCGTCAGCCACCGTGCCCGCTCGATTCGCATCGACGCCGATTCGATCGCGGCGACGTTGCGTGCCGCCCGGCTATCAGGTCGCGCCGAACGATGCGTCCATCGCGTCGAGCCGCTGCGCGATCAGCGCCAGCAGGTCGCGCCGCACCGTGATCCGTCCGCCCGCCAGACACCCGACCGACGCGTACATCGAACGTCCGAGTGCGTCAAGCGCCGAGCAGGTGTCGAGCGCGCCTGCGACCACCCAGAGGCCCGAGCGTCGATGCGGCATCCGACTCGCGTCGCCGGTGAACAACGCGATTTCGGTGCGTTCGCCTTCGAGCGACCGATTCAGTGCGCCGCTTGCGCCGATACAGTTCCAGCAGAATCCGTCCGGTCGATGCGCGGTCGGTTTGACGACATGCACGACGATGTCGGCGCCGGCGGCCGCGCGGTCGCGGGCGATCCACCAATCCAACCGGGCGTGCCGCGGCCGCAGTCCCACGAGCCACGCTTGCCCGTCGCGCTCGTCGACGCCCCATAACCGCAACGCGACCCGAAGCGCCGGCCCGCGGCTTTGCGGGGCGCGCGCATTCAACGCATTGTTGATGTCAGGGCTACCGGTTGGTCGGGTCATTGGGTGTATGCGAACGCGCAAATTTTTGGCGATGTCGGCTGTCGCTTCCGTCGCGGGATGCCGGGTCGGTTCGATCCGCTTCGCGCTCGGGCAACGGGGCGCGAGCATGACAACTTTGGCGCACCGGTCGGTGTTTCTCAATGTCAAAACATGGTGCGAATCGGACGAGAAGGCGAACGGAGACGCTGCTTGCGGATGAGCCTGAAATATCTGTCGGGTATCGTCGAAAAGCCCGCGCCGGAAGATGCGCCGTCGAATCTTGGCGTGATCGGCCGCTATATCCTGAAGTCGCGCGTTTTCCAGTATTTGCACGTCGACGCCCGGCGCCGGCATCGCGCCGGGCTCACGCGCGGCCCGGCGCCATCGGCTCGAGCCGCCAGATGTCGCGCGCATATTCGGCGATCGTATGATCGCTGGAGAAGCGACCAAGCCGCGCGAGATTGGCGACGACTCGCCGCATCCAGCCGGCCGTATCCGCGAAATCCGCCGAAATGCGTTCGTGCGTGCTGGCATAGGCCGCGAAATCGGCCAGGTGAAAGTAATAGTCGCCGCCCGCGACGAGACTGTCGAAGATCGGCCGGAAGCGGTCGTCGCCGTTGCCGAAACGCCCGCACACCATCGAATCGAGGACACGCCTGATCGTCGGATCGGATTCATAGCAAGCGCGCGCGTCATATGAGCCACTCGCGCGCGCGACCTCCACTTCGGCGGCCGTCAGGCCGAACGCATAGAAGTTCTCGACACCGACCGCATCGCGAATTTCAATGTTCGCGCCGTCGAGTGTGCCGATCGTCAGCGCGCCGTTCATAGCGAGCTTCATGTTGCCCGTGCCGGACGCCTCCATGCCCGCCGTTGAAATCTGTTCGGACAGGTCGGCAGCCGGAATGATGCGCTCGGCCAGCGACACCTTGTAGTCGGGCAAGAACGCGACGCGCAGCCGGTCGCGCACGCGCGAGTCGCGATCGATGTGATCTGCCACGGTCGCTATGAGATGAATGATCAACTTGGCCATTGCGTAGCCCGGCGCCGCCTTTCCCGCAAATACGACGACCCGGGGCGCGATGTCGCCGCCATCTTCGACCAGATGCAGATACAGATGCATCACATGCAGGATGTTGAGCAACTGACGCTTGTATTCGTGAATGCGTTTGACCTGCACGTCGAATAGCGCGTCGGCGCCCACCGGCGTGCGCAGCTGCTCCCGGATCAACGCGGCCAGCTGCTGCTTGTTACGTCGCTTGATCGCCTTCAGGCGTGCATGTACCGAGCTATCGTCCAGATAGCGCTCGAGTCCGGCCAAGCGGCCGGTTTCCATGATCCACTCGTCTCCGCCCAGCAGTTCCCGGAACAGCGACGCGAGCGGCGGATTCGACTGCACGATCCACCGCCGCACGGTCACGCCGTTCGTCTTGTTGTTGAAGCGCTCCGGATACAGCGCGTGGAAATCGGGCACGAGCTGCGAGCAGACCAGGCGCGAGTGCAGCGCCGCCACACCGTTCACCGAATGGCTACCGACGATCGCGAGATGCGCCATGCGCACGCGGCGCGGCGCATGCTCGTCGATCAGCGACATTCGCCGTAGCCGGGCCTCGTCGCCCGGCCAGCGGGCCGACACTTCGTCGAGGAAACGCCGGTTTATTTCGTAGATGATCTGCAAATGCCGCGGCAATACACGCTCGACGAGCTCGACCGGCCACGTCTCGAGCGCTTCCGGCAGCAAAGTGTGATTGGTATACGCGCAGACGGCCCGCGTGATGTTCCAGGCGGTCTCCCACGCCACGCGATGCTCGTCGACGAGGATGCGCATCAGTTCCGCGACGGCGAGCGCGGGGTGCGTGTCGTTCATCTGGATGGCGACACGCTCCGGCAGGCGCTCGATCGGCAGCTTTGTCTTCGCGAACGTGTCCAGGATGTCGCGCAGCGAACAGGCGACCAGGAAATATTCCTGGACGAGCCGCAGCTCCTTGCCTGCGTGATTGTCGTCCGCCGGATAAAGCACCTTGGACACCGTCTCGGATGCGATCTTCTCCTCGACCGCGCGCACGTAGTCGCCGCTGTTGAAGATACGCATATCGAAGGTGTCCGACGCGCGGGCCGCATAGAGCCGCAGCGCGTTGACGGTATGGCCGCCGTAGCCGGGCACGAGCATGTCGTGCGGCACGCCCGCGATCATCTTCCAGTCGAGCCACATCGGATTGTATTGGCCGTCCGCGTCGCGCTCGTGCTCGATGCGGCCATACAGCGGAATGTAACGGGTTTCGTCCGCACGTTCGATCAGCCACGGCGATGATTCGCTGTGCCAGAGATCCGGGCGTTCAGTCTGTTCGAGATTGTCGATCTGCTGCCGGAACAGCCCGTATTCGTACTTGATGCCGCGGCCGTATCCCGCGAAACCGAGTGATGCCAGCGACTCGACGAAGCACGCGGCAAGCCGTCCGAGTCCGCCGTTGCCGAGCGCCGCGTCAGATTCCGCCGCCAGCACGGTACCCATTTCGATATCGAGACTTTCCAGCGCGGCGCGCGCTGCCTGCTCGAGGCCAAGCGCGATCAGGTTGCTCGCGAGCGACTGACCCATCAGGAATTCCATCGACAGGTAATACACGCGTTTGCTGCGGCTTGCGTCGTAGCGGGTTTCCGTGTCGAGCCAGCGATCGACCAGCCGCCTGCGTACCGCGAGCGCGAGCGCGTGAAACAGCTCGCCCGGCGACGCCTGCGCCGGCGTCTTGCCGATGCCGTAGCGAAGTTCGGCCAGCATGTCGTCACGCAATGCGTCCGCTTCGGACCGGCCGACGGGCCGCTGGTTGTCGCGCATGGTTGCTCTCCCGCCGCGATCGGCGCCGATGTCGTCTGACGGCCCGCACGAACGCGCATCGCGGCGCGGTTTCGCGGCATTCGGGCCCGTTCGTGAAGGTGTCCCGCCGACTCCGAAAAAGCGAAAGGAGCGGACTGGAATTTCCAATGAATTACTACATAATTCCCGTACAAGATTAGGCAATCGGTCGTACGTAAGTCAAACCGGAATTCACGCCGATTTAACCGTAACCGGATTCGATCGCATGCATGGCGGCAAATTGGCCCGCCACTGGAAGACGCGACATGACGAATGCCTCGTTTCAGGAACTGGCTGCCGGAAAACCGTACCCGCTCGGCGCGAACTGGGACGGGCTCGGAACGAATTTCGCCGTGTTTTCGATGCATGCGAGCGCCATCGACCTGTGCCTGTTCGATCCGGCGGGGCGCAAGGAAGTGGCGCGATTGCGGCTGCCGGAATGCACGCATCACGTGTGGCACGGCTATCTTCCGGAAGCGCATCCGGGGCTGCTGTACGGCTTTCGCGCGCACGGGCCGTACGATCCGCGCAACGGCCATTGCTTCAATCCGCACAAGCTGCTGCTGGATCCCTACGCGAAGCGCCTGCACGGCGCCGTTCGCTGGACCGACGCGCTGTACGCGTACCGGATCGGTTCGCTGCGCGGCGAGCCGGCACTCGACCGGCGCGACAGCGCGCCCGCGATGCCGAAGGCGGTCGTGACCGACGACGCGTTCAACTGGGGTGACGACAGGCGTCCCGACGTGCCGTGGCACCGGACGGTGATCTACGAAACCCACGTCCGAGGCTTCAGCCAGCTGCGGGACGACATCCATCCGTCGGCGCGCGGCACGTTCGCCGCGCTCGCGGCGCCGCGAACGATCGACCATCTGCACAGGCTCGGCGTCACGACGATCGAGTTGCTGCCCGTCCAGGCGTTTGTGCAAGACCGCGCGCTCGTCGAACGCGGGCTCGTCAACTATTGGGGCTACAGCCCGCTCGCGTACTTCGCGCCGGAACCGCGCTATCTCGGCAGCGGCGGCCCGGACGAAATCCGGCGTGCGGTCAGGCGGCTGCATCGGGCCGGCATCGAGGTCGTGCTCGACGTCGTCTACAACCATACGGGCGAGGCCGACGGTCTGGGGCCTTCGCTGTCGTTTCGCGGCCTGGACAACGCGAGCTACTACGTGATGACCGAGGGCGGCGAGCGCCGCCATGTCGACGACACCGGATGCGGCAATACGCTGAACCTCGCGCATCCGAGAGTCGCGCAGCTCGTGCTCGATTCGCTGCGCTATTGGGCCGAGTCGTTTCACGTCGACGGCTTTCGTTTCGATCTCGGCACCACGCTGGGACGCGAGGCACGCCGCTTCGACCGCGGCGCGGGCTTTTTCGACGCGTTGCAGCAGGACCCGGTGCTCAACCGCCTGAAGCTGATTACCGAGCCGTGGGACCTGGGGCCGGACGGTTATCAGCTCGGCAATCATCCCGCGATCTTCGCCGAGTGGAACGACCGCTATCGCGACAGCGTGCGGCGATTCTGGCGCGGCGATGCGGGCGAACGGCCGGAGTTCGCGCGCCGCCTGTGCGGCTCGGCCGACATCTTCGACCGCGACGGGCGGCGTCCGTGGGCGTCGATCCAGTTCGTCGCCGCGCACGACGGATTCACGCTGCACGACCTGACGAGCTACGCGCACAAGCACAACGACGTGAACGGCGAAGGCAACCGCGACGGCGCCGACGCCAATTGCAGCGCCAACTGGGGCGCGGAGGGGCCGACCGACGATCCGTACGTCGACGGCCAGCGCGAGCGCGTGCGGCGCGCGATGCTCGCGACGCTGTATCTGTCGAACGGGACCCCGATGCTGCTGTCCGGCGACGAGTGGGGCAACAGCCAGTTCGGCAACAACAACGCGTATTGCCAGGACAACGCACTGTCGTGGCTCGACTGGTCCGCGTGCGAGACGCGGCGCGGCGCGACCATGCTGCACTTCTGCGCGCGCCTCGCGCGGCTCAGGCGAGGCTACCGCGTCTTCCAGCATCCTTATTTCCCGCATGGACGCAACGAATGGCTGCCGGGCGTGCTGGACGTCGACTGGTTCGACGCGCACGGCCGGCCGATGTCGACATCGGCCTGGGAGGACGGACGAGGCGGCACGCTCGCCGTGCGGCGCGCCGCACCCGCGTGGCCCGATCGCCGGCACGGCGCGGGCGCGGGGCCGGCCGTGGACGTCGCATTGCTGCTGATCAACGGCGGCCGGGACGACACGGTGTTCACGCTGCCGCCGCCGGTGCTCGATTGGCGCGTGATGCTCGACTCCGCGCACCCTGACCTGCCGGAGCGCGACGTGGCCGGCGAGGCCGGCATCGCGGTTAGCGCGCACGGCATGGTCGTGCTGCTCAGCTCGGCCATCCCGGCCGCCGCGCGTTGAACGCGGTGTGGTCGCGGCGTTCACCAGCTGTGCGACCAGGAGATCGAGATGCTGCCGGCCCGGAAGGTTCCGGTGCCGGGTGCGCGCGAGCGCCACGGAAACCGGTTTCCCGAGTAGTTGTTGTACTGGATCGAGATCGTGTCGGAATGCCAGTCGAAATAGCCGAACCCGTACACGAAATCGGGATCCCACGGTTGCTGCTGCGACGGGCGAAGATAGTGGTATGCGGTGAATGTCGCGTACAGCCCGTTCGGCAGCGTATATCGGCAGCCGAGCCCGACGTTCGTCTTGTTCGCTCGCGTTGCGCTCTGCACATCGGTATAACGCGGCACCAGCGTGAACGACGCCGAGCACATCAGGTCGTCGCCCATGCCGGTCAGGAAGACCGGCTTCAGCCAGTCCGGCAGCGGGAACTTGTAGGCGAGCGTAATGCCCCCTTGCTCGAGGCGGCTGTGCGCGACGCCATTGCCGGCCGCGAAGCGGTTGCCCGTGTAGTTGCCGTAGACCAGGCTGAGCGTGTAAGGATGCCAGTCGTCGTAGCCGAACGAATAGGTGAAATCCGGATCCCAGCTTTGCTGAAAACCCGGCCGCAGATAGCGATAGGCGGTGAACGTCGCGAACCAGTACGACATCGGGTTGTAGCGAATGCCGAGCTGCATCGTCGACGCGTTCGCCCGGTCGCCTTGCGCACCGGCGCCGACGCGGCTTTTCTGGCTTGGCTGCAGCGCCTGCGTGATCCCCGCGTTGATCGACAGTCCCGACAGCCAGCTGTTCGAACCGTCGGCCCGGTTCGGCGACACGAGTTCGTGCCACGGCGTCGAGAACGAATTCGACAGGCCGTCGAGCACTTCGTCTCGCGTCGTTTGCGCGGACGCGCCGTCGATCGACAGTCCCGCATAGATCAGCGCGCCGAGCCATGCGCGGGCAGGGCAGCCGAACGGCGGTGCGATGGATCTTGCTGCGGCGAAAAGGCAGGCGACACGGCAGCGAATCCGCCTCTGAAATGAAAGACGCGCGACGAACGAGAGGTAGCTCAACAATGCGTGTCACCGTTTGCATGGCGGCTGGCAACGCAACGCCATCCGTGTAACCGAGCCGGGTTGAGTCTAGTCCAGCCGCCGGTAATCGGCCCCACAATTCGACGACGATTTCCGATCCGGACAGCAATTTGGCGTTTCGCTGTCTTGCGAAGGCCGATTGCTTCACCTTAAATTGACGCAGAATGAATTAAGCATTTTTGAATCGGCGTGGAGCGAATTCGTCAAATGTCGAAATCCAGGATTTTCCGCATGTGAGAGGCCGGACGGCACACCGCTTCAATCGCGGTATCCGGCGCATCAACACGATAAGCAGGGCTGTCGAATGCGCGTTGTCGATGACGGCGCGCGGCGTACCTGACGAACGAACGGCGGCTTGCCCCGACGGGGTGGCAATCCGGATTTTCAGCGGAGCGAACGATGCTTGCCGAATTCGACCGCATAACGTGCTTGCCCGATCGGCGTCACGCGGAGTATGCACGCGCGTACGCGCCGACGAGCCACACGTTCGCGATCGTGCTGGCCGGCGGGCGCGGCACGCGGCTGAAACAGCTCACCGAGAGACGGGCGAAGCCGGCGATGTTTTTTGGCGGCCGGTTCCGTATCATCGATTTCACGTTGTCCAATTGCGTCAATTCCGGCATCCGCCGGATCGGCGTCGTCACGCAATACAACACGCATTCGCTGCTGCGGCACGTGCAGGGAAGCCTCGGCTTCCTGCGCGCCGATCGGGATTCAAGGGTTGACGTGATGCCGGCGCCCGGGCACCTGCACGAGGAGCCGATCTATCGCGGCACGGCCGATGCCATCTACCGGAATCTGCAGCGCATTCGAGAAGCCGGTCCGGCGTACGTGCTGGTGCTGGCAGGCGACCACGTATACCGGATGGATTACGCCGTGATGCTGCGCGACCACGTCGACGGGCGCGCGTCGTGCACGATCGGCTGCGTGCGGGTGCCGCGCCGCGACGCGGGCGGATACGGCGTGATGGCGATCGACGATCGCCGCAACGTGACCGCATTCGCGGAAAAACCTGCGCAACCGGCGGCCGTGCCGGACGATGTCGCGTCGTCGCTCGTCAGCATGGGCATCTATGTGTTCGACGCCGACTATCTCTACCGCCTGTTGACGGACGATGCCGCCAATCAGGCGTCGAGCCACGACTTCGGGCACGACGTGATACCGCGCGTCGTCGCGGAAGGGCGCGCGCGCGCCCATCCATTCTCGATGTCCTGCATCGACGACGCGCCGGGCACGGAAAACTACTGGCGCGACGTCGGCACGGTCGACGCGTTCTGGGCCGCGAATCTGGAGCTGGCGTCGGGCAAGAGCGGATTCGACGTCGACAGCGCGCGCTGGCCGATCTGGACGCGCCGCCTGTCATTGCCACCCGCACAATTTCTCCGCGGACGGGGCGGCGAGCGCGGTGACATCGTCGACACGATCGTGTCGGACGGATCGATCGTGTCGGCGTCGAGCGTCACGCGTTCGCTGCTGTTTCCCGGCGTACGGGTCGGTGTGTCGTGCCGGCTCGACGAGGCCGTGCTGCTGCCGGACACGCGGGTCGGACGCGGCTGCCGGCTGACGAAGGTCGTCGTCGACCGCGGCTGCATGCTACCGGACGGCCTCGTGATCGGCGAGGATCCGGCACTCGATGCGCAGCGGTTCGAACGCACGCCGGACGGCGTAGTGTTGGTCACGCGCGCGATGCTGGGACGCCTTCCATCGTGATGGCGGCCGGCATCGATCGGAAAGCCGGCGTGCGGACAATTCAAAGACAGGAAACCGTATCGATGAGCGCCACGAATGCCACGAATGCGAAAGCGGATTGATCATCGTCACGATTGCGGCGCGGATTCGATGCGCGCGACACCTTTCCGATTAACCATCGACAAACGGCACGCCGAACTGGCGAGCGCACCGAGAGCTTCGTCTTCATTTCGATCATGGCCATGCCACCCGTTCTCATCGTCGACGATTCCGCCAGTTACAGGCTGTTGCTGCGCAGTACGCTCGGCAAGCTCGGCTTCGAGATCGTCGAGGCCGCGGACGGCCGGCTCGCACTGCAGCTGCTGCGCGAGCGACGCGAAATCGCGATGGTGGTGTGCGACTGGGACATGCCCGAACTCGACGGCCCCGGCCTCTGTCGTGCGATCCGCGAAGAGGCGCTCGGCAGATATATCTACATGATCCTGCTGACCGCGCGCGACGGCTCGGATGCGCTGATCGACGGCATGGAGGCAGGCGCCGACGATTTCCTCACGAAGCCGGTGGACATCAGCGAGCTGCGCGTCCGGCTGCGCGCGGGCTTGCGCGTGATCGACCTCGAAGCGGCGCTCGAGGAGCGCAACCGGCATCTCGACACCGCGTACAGCCAGATGCGCGCCGATCTGCAGGCTGCCGCCGCAGTGCAGACGTCGATGCTGCCGTCGCCGCGGCTGCGCATCGACGGCGTCGCATGCGAATGGCTGTTCGCGCCGTCCGCGTATCTGTCCGGGGACATGCTGAACGTCAAGGCGGTCGACGATGCGCACGTGATGTTCTATGCGATTGACGTGGCGGGGCACGGCGTGCAGGCCGCGATGCAGTCGGTCATCGTGAATCGTCTGCTGGCGCGCGAGGGGGAAGCGCGCGGCGCCAGCGCGCAACTGTCGCCGGCGTCGGTCGTCGACATGATGAACCGGCTGTTTCTCGAGGAAGCGGTGGACGCGTCCTACTTCACGATGGTGTACGGCGTCCTCGATACGCGCACGGGCGCGGGCCGACTGACGCAAGCCGGTCACACACATCCGTTGCTCGTCACCGCGAACGGCGAGGCGCTCCGGCTCGGCGACGGCGGATTTCCGGTCGGACTGCTCGCAGGGTGCGAGTACGAGACCGTGCCGTTCACGCTGCGCGCTCGCGATCGCCTGTTCCTGTACTCGGACGGCGTCACCGAATGCGCGCGGCCGGACGGCGAACTGTTCGGCGACGAGCGGCTGCGGACCTTCCTGTCCGCGCGCGCGCAACGGCCGTTGCGGGAGACGCTGGACGCATTGAAATCCGAGTTGCTGGCGTGGCGCGGCACGGCACCGGGCACGTTCGACGACGACGTGTCGGTCCTCGCGCTGGAACGTCGGCCCGACTGACCGATTCATTTCTGCCGTCGAAAGACTGGAGACTGGAGGAATTCATGTTGACCGAAACGAGCGATTCCGGCGATATCAAGGTCGTCAAGGTGCTGCCGCAGCGCTTCGATGCGTCGGTGGCGCCGCAGATCCGCGACGAGCTCGTGTCGCTCGCGCGGCTGGGCGTCGCGAAGGTCGTGCTCGATCTGCAGTGCGTGAAGTTCGTCGACAGCAGCGGGCTCGGCGCGATGGTGTCCGGATTCAAGGCGCTGGGCGGCAAGGGCGACATCGTGCTGTGCGGCGTTGCGGACGGCGTGCGGAGCATGCTTCAACTGACGCGCATGGATCGCGTGTTCGCCGTCGTGCCCGACACCGAGGCGGCATGCGCACGGCTGCAGGCCTGATCCGCCGGCCGGCGCGATGCGCCGCGCGCCGCGGGGACGTCCGATGAAAGGCCGGCCGGACCGGCCGGTGCCGCATGTGCGTGCGCGCTTTGCGGCACGCATCGACGCGCTCGCCGACATCGGCGACTGGGTGCGCGCGGCGTGCGAGTGCTGCGGCGAATCGCGCGCGTGGCTCGATGCGTTCGAGCTCGCGGCGATCGAGGCGTCGTCGAACGTCATCCGGCACGGCTGTGCCGCGATGCCGGACGCCCCGCCGCCCGCCGCGAGGCCGGTGCTCGCGCTGACGCTGCACCGCGGGCGGCGCGCGCTGTCGCTCGATATCTTCGATGCGGGCGCCGCGGCGCCGCCGGGCGTCTTCGACGCGCCGCGGAGCCTGCCGTCGTTCGATCCGGACGACGCCGACACATGGCCGGAAAGGGGGATGGGCCTCGGTATCATGCACGCGTCGGTCGATGCCGTGGAATATCGCAGGCGGCTCGGCGTCAATCGCCTGCGGCTCGTCAAGCGCCGAGGCTAGACGATGACGCGAATCGCGACGCTGGCCGCCACGACCTGTCTGCTCGCATGGCAATGCGCGGCGCTCGCATTGCCGCTGCCGGTTGCGCGCGACGGCGACGGCGCAGTGTCGCTCGCCGGGCAGTGGCGAATCCTCGATGCGGACGGCGCGCCGGCGGATGCGTGGCGCGCGGATGTCGACGATCGCGGCTGGAGGGCGTTGCGCGTTCCGGCGAACTGGTACGCGGCGGGCCTCGATCACCAGGGCGCGCTGTGGTATCGCACGACGTTCACGGTGGCGCCTCGCGGCGGCGACCGGATGGCGTCGCTCGAGTTCGACGGCGTCGATTACGAGGCAGACGTGTGGCTCAACGATCGCTATCTCGGCCATCACGAGGGCTATTTCGCGCCGTTCGCGTTCGACGTCACGGATGCGCTACGCGACGGCAAAAACCACCTGGCGGTGCTCGTGCGCAGCCCGTTCGAACCGCCGGGCGGCGCGTGGTCGCTGCACAAGCGGCTCGTCAAGGGCGTGCTGAACGATCACGACACGCGGCCGGGCGGCGCGTGGTCCGCGCGCGGACAGGACGCGAACTCGGGCGGCATCTGGGCGCCGGTTCGTCTGCGGGAGAGTCGAGCGGCTGCGATCGACGCGCTGAAGGTCGACGCGCGGCCCGGCGACGGCACGCATGCGACGCTCGACGTCGAGGTTCGGGTGCGCGCGCTGCGCGACACCGCCGCGACGCTGCGCGTGCGCGTCGTGCCCGCCAATTTCGACGCACGGGGCTACGTGTTCGAACGGCCGGTCGCGCTGGCGGCCGGCGCGAATCGCGTGTCGATTCGCGGCGAACTGGACGACGTCGCGCTGTGGTGGCCGGCGGAATACGGCTTCCCGGCGCTCTACCGGGTGGTCGTCACGCTCGCCGACGAGCACGGCACGATGGACGTCGCGCAACGCCGCACGGGCGTGCGCGCGATCCGGTTCGACGCCGCGCAGTCGTGCTGGACGATCAACGGCAGGCGCATGTTTCTGCGCGGCACGAACTATATCGGCAGCCCGTGGCTGTCGCAGATGGACGTGGCGGCCTATGCACGCGATCTCGACCTGATGCGTGGCGCGCACGTCAATGCGGTCCGCGTGCATGCGCACGTCGCGGGGCAGCCGCTCTACGATGTAGCCGACGAAAAGGGCATGCTGATCTGGCAGGACTTTCCGCTGCAGTGGGGCTATGACGACTCGGCGCCGTTCGCCGCGAATGCGGCGGATCAGGCCCGCGACATGGTGGCGATGCTCGGGCATCATCCGTCGATCGTCGCGTGGTCGGGCCAGAACGAACCGCCGTGGGATGCCGACTGGATGAAATATCGCTATCCCGACTGGGATCCCGGCCAGAACCGCCTGCTGTCCGCGATGGTCGGCGCCGCGTTGCGCGAGGACACGAGCCGCCATGCGGACGACGCGTCGCTGACCGGCCAGCACTTCTGGCTCGGATGGTATTGGGGCAAGTGGACCGACACGATTCCGACCATGAACGAGCCGAACATCACCGAGTTCGGCGCACAGGCGCTGCCCGATCTCGCCACGCTGCGGCATATCGTGAGCCCCGGCAATCTGTGGCCGGCGAGCGAGGCGGAGACCGACTCCGCGTGGTCGGAATGGGCGTACCACGATTTTCAGCGGCGCGAGACGTTCGACATAGCGGGCGTGAAGCGCGGCCGAGATATCGGCGCGTTCGTCGCGAACTCGCAGCGCTATCAGGCGAGGCTGGTGCAACGGATCGCGGAGACGCTGCGGCGTCAGCGTTATCAGCCGGTCGCGTCGATCTTCCAGTTCATGTTCGTCGAGGGTTGGCCGTCGATCAACTGGGGCGTCGTCGACTACCTCCGTCACCCGAAGCGCGGTTATGCCGCGTTGGCGAGCGCGTACCAGCCGGTGCTGCCGTCGATCGCATGGACGCGCGATACGTATGCGCCTGGCGAAACGTTCGACGGCACGCTGTGGGCGATCAACGATACGTGGACGTCGTATCCGGACACCGTCGTCGAATGGCAGGTCGCGACGGGCGGCACGACGGTCGCCTCGGGCCGCATGGTATTCGACATGGCGGCCGACAGCGGCCGTCCGGTGACGCCGGTGCGCGTGCCGCGGCTCGCCGTCGGCGCGTACGCGCTCGAGGCGACGATTCGCGATGCGCAAGGGCGCGTGCTCGGCACCAATCGCTTCGATTTCGACGTGCGGACGCTGCCATGAGATCCGCTCATCGCTACCGGCGCGCAATGCTGGCGCTTGGCTCGACGACACTGTTCGCGTGCGCGGCTGGCGTGCGCGGCGAAGCGCCGCGATCGCCCGCTGCGGCCGACGGCTTCGCGGTCAATCAGGCCGGTTACGTGCCCGCGTTCGCGCATGTCGCGGCCGTGATCGGGCTCGCGCCCGACGCGCCGGTCCGTCTTGAAGACGCCGACGGGCGCGTGCTGCGCGCGTGGCCGCCTGCGCCGGGGCGGCGCGACCCGGACAGCGAGCTGCGCGTGACGCTGCTCGAACTGCCGCCGCTGCCCGCCGGCCGCTACCGCCTGGCCGTGCAACGGATGCCGGCGGCCGTGTTCGCGGTGGAGCCCGACGTGCTCGGCCGCGTGCAGCGTGCGTTGCTGCGCGCCTTCTATCTGCAGCGCTGCGGCGTCGCGCTCGACGATCCCGAGACGGGGCTCGCGCATCCGGCCGACCATCTGGCGGACGGCGTGCTCGCGCACGACGACACGACCGGTTCGCAAGCGGGGCATCGCGTCGACGCGACGGGCGGCTGGCACGATGCCGGCGATTTCGGCAAGTACGTGGCCACGACGGCCGTGACGGCCGCGCGTCTGGTCTCGTTGTATCTGGACGCGCCGCAGCGCTTCACGGACGGGCAGACCGGCATTCCCGAAAGCGGCAACGGCGTGCCCGACATCCTCGACGAGGCGCGTGTCGGGCTCGACTGGATGCTCGCGATGCAGCGCGCGGACGGCGCACTGTACCGCAAGCTCTCCGGCGCCGACTGGCCGGGCCCGATGTCGCCCGAACGCGACACGCAAACGCGCTACGTGTACGGCGTGTCGAGCGCCGATACCGCGAAGGCCGCCGCGGCATTCGCGCTGGCGTCGCGCGCGTGGGCGCATGTCGACGCCACCGTTGCCGCGCGCTACCTGGCCGCGGCGACGCGCGCGTGGGCGTGGCTGCGGACGGTGCATGCGCGGCAGTTCGTCGATGCCCGTCCCGGCGACGACAGCGGGTCCGGTCCGTACATGTGGTCGGCGGTCGACCGGGAGCCGAGCCTGCTGACCGACGTCGACGACCGGATCTGGGCCGCGGCCGAGCTGTGGCTCGCGACGGGCGAGCGCCCGCATCTCGACTACGTCGAGCGGCACCCCGAGTGGACCGGCCGTCTCGCGATCTTCGAATGGAAGAATCCGGCATCGCTCGGCCTGCTGCATCTGCTCGACGCGCGTGGCGACCGCGCGATTCCCGTGGCGCTTCGTGCGCGCCTGTCGCGCGCGCTCCGGCAGGCGGCCGACGAAGCGTACCGCAGCACGCGCGAGAGCGGCTTCCGGCTCGCCAATCGCCGCTTGGTCTGGGGCTCCAACAAGATGGATGCGGAGCAGGGCATCCTGCTCGCGGAGGCGGCGCGTCACGGCGGCGATCGGCGATACCTGCGCGCGGCGGTCGAGCAGCTCGACTTCCTGCTCGGCGTCAATCCGTTCGGCATGGCCTTCGTGAGCGGCATCGGCGGCCGATCGGTGCAGCATCCCGCGCACCTGTTCGGGCGAGCGGCCGGCCAGACGATACCCGGCCTGTTCGTCGGCGGTCCGAACGATGCTGCGCAGGATCAGGTCGCGCCGCGCGGCCGGCGCCTTCTGAGTTATGTCGACGATGACCGCGCCTATTCGGTCAATGAATTCGCGATCGACTACAACGCGTCGCTGCTGGGGCTGATCGGCGCCTTGCAGCGCAACGGTGTGGGCGTCGCCACGGAGTAGCGAACATGGCCTTCTATTTCGATGCGTTCGAGCATCGCACGCCGCCCGAGCCACTGCCGCATTCCACGGCGATCGAATCCGTCTGGCAGTTCTTCGCGGTGCTTGCGCTCGTGTTCGGCGCGAACTATCTGGTGTGGCGCTGGACGGCATCGCTGAACCACGACGCGTTGTGGTTCGCGGTGCCGCTCGTGATCGCCGAGACGCTGTCCTACGTCGGACTCGCGCTGTTCGTGTTCAACCTTTGGCGGGTCGACGACTATCCGCGGCGCCCGGCGCCGCAATGGCTGTCCGAATGCATCGAAACGCCGTCCGACGACACGCGCCGACCGCCGAAGGTCGATCTCTTCATCGCGACGTACAACGAGGATGTCGAACTGGTGCGGCGGTCGATCCGCGCAGCGTGCGCCGTCACGTATCCGCATCCGGTCGACTATCGCGTGCACGTGCTCGACGACGGCCGGCGCGCCGAGATGCGCGCCGTGACGGAAGAGGAAGGCGCGCACTACATTTCGCGCGACAACAACGTCGGCTTCAAGGCCGGCAACCTGCGCAACGCGATGGACCGGACCGACGGCGACTTCATCGTGATCTGCGATGCGGACACGCGCGTGTTCCCGACGATCCTCGACCATACGCTCGGCTACTTCCGCGATCCGAAGGTCGCGTGGGTGCAGACGCCGCAGTGGTTTTTTGACCTGCCCGAGGGTGAGACGCTCGATGCGTGGGCCGGGCGCCGTCTCGGCGCGGCGGCGCGTGTGCTTGCCCGCGGCGTGCAGCGGCTCGTCGGTCCGATCCGGATCGGCGCCGATCCGTTCGTCAGCGATCCGCAGATGTTCTACGACGTGATCCAGCGCCGCCGCAACCGAGCCAACGCGGCCTTTTGCTGCGGCGCCGCGTCGATTCACCGGCGCGAAGCGGTGATGGAGGCCGCGCTGCGCGCTTATGGCCTCGCGGTCGATCGCGAAGCGACGCAACTCGCCAGCGAAGTCGCGGATCCGGCGCTGCGCGCCGATCTCGAAGCTGAACTGCGCCGCCAGGCGGCGACGCATTCGGAGATGACGCCCTACAAGTTCCATGTGTCGGAGGACATCTACACGTCGATCGTCCTGCACTCGGACCGGCCGCGCGGCTGGAAGTCCGTGCTGCATCCGCGCGTCGAATCGAAGATGCTGTCGCCGCAGGATCTGCTGACGTGGACGATCCAGCGCTACAAGTACGCGGGCGGCACCCTCGACATCGCACTGCACGACAACCCGCTGCTGCGCCCGGGGCTGACGGGCGCACAGAAGCTGATGTACCTGAGCACGTTCTGGTCGTATTTCGGTAGCGTGTGGAACCTGATGTTCCTGATCGCGCCGATCGTCTACCTGCTGACGAACATCTCGCCGGTCCGGACCTTCACCGGCCCGTTCTACTGGCATTTCCTGCCGTTCATCATCTGCACCGAACTCGCATTCATGTTCGGCGCATGGGGGATTCCGGGGTGGGCCGCCAAGTCGTCGTATCTCGCGTTCTTTCCGGTGAGCCTGCGTGCGTTGCGCGCGGTGCTGAGCGGCGAAACGATCAAGTTTCCGGTGACGCCCAAGGATCGTCAGGAAGGCAATTTCGTGCGTCTCGTGATCCCGCAGATCGCGGTCGCGGCCCTCACGGCGTTCGCGCTCGCATGGGCGGCGCTTCGCTGGGCGTCGGGTGCGAACGTGGATCCAGCCGCGATCGTCGTCAATCTGCTCTGGGGCGGCAACAACATCCTCGCGATGATGCCCGTCGTCTTCGCCGCGTTCTGGCGGCCGCCCGAAGAAGCGCCTGACGAAACGCATGGCGCGCACGCACGGCACCAGGCCGGCGGGCAAGCCGCGCCCGCCGCGCACGAATCGTCCCGAACCTGAGGAGACAGCCGATGAGCTTCAAGGAGAACCTCGTCCGCGCACGCAGCCATATCGTGCTGATCGTCGCGATCCTCGTGTCGTTCGCGGGGGTGGTGGCGATCGAGCGCAACAGCCCCGCGGTCACGCCGGCGGCCGCGGCGTCGCCGATGCCGGTCGAACGGAGCGCCGATTCACCGGCGCTGCCGGGGCCGCGCCCGCTGACCGACGACGAGCGCGCGTGGGCACGCATCGCGTGGAAGTACTTCGTCGCCAATACGCAGGCGTCCACGGGGCTCGTCAATTCGGTCGACGGCTTTCCGTCGTCGACGATGTGGGATACGGCGTCGTACCTGCTCGCGATGATCTCGGCCGAACGGCTCGGGCTGATCGGCACCGACGAATTCGACCGGCGGATGTCGGCAGCCCTCGATGCGCTCGCGCGCATGCCGCTGTTCAACGGCCAGTTGCCGAACAAGTCGTACGACACGCGCTCGCTCGACATGGTCGACTACACGAACCGGAAAACGGAAGGCGGGATCGGCTGGTCGGCGATCGACATCGGCCGTCTCGAAGTGCCGTTCAACATCCTGGTCTGGCGGTATCCGCGTTTCACGGCGGCGGTGGACAAGGTCACGCGGCGCTGGGCGATGCCGGCGCTCGCGCGCAACGGCGAGCTGATCGGCGCGGCGCGCACGGCCGACAAAGTGGTGTTGCAGCAGGAGGGGCGCCTCGGATACGAGCAGTACGCGGCGCGCACGCTGCTGCTGTCGGGCGTCGATTGCGCGCAGGCGGCGACGTGGTCGACCCACCTCGGATTCGTCGACATCTACGACGTTCCGGTGCCGACCGATACGCGCACCCCCGCCAGATATGGCGCACAGAACTACGTGCTGAGCGAGCCCTACATGCTGCAGGGGCTGGAGTTCGGCCTCGACGGCGCGGCACACGAATTCGCGTGGCGGCTGCTGAAGGTGCAACGCGCGCGCTATGTCGCGACCGGGCAGATCACGGCCGTCACCGAGGATCATCTCGATCGCGCGCCTTACTTCGCGTACAACACGGTCTACTCCGGCGGCAAGGCGTGGGCGACGGTCACCGATAGCGGCGCCGACGCGTCGGCGTCGCGGTCGGTGTCGACCAAGGCGGCGTTCGCGTGGCATGCACTGTTTCGCGACGACTATACGGGCAAGCTGGTCGCGTTCGTGCGCGCGGCCAACCAGCCGGACAAGGGCTGGTACGCCGGCATCTACGAAAAGACCGGGCAGTCGAACGCTGCCCTCAATGCGAACACGAACGGCGTGATACTCGAAAGTCTCGCGTACATCGAACGTGGTCCGCTGCTTCGCTTCTGAACAGGTACGAGGAGAGGGTATGGGGAAGCTGTTGTGCCGCATCGGGTCGATCATCGTGCTGCTCGCGTGCGCAGCCTGCGCACGCCCCGACGGCGAGGCAGGGCAGCGGGCTGGCGCGATTGCGGCCGCGTCGTATGCGCCGCGAAGCGGCCCGCTCGATGCGCGCGAAATGCAGATGGCGCGTCAGGCGTGGGTGTATTTCCGGAACAACTACCAGCCGGCGACCGGCTTCGTGAACGCGGGCGACGGCTATCCGTCGACGACGATGTGGGATACCGCGTCGTATCTCGGCGCGCTCGTCGCCGCGCGCGATCTCGGGCTGGTCGACAAGCGCGAGTTCGACGACCGTCTCGGCACGTTGCTGCGCACGCTCAATTCGCTGGACCTCTTTCGCGGCGAACTGCCGAACAAGGCGTACAACACGCAGACCGCGCAGATGGTCAATTACGCGAACCAGACGGGTGAAATCGGCTATTCCGCGGTGGATCTCGGCCGGCTGCTCATCTGGCTGAAGATCGTCACGGAGCGTTATCCGGAGCATGCGAATGCGATTGATCACGTCGTCGCGCGATGGAACTTCACGCATGTCGTCGATGCGTGCGGCACGCTGTACGGCGCGATGCTGGGGCCGGACAAGCAGGTCCAGTACGTGCAAGAAGGCCGCCTCGGCTACGAGGAGTACGCGGCAAGCGGCTTCCAGCTATGGGGATTCTCGACCTGCCTCGCATCGCGCCCGGAACCCTATTCGCTGATGCCGATCTACTGCGTCGACGTTCCGTTCGATTCGCGCGACCCGCGCGACCTGGCGCAGCACAACTACGTGGTCAGCGAATCGTATGTCCTCTACGGTCTCGAACTCGGGTGGGCGCGCGCGGCCGACCGCGCGGCCGGCACGCAGGCCGGCCTGTCCCGCGACACGTGGGTCGCGAATTTCGCGCAGCGCATCTACCAGGCGCAGGAGAATCGCTTTCTCGCGACCGGTATCCTGACGGCGCGGAGCGAGCATCAGCTCGACGGCGATCCGTACTTCGTCTACGACACGATCTATTCGGACGGCTACGCGTGGAACACGATCACCGACAAGGGGACGTACGTGCCGCAATTCGCGGCGGTCTCGACGAAGGCGGCCGTCGGCATGTGGGCGCTGTGGAACTCGCCCTATACCGACCGGCTCGCCGACGCCGTGTGGGGGCAATACCAGCCGGACAAGGGCTACTACGAAGGCCTGCTCGAAAACGGCAAGGGGCCGATCAAGACGTTCACCGCGAACAACAACGGCATCATGCTGGAGGCGCTGATGTTCAAGGCGAGCGGGCGCCTGCTGCGTTTCAATGGCGACGCGCCGCAGCCGGGCGGCCGGCAGCCGAGCCTGTGGGAACGCACGCTGACCGACCGGTTCGATCTGAATAACGCCATCAAGAGTCGCCCGCGGGTCGTGACCCGTGGGCAAGCCGGCTGCGGCGCCGAGACGGCGCCGTTCGGTGTTTCCGCCTGTTCGCAATCCTGCCAATGCTCAACATGCCAAGACGACGCTCCGTTCGTATTGCCGGCCTTCTCGCAATGTCGCTGACGCTCGTGTGCAGCGGCTGCGGCATCGTCGTGAGAACCGCGGCCGACGGCTACGGGAAACTGAGTGCCGGCGCGCTGACCAACCCGGGACGCATCGGTCCGCTGTCGGACGCCGAGCAGGCCTGGGCGCGCGCGGCCTGGCGCTACGTGACGAACAACACCAGCGCATCGACGGGGCTCGTCAATTCGGTGGACCGCTACCCGGCGACCACGTTGTGGCAAATCGGCGACTATCTCGCCGCGCTCGTCGCCGCGCGCGAACTCAAGCTGATCGACCGCGACGAGTTCGATCGCCGTCTTTCCGACGTGCTGCGCTTCCTCGGCCAGATGCCGCTGTTGCCGGACGGGCTGCCGAACCGCATCTACAACACGCAGTCGGGCGCCATGTCGAACTATGCGAATCAGCCCGGCGCGGTCGGCACGTCGGCGGTCGACGTCGGGCGCCTGCTGGTCTGGCTGCACGCGATCGGCGCCCGCTACCCGGAGTACGGCGAATACGTCGACCGGGCCGTGCTGCACTGGAACGTGTGCGCGCTGGTCGGCGCCGACGGCTCGCTCCACGCGACGCGCATGGACGGGCAACGCACCGTCCGCGCGATGGAGATCCGGCCCGGCTACGGCGAATATGCGAGCACCGGCTTTCGCCTGTGGGGCATTCGCGCGGCCGACGCCTATGCGGTGCCGCTCGCGCAGGCGTATGCGGACGGCGTGCGGATCTACTTCGATGCGCGCGACCCGCGGCAGACCGGTTCGGCCAACGCGCTCGTCAGCGCGCCGTGGCTGCTGTCCGGCATCGAGTTCGGCTGGCGCTTCGCGAACGGCGACGGCGCGGCGCGTCCGGCCGGGCAGCCGGACATCGAGGCACAGGCCGACGCGGTGTACCGCGCGCAGGAAGCGCGCTGGCGCAAGGACGGCATTCTGACGGCCCGCACCGACCACCAGATCGACCGGCCGCCGTATTTCGTGTACGACGCGATCTTCGGCAACGGCTATGCATGGAACACGATCGGCGATGACGGCCGCGCGTATCCGGAGCTCGCGCTCGTCGCGACGCGGGCCGCGTTCGGCATGTGGGTGCTGTGGGACACGGCCTACACGACGCGCCTGATGCGGGCCGTCGACACGCTCCACGACGCGGAGCGCGGCTGGTTCGAGGGGCGTTACGAGGCGACCGGCGCGTACGACCGCACGCTGACGCTGTCGACCAACGCAGCGGTGCTGGAGGCGCTCCTTTACAAGTCCAGCGGCCGGCTCGTGCCGGCGACGCGGCGCACGGGCTATTTCTCGGCGCGGATGCGGGACGTGTTCGCGGGCGCGCCGGCCTGTCTGCCCGTCGCTAACGCCGTCCAGGCCGGCCCGCAATGAGCGCGGCCGCCCGTTTCGCGCGTGCGTGGGCCGCGCTCGCGCTGCTCGCGTCGGCGCTGCTGATCTTCCCGGCGGCGGGCGCGCAATCGACCGCCGAATACGCGCCGCTCGCGCCCGGCTGGGCGGCCTATCAGGACGGCCGCTTCGCCGAGGCCGCGCAGCGATGGGGACGGACGTCGGCCGACGACGAAACGCGCCCGGATACGCTGCCGCAGGCGGCGTTCGCGGCCGTGCTGACCGCGTTCGCGCGCGAGCGCGCCGGCGACGCGCGGGCGGCCGATTCGTGGGCCCGCGCGATGCGTCTGTACGCGCGCGCCGGCGACAGCTGGCCGCGTTACCGCGACGCGCTCGCCACCGAGGTGGCGCGCATTCGATCGGCCGGTGACGCGATGGCGGCGCCAGGCGCGCCGGCGGCCGTGCCGCCGTTTCTGCGCATGATCGCCGCGCTCGACGATCGAGACCGGCTGCTGTCTTACGACGGCCCGCGCGCTGCGGCCGCCGGGCCCGCGCCGGCGCGCGAGTCCGTCGGCATCGGCATGGGCTATCTTGGCGCGGCAAACGCGGGCGAACGGACCGGGCCCGCAGGGTCGGTCTATTCGAATCTCGCGGCGGCCGTCGCCGGACCCGAGGCCGCTGTGCGCGTGCCGGGACTGCCGGCCGCGGCGCCGTCGGTTGCCGCCGGCAGTCCGTCCATAACGTTGCGCGGCGACGGCGAAGCGGCGTTCTATCGCGCGGCGCTGCATGCCGACAGGCAGGATGACGCGCTCGCGGCATCGACCTGCGAGGCCGGGCCGGCGTCGTTGCCCGCCGGCGAATGGCAGGCGGCCGCGGCCGATGCGTGGTCGTATGTCGTCGCGAACCGGCAGGCCGGGACGGGCCTCGTCAACGGGAAGCACGGCTACCCGTACATCACGACGTCGGACATCGCGGGAACGCTCGCCGCGCTGATCGCGGCGAATCAGCTCGGGCTCGCTTCCGCGTTGCAGACCGAAGCATGGTTGCGGCAGGTGCTCGCGACGTTGCGCGACCTGCCGCGCTATGGCGGCGAGTTGCCCGCGCGCCAGTACGACGCGCGCACTGGCAGCCTCGTCGATCTCGACAACAACGCGTCGCTGACGGGCAGCGGCTACAACCTGTACGAGATCGCGCGCGTGCTGGTGTGGCTGCAGATCGCCGCCGCGTGTTATCCGGATTTGCGTGCCGACGCGCTCGCGGCGCGCGACGACTGGAAATTCGCGCGCGCGACTTCGCTCGGCCGGCTCCACAGCGTGCTGGCACTCGGCGGCATCGAACAGATCTATGTCGACGAGCCGCTCGGCTACAAGGAATACGCGGCGGCCGCGCTGACACTGGCGGGCTTGCCGATTCCGGGCGCGTTCTCGTATGCGGAGGCGCGCCAGCGGACGCTCGAGAACGGCCCCGTCTGGTACGACGCGCAACCGGCGTCGTTGCCGACGAGCGACCCGTTCATCCTCGGCACGATCGAGCTGGGCGGTATCGATGGCTGTTTCCGCACGATTGCCCGTATGATGTACGACGCGCAGGGGAGGCACGCCGCGCGGCTCGGCAGGCCCGTCGCGCTCGGCGCCGAGGTGATCGACCGTCCGCCGTGGTTTTCGTTTTCGACGGTCTATGCCGGCGACACCGCATGGAAGGCCGCGAGCTACGACACGCAAGCCGACGCGACGTTGCGCGTGTTCAGCGCGAAGGCCGCGTTCGGCTGGGCCGCGATTTTTTCGGACCGCTATGCGAAGGCGCTGCTGGCGGGTGCGATGCGTTTCGCGCGGGCCGGCGGCGTCAGCGTCGGGGCGTACCAGAGCAACAACGGGATGGTCGACGCGACGAGCCTGGACACCAATGCACAGGTTCTCGAGGCCGCATGGTATGTCGCGCGCGACAGACGCAGCTTTCTCCCGCCGGTGCAGGCCGGCCCGGCGGACTGTCCGGCGCCGTCCCGGGAAGGCCCGAAGTGATGCGGGGTGCATACAGGAGGATGCCGTGACGAACTACGAAGAAATTTTCCAGGAAAGCTATCGCCGGCTGACGGGGGACGACAACGGCGAACGCTTTTTCGACCGCTTCTACGCCATCTTCCTGGGCGCGTCGGACAGCATTCGCGCGAAGTTTGCGCACACCGAAATGGCGCGTCAGAAGCAGATGATGCGCAAGTCGTTCTTCCACATGCTGAATCTCTACCATACGAAGGTGACGTCCGATTACCTCGAACGCATCGCAACGGAGCATGGCCCGGCACGGCTCGCGATTCCCGAGCACATGTTCAATGCATGGCGGGCGGCGATTCTCGATACGGTGCGGGAACTGGACGCCCGCCACTACGACGCGAAGGTCGAGATCGCATGGGCGATGACGATTGCGCCGGGCCTCGAATTCATGCGCCAGATGTCGGCGCACGATGGGGCCGCCGACACCTCACTTGAGCCACCGGCGGCCGGGGCCGTAGCGGGCGAGCAGCCATAGCGCCGCGATCGCGACCGCGTGGATCGCGGTGCCTTCGATCCACCGCGGCGGGCGCAGGCCGAACGGCACGATCTGGCTGGCGATCAGCACGAGAACGACGTGCACGACGAAGCAGTACAGCGACGCCTTGCCGACCGGAACCAGGACGGGCCCGACGACCGGGCCGATACGCGGCCATTGGCTGCGCAGCAGCGCGTGCAGCGCCACCAGCAGACAGAAATCGTCGATCAGGCGCAACGGGCCGAGCTCGTTCTTCTGCGCGTAGCCGAGGTACAGCGATTCGATCGCGCCGTGCGGCAGCAGATGCAGCTTGGCCCATGCGGGCGTAAACGGATCGAGATGCGCCTGCGCGATGACGAGCATCACGATGGCGCCCGTTGCGCAGAACGCATACAGCAGGAGCCGTCTGGCGCCGTGCGCGAGCAGCAGTTGCGTCTCGCTGGAAAACCAGCCGGCGAACATGCCCGCGACGAACGGGAACTGCCACGCCGCCAGCGGAAATGCGTTCTCGAATTGCATGTCCGACCAGCGAAACGGCACGAGCAGGTGCCAGACGTACAGTGCGAAGCTGGCCGCGAGCGCCAGCAATGCGGACGGCAGCCGGCGGAACGCGGCCAGCAGCGGCGGCACAATGAAGATCATCAGCATCGCGTACAGGCCGAGCACCTGCGCCTGATGCGGGCCGCCGCGCAACAGCAGAACGGCGTTGAACCAGTCCTCCACGCGCGCGTCCGCGGCCGGGTAGAGCGGATAGACGGTTGCGGTCGCCTCGTCGACGAAACGCGTGAGCGCGGCGGTGTTCACGAAGCCGAGAGGCTGCAGCGCGATCGGAACGAGGATCAGCACGACGTTGACGAGATAGAGCTTCGTGCCTCTCGATACCGATTTCCATGCGGTGGTGGTCCAGCCTAGCTGTGCGATGCGCGAGCGGCCGATCTTGCCGAGCACGAACCCCGACAGGATCACGAACCATTCGGCGGCCGTCACGAAGCCGAGCCGTTCCCACGCGAGCAGGCTCAGCGCGGAGAAGTATTCGATGTGCACGATCGTCATGAAGACGATCGCGATGCCTCTGAGGCAATCGATCACGTCATCCCGTTCGATCTGGGCGTAGGCGAGCGACGTCGTGCGTGTGTACAGCGCGTTCAGCGAACTCATCAGGCGGCTCCCAGGACGTCCGTGCGCAACTCGTCCACCAGGCCGGCGAACAGCTGCATCGATTCGCGGGCCCTCGCCAGGGCCGCCTGCTGGTGGCCTTCGCGGGCGGCGCGCTCGAGCGCGCCCGTCGCGTCCGAGAGCGGTCCGCTCGCGAACGTGCCGGCGTCTCCCTTCAGCTTGTGCGCGATGCGGGCCAGCCGCTCCAGATCCGGAACGGCGAGCGCGCCGTCGAGTTCCGCGTGTTTCTGCTGGGCTTCGTCGACCAGCAGTTGCGCCAGTTCGCGAAACAGGTGCTCGTCGCCGCCGAGGCGGGCGAGCGCCCGGCCGCGATCGAACAGCGGCGAGCGCTCGGGCGCGCCCGGCGCGGCCGGGCCGCGTTCGGGCGGCATGGCCCCCGCCGCCGGCGACGCGGCCGGCTTCGCGGTCGATCGGGCGGCGTGGCCGTCCTGCGGCGGCCGTGTCACGACCCGCTCGATTTCCCGTATCAGCGCGTCCGTTTCGATCGGTTTCGACACGTAGCCGTCCATGCCCGCCGCGAGGCACTTCTCGCGGTCGCCCTGCATCGCGTGCGCCGTCATCGCGACAACCGGCAAATGGGGTTTCGCGGAACGGCGCTCGCGGTCGCGAAGTTCGCTGGTCGCTTCGAGCCCGTCCATGACCGGCATCTGAATATCCATCAGCACGACGTCGAACGCGTGCCGGTCGATCCATTCAAGCGCTTCGCGGCCGTTCGACGCGAGGCGCACGTCATGGCCGAGCTTCTCGAGCAGCCGGAGCGCGAGCCGCTGGTTGACCGGATTGTCTTCGGCGAGCAGCACCGCATATCGGCGCGGCGGCGCCGGCTTCTCCATCGTGTCGCTGCTCGCGACGGCAATGGCGCTGGCGGCGGGCGACGGCGCCGACGCGAAGAACGATTCGCCGAGCACCTTCACCAGCAGGTTGAAGATCTCCGACTGGTCGACCGGCTTGGTCACGAAGCCCGCGATGCCGGCCTGGCGAAGCGTCGCAGCGTCCAAGCGGCTGGACAGCGAGCTGACGACGATGACCGCCGTGTCGCGCAATGCCGGATCGGCGGCGATCTCGAGCGCGAGCGAATAGTCGTCGCAGTCGGGAAGCTGGCCGTCGACGAGCGCGACCGTGTAGGGCTCGCGCAGCTTTGCCTGCCGATACAGCGCCTCCATCGCGCCTGGCGTGTCGCCGACGCAGGTCGGCCGCGTGCCGAAATTGCTCAGCATGTCGTGCATCAGGCGCAAATTCGTCTGGTTGTCGTCGACCACGAGAATGCGTGCGCCGTTCAGCGCGTGCGGCAATGCGGGGTGCGGCAGCGCCGGGCCGCGCCCCGGCGCGAACGGCAGCGTGAACGTGAATTCGCTGCCGCTGCCCGGTTTGCTTCGCACCTCCAGACGCCCGCCCATCATCGCGACGAGCCGGGCCGAAATGGTCAGGCCGAGCCCCGTGCCGCCGTAGCGGCGCGTGGTCGAGCTGTCGGCCTGCGAAAAGGCGTCGAAGATCCGGCCGAGATGGTCCGCCGCGATGCCGATGCCCGTATCGGAGACGGCGAAGCGCAACGACACGCGCGACGACGCGAGCGCGACGACGTGGATCGATACCGTGACCTCGCCCGACGCAGTGAACTTGAGCGCGTTGCCGACGAGATTCGTGAGCACCTGGCGCACGCGCCCGGCGTCGCCGACGAGGGAATCTGGCACATCGAGCCCGATGTCGCTCAGGATCTCGACGCGGGCCTTGTCGGCCTTGAACGTCGTCGTGCGCAGCATCTCGGTGATCATCGCGCGCAGGCTGAAGTCCACCGGATCGAGCAGCATCTTGCCGGCCTCGATCTTCGAGAAATCCAGGATGTCGTTGATGATCGTCAGCAGCGATTGCGCGGACGACAGCACCATCGTCAGATATTCGTGCTGCTCCTCGGTCAGGCGTGTATCGAGACAAAGCCGCGCCATGCCGATGATGCCGTTCATCGGCGTGCGGATTTCGTGGCTCATGTTCGCGAGGAACGACGATTTCGCCGCGTTGGCCGCGTCGGCCTGTTCTTTCGCGCTGCGCAGGTCGTGTTCGAGCGTGTATTGCGCGGTGATGTCGCGGTGGGTTCCCGTCACGCGCACCGCGCCGTCATTCGTGTTGTGCTCGGCGAGCGCGCTTGCCTGGACGTGGCGGATCTCGCCATTGGGGCGGACGATCCGGAACGAGCCGATGGCGGCGGGGCGGTGGCGGACGATGTCCGCCAGCGCGTCCGACGTCGTCGCACGGTCGTCGGGGTGCAGCAGCGCGAGCCATGCGTCGTAGGTCAGCGTGTCGCCGTCGAGCGCGTCCGGACAGCCGTAGATCTCGGCCATGCGTGCATTCCAGCGGACCGTGCCGCGCGCGACGTCCCACGTCCAGATGCCCAGCTCGGCGGCCTGGGCCGCGAGCAGCACCTGGTCGCGCGCCACCGCGAGCTCCCGCTCCGTGGCCTTGCGTTCCGTGATGTCGACCGCGATGGCAAGATAGCCGATCGATTCGCCGGCTTCGTCGCGCATTGCGGTCACGACGATCGACACCGGCACGCGCGATCCGTCCTTGCGGACGTAGGTCCATTCGCGCGCCTCGGCGCCGTCGCGCTCGGGCTTGAGCGTGAAGACGCGAAACCCCGTTACGGGCTGATCGTATTCGGCGCTCAACGCCGATTCGCGGTCCGCGATCTCGCCGGCGTCGTGCAGCGCGAGTGGCGTCAGGTGGCCGACGGCTTCGTCGGCGCGATACCCGAGCAGGCGCTCGGCGCCGTGGTTGAACAGATTGATCGTGCCGTCGCCATCGGTCGCGATGATCGATACCTCGGACGCGGAGCGCAGCACGCTCTCGAACAGCATGTTGAGCCGGCGCAGCTCGGACGTGCGCCGCTCGACCTGATCCTCGAGGCTGACGTTGAGCTCGACGATGCGCGCTTCGGCCGCCTTTTGATTGGACACGTCGCGCACCGTGTTCGACGCGCCGATGACGTGGCCGTCCCGCGCGAATATCGGCGAGACGGTGATCGACACGTCGAGCGACGCGCCGTTCTTGCACCGGCGCCGCGTGACGATCGCCGGCACGCGCTGCCCGCGGGCGACCGACGCGAGGATTTCGCGCTGCTCGTCGAGCAGCGCATCGGGCACGATCAGGTCGGCAATCGGCTTGCCGATTGCTTCGCCGGCGTCGTAGCCGAACAGCGTCGCGGCGCCGCGATTCCAGCTGGTGACGATGCCGTCCAGCGTCTGCCCGATGATGCCGTCCGCCGATCCTTCGACGATCGCCGCGAGCTTCGCGCGGGCGGCGTCCACCTGCCGCCGGCGCTGCGCGCCGTAGGTCACCATATACGCGATGGCCGTCAGCAGCGCGCTGATGACGGCGCCCACCAGCATCACCATGCCCGGTGACGGCTGATGCAGCTTGCGGACGAACTGCGGCGACGCGGTGTACGCGAACCGCCACGTGCGTCCGTGGACGTCTCGGTCGATCGACAGCGAGAGCGGCGGGTCGGCGGTCAGCGGCCCGGCCCGCAGCGTGTAGAACGTGATCTCGCGCCCGGGCGTCGTGACGTCGTCGAGCCGCATGTGCAGATCCCTGTCGCGACCATCGAGGCCCGCGAGCACGCGCGACATGACGAGCGGCGCGTAGGTCCAGCCGAACGCCGCCGCCTCGCGCTCGGCGACGGTCGGCGGGAGCGCGGCAGTGCGATAGACGGGCAGCAGGAACAGGAACGACTGACGGCCGACGGGCGCCATCTGCGTGAGCTCGATCGGGCTCGTCAGCGTGGCCTTGCCGCTGCGCATCGCGACGATCGCCGCCTGGCGCCGGTCATCGTCCGACGCGATGTCGCGCCCGATGGCGACTTGGTTGTCGCTTTCCGGCTCGACGTACAGGACGACGTCCCGTTCGCCGTCGTGCGGCATGAACTGGCGAATCGCGAAACCGACGCCGACGTCGCCCTTCGCGCGCGCAACGAACGCCGGCTCGTCCGCCTGCGGCACGCGGCGGATGAAGCCGAAGCCGATCGCGCCGGGAAATTCCGTCGGGAGATCGCGCGTCAGCATGTAGCGCTTGAATGCGTCGCGCGAGATGCCGTTCTCGCCGGCGGCGATCACCGCGCCGCGCGCGCCGCGCAGGCCGTATTCGTATTGCCCGATGCGCTCGACGATGTCGTCGGTCGCCACGCTCGCGGCGGCTTGCAGCGCGGCCTGCGCGTCCCGCCCGTTGAACTCGCGAACGACGTAGCCGGTGGCGGTGCTACCGATCAGACCGATCGCGAGAACGAACGCGGCCAGGGTTCTGGCGCGGGACGGGCTCGGCGTGTGGTCCAATTTCCTCCCCCTTGTCGACGGCGATCGATTGAACAAACAATCGGACACGAGTCCGGTGGCGCTTCGATTGCCGGCCCGAACAGGCGGGGCGCGTCCGGCAATGTCCGGATCGGGAACGGTTCGCTGCAACTACCCGCAGGCAACCATATTAAGTGGCATTGCGCAAATACGGGGCGCCGGAATATATGCGGAATCGGCCATGAGGGGCATGCCGCCGATCGTGGCCATTCCGTTTTTTTTATCAACTCCCGGCTTCATTTCATTCCCTGTAGAAGCCGGTAATGGCCACCGAAAGCCACATGGGCGATTGCCGGCAATGGAGACTTTGATTCGGGAACGCGAGCCCTATACACTGATTGCGCGACGACGCGCCGTCCGGCAGGACGCGGCGCCCGTCGCTTGCGGGGGATCGCCAGAAGGCGCCTGACACTGGCGACGGCATGCCGGCACACGCGTGCTGCCGGCTCCAACTGGAGCGGATCGGATGTCCGATACATGGTGGCGGGGCGGCGTCATATACCAGATCTACCCGCGCAGCTTCGCGGACAGCAACGGCGACGGCATCGGCGATCTGCCCGGCATGATTGGTCGGCTCGACTACATTCGCTCGCTGGGCGTCGACGCGATCTGGATATCGCCGTTCTTCAGGTCGCCGATGAAGGACTTCGGCTACGACGTGTCCGACTATCGCGACGTCGATCCGCAGTTCGGCACGCTCGCCGATTTCGACCGGCTCGTCGCCGACGCGCACGCACTCGGTCTGAAAGTCATGATCGACCAGGTGCTCAGCCACACGTCGGATCAGCACGCGTGGTTTGTCGAGAGCCGTTCGGATCGCGACAATCCGCGTGCGGACTGGTATGTCTGGGCGAACGCGCGCGCGGACGGCACGCCGCCGACGAACTGGCTGTCCGTGTTCGGCGGGTCGGCATGGCAGTGGGATACCCGGCGGCGGCAGTATTACCTGCACAATTTCCTCGCGAGCCAGCCGGATCTCAACTTCCATCATCCCGACGTTCAGCGCCAGTTGCTTGAAGAAGTTCGGTTCTGGCTCGGCCGAGGCGTGGATGGCCTGAGATTCGACGCGTGCAACTTCCATTTCCACGACCGGCGATTGCGCAACAACCCGCCCGCCGTCGCCACGCCGGCATTCCTGGCGTCGGTCGACAACCCGTACGCGATGCAGCGCCACCGCTACGACAAGACACAGCGGCAAAACCTCGATTTCCTGAAACGGCTCAGGCGTGAACTGGATGCGCATCGCTCGGTCGGTCTCGGCGAGATCGGCGACGACGACGCGCTAGCCACGATGGCGCAATACACCGCTGACGGAGACAAGTTGCACATGGCGTACAGCTTCGATCTGCTGACGCCCGAGTTCTCGGCGGCCCATGTGCGCCGCACGGTCGAGCGCATGGAGTCGAAGCTGGCCGAACATGGCGGAAAAGGCTGGGTATGCTGGTCGGCGGGCAACCACGATGTGCAGCGCGTCGTTTCCCGCTGGGGCAACGGCGCCGCAGGGCCCGGCTTCGCGAAGCTGGTCCTCGCGCTGGTCGCGACGCTGCGCGGCAGCGTCTGCATCTACCAAGGGGAAGAACTCGGCCTGACGCAAGCGGAGATTCCATACGAGCAGCTGCGCGATCCGGCCGGCATCGAGTTCTGGCCGCGCGACAAGGGGCGCGACGGCTGTCGCACGCCGTTGCCGTGGCGGGCGGACGAGCCGTTCTGCGGCTTCTCTTCGAGCGAGACCTGGCTGCCGATTCCGGCCGAACACGTGTCGAAGGCGGTCGACTTGCAGGATCGCGACTCCGCATCGACGCTCGGCTTTTTCCGGTATTTCCTCGCATGGCGCCAGCGTCAGCGGCCGCTGCTCGACGGCAGCATCCGCTTCCTCGAAGCGCCGGAGCCGATCCTGGCATTCGAGCGTGCGTCGGACGCCGACCGTCGCCTGCTCGTGTTCAATCTCGGTGCCGACCCGCAGCGCTGGGCGTTGCCTGACGACTTGATCGCCCATCCGTCCGATGGCCACGGTCTCGTCGGGGCGACGCTGACGGGACGCCATCTGATGCTGGCGCCGTACACCGCGTGGATCGGCCACGTTGCCCATGCGTGACACGCGAGCTGACCGGACGAGCGACGTGGCGCGCGTAGACGACGTGCCGGGCGCCCCCTGCGGCGACGTCAGGTGGCCGGAACGGGACGGGCATCCGGCCATGCCCGACCGGCAGATGATGGCCGAGCTGCTCGCGGGCCACCTCGCCGATCCGTTCTCGATTCTGGGGATGCATGAAAGCACCGGCGGGCTGGTTGTCCGGGCGCTGCTTCCCGGGGCTGTCGCGGTCGCCGTCGTCGAGCGCGCCAGCGGGCGCGTGGCAGCCGCGCTCGATCATGTCGAAGGAGGGCTGTTCGCGGGTGTCGTCGCCGGCTGCGTGTCGCGATTCGCGTATCGGCTCCACGTCGAGTGGCCTTGCGACACGCAGGTCATCGAAGACGCATACCGGCTGCCGGTGGCGCTCGGCGAACTCGACGCGTGGCTGCTGGCGGAAGGCACGCATCTGCGGCCGTATGAAACACTCGGCGCGCATCCTGCGGTGCTCGACGGCGTCGAAGGCGTCAGATTTTCGGTGTGGGCGCCGAGTGCCCGTCGCGTATCGGTGATCGGCAGCTTCAATCGCTGGGACGGGCGGCGGCACATGATGCGCCTGCTTCCGGCGTGTGGCGTGTGGGCGCTATTCGTGCCGCACGCAACGAAAGGCGATCTCTACAAGTTCGAGATCAAGACGCGCGACGGCGATCTGCTGTTCAAGGCGGATCCTTACGCATTCCGCGCGGAGATGCGGCCCGGCACGGCGTCGATCGTGCAGGGCCTGCCGCCCGTGTGCGATCCCGAACGCATTCGGGCCCATGCGAACGCGCCGACCGCGCCGATGAGCATCTACGAAGTGCACCTCGGGTCGTGGCGACACGTGCCGACCGCCGCCGGGCCCTGGCCGACGTATCGCGAGCTCGCCGGGACGCTGATTCCGTATGTGAAGGAACTGGGCTTCACGCATGTCGAGCTACTGCCCGTCAGCGAACATCCGTTCGACGGTTCGTGGGGTTACCAGCCGACCGCGCTTTACGCGCCGACTTCGCGCTTCGGGACGCCGGACGATTTCCGACACCTGGTCGAAGCGGCGCACGCGCAGGGCATCGGCGTGCTGCTGGACTGGGTGCCAGGGCATTTTCCAGGCGACCCGCATGGCCTCGCGCGATTCGACGGCACCTGCCTGTACGAGTATGCGGACCCGCGAGAAGGCGTGCATCGCGACTGGCATACGCTGATATACGACTATAACCGGCCCGGAGTAGTGAACTTCCTCACCGGCAACGCGCTTTACTGGATCGAACGGTTCGGTGTCGACGGGCTGCGTGTCGATGCCGTTGCCTCGATGCTGTACAGGGACTACAGCCGTCCGGCGCACGACTGGATTCCCAATCGCTTCGGCGGACGCGAGAACCTCGAGGCAATCGCCTTCCTGCGGCACATGAACTGTACGATCCGAACGCAACGCGCCGAAGCCGTCACGATTGCGGAGGAATCGACCAGTTTCCCGGGCGTATCGAAGCCCGTCGAAGCTGGCGGACTGGGCTTTCACTACAAATGGAACATGGGCTGGATGAACGATACGCTCCGCTACATGCGCGAAGACCCGATCCATCGCAAGCATCATCACGACACGATCACGTTCGGCCTGCTGTATGCGTTCGACGAACGCTTTGTGCTGCCGTTGTCGCACGACGAGGTGGTGCACGGCAAGGGATCGATGCTGTCGCGCATGCCCGGCGACGAATGGCAACGCTTTGCCGGCCTGCGCGCGTATTACGGATTCATGTGGGGGTATCCAGGCGCCAAGCTCCTGTTCATGGGCAACGAATTCGCGCAGCCACGCGAATGGAGCGCGGATGCATGCCTCGACTGGGACCTGCTCGCGCACCCGTTGCATCGCGGCGTGCACTGGCTGGTGCGGGACCTGAACGCGGCCATGCGCCGGCATGCGGCGCTCCATCAGGCCGATTTCGATCCGCGCGGTTTCGCATGGATCGAGGTCGAAGATTGCGACAACGCGCTGTTTTCATTCATGCGCATTGCGGACGACGGCCGCTTCGTCGTCGTGCTGTGCAATTTCACGCCGGTGCCGCGCAACGGCTATCGGATCGGCGTGCCCCGGCCAGGCGCGTATCGCGAGATCGTCAACACGGACGATCGGCAATACGGCGGCAGCGGCGTCGTCAACGGCGTGATGCAAACCGACGCGATCCCGTCGCACGGTTACGCGGCATCGCTGGCCATCACGGTGCCGCCCCTCGCGACCGTCATGCTGGCATCCGACGACCCGTGTCCGCATTCCGGCGGGGGGCCGGCCTGAAACGCGGCTGCGTTCGCGTTGCGCATTCGAACGATCGTTGACGGAGAGGGATGTCCATGCGTGTGCTCCATGTTTGTGCCGAAGTCTATCCGCTGCTCAAGACAGGCGGCCTCGCCGACGTGACGGCGGCGCTGCCCGCCGCGCTCGCGGCGCTGGGATGCGATACGCGATTGCTCGTTCCCGGCTTTCCGTCGATCCGCGACGGCATCACCGGTACAACCCGGATCGCGACATTGGGCGGTCGGTTCGGCGCCGACGCGGCCGCGCTGTACCGCGGCAGGCTCCCCGACAGCGAGGTCGTCGCCTATTTCATTGACGCGCCGGCGCTGTATGACCGGCCGGGCGGACCGTACGGCGATCCGCGCGAATCGCCGTATCCCGACAATCATCGCCGCTTCGCGTTGCTCGGATGGGTCGCCGCGCGCCTCGCGCGCGAGCTCGATCCGTCCTGGCGTCCGCACGTCGTGCATGGTCACGACTGGCATGCCGGCCTCGCGCCGGCCTATCTGCGGGCCGATGAACGGGAGACGGGCACGGTCGCCGCGCGCAGCGTCTTCACGATCCACAATCTCGCGTATCAAGGCGTGTTTCCGGCCCACCAGTTTCACGAGACGGGGTTGCCGCCGGCGTTCTTCGATATCGACGGCGTCGAATTCTTCGGCCAGTACTCGTTTCTCAAGGCCGGCCTCTACTATTCGGACAAGATCACGACCGTCAGCCCGACGTATGCACAGGAGATCCAGCATACCGAGCAGGGTTGCGGCCTGAACGGCCTGCTGCGTCAGCGCGCCGGCGACTTGCACGGCATCCTGAACGGCGTCGACGAAACGATCTGGAACCCGGCGGCGGACCGTCACCTCGCCGTGCGCTACGACGAGACGTCGCTTGTCGGCAAGTCGGGCTGCAAGACCGCATTGCAGCGAGCGACAGGTCTGGATGTGCGGCGGGACGCGCTTCTCTTCGGCGTGGTCAGTCGGCTCGCCGAGCAAAAGGGATTGCATCTCGTCCTGAAGATGCTTCCGGATATCGTCAGAAGAGGCGGGCAATTCGCACTGCTTGGCAGTGGCGACCCCGAACTCGAGCAAGCATTCACGCGTGCGGCTGAGGCACATCCGGGCGCTGTCGCAGTCGTCATAGGCTATGACGAATCCATGTCACATCGTCTGATCGCAGGCAGTGACGTGATCATGGTGCCGTCCCGCTTCGAACCTTGCGGATTGACACAGTTGTTCGGCCTCAGGTACGGCACGCTTCCGCTCGTCCGGCGGGTAGGCGGATTGTTCGACACGGTCGTCGACTGTTCGCTCGAAAACCTTGCGGACGGCTCTGCGACGGGATTTGCGTTCGATGCTTTTGATGAACTGGCGCTCGGTGCTGCCGTACGCCGAGCCTTTGCCCTTTATGAACGCAAGGAGGAATGGGAGCGGGTACAACGATGCGCGATGCAAGCGCGATTCGGCTGGAACAGTTCAGCAACGAAGTTGATGTCCGTCTACCGCCAACTCGCAAGCACGGCGCCACGTCATCGAACGGAGCAGGTGGCATAGATATTGACTGGTCTACCAGGGAACTCGCCAGGGACAGGCGTTCTTGATATCCGTTGCGCTCGCAACCGGGTTTCGGGACGCGGCGGGAGCGAACTGCCGAGGGCCTCGCGTAGTCGGGCGCGGCGCCTGCCGATAAACGGAAGACGAAGCGCGTCCGACGGTTTTGCTGGACACGCGAACAGGTTGTGACACGTTCATCCGCCCGCCCAGCTCGCCGCGGCATACCAATGCTTAACCCATCGCAACGAAACCTTGGCGAGTTGGCAGCATCACGAAAACTGGTATCGTGTTCGTCGCGCCATCTGCGACATCGTGCCGATGGCCTGACTTCCCGTCTCGAGAAACAACCTCGTGACGCTTCACATCTGCCGAACGAAGGGCACCGACCCTAATCCAACCAGCCAAGCAGTTAGCCTGATCTTCGCCAGCAGGTAGGTCGTTGCAAACGCTAGCGGCACAACCATGATCAGCTTCAATATCACCGTGACGATCGGTGCTGTCGACCAGCCCATGGTGTGCTGGATCAAATCAAAGCAGTCGATAAAGATCGGATGGATTAGATAGATTCCAAAAGTATATTTGGCGATTCTCGCGTAAAGAGGAGACCAGATCTGATGCTGAGATCCTAGAAATGCCGTGAGAATCAGAACCGGTGACAGAAAATGGGCATAAAATCCAGCACCGGTTCGCACTGGCCACTGTGCCGCCGCGACCGCGTCAGCGGCGTAAACCAGCTTGGCCATATAAGCGACAGCGAGCAGTAACAGCGATAGCCAAAGAAAATGTTTGCTCTCATCAAACGAAAGCTTGCGTTTCCAGATGCCGAATACGGCGAATCCCGCAATTCCATAGCCGCTGTAGCAGATGATCTTTACCATACGAACCAGGTAATCACGGTAGAGCGGATCGGCGACGTGCCCCCACAACCAGCCCTGCACGTAGTCCATCACCTGCAGGGTGCCAATGATCGATAATCCGACAACCGGATAGCGGATCGCTGCCTGAATTGCGGGATATAGCAAAACCAGGAAGAACATCGTCGGAAGGTAGTGCAAATGGTATTGAGCGGAGCCGAGTAGCAGGTAGCCAATCCACGACTGCCACTGCACGATCTGCTCCATGATCGCGGCCCAGTAGCCGAATGACTCAGCCTTGAACAAGCGGAAGAATGCATAAAACACGGTCCATGCGACAAATGGGATCAGCAGTCGTTTCGCCTGCTCGCGGACCAAGTCAACGTATGCAACATGCCGACGATCGATCTTGAACGCGATCAGGAACATCGAGAACAGAAAAAATAATTCCGAACCGGACAGTTCGCCAGTAATCCGTACGATAGCCGGTCCGACTCGTTCGGAGGCCAGGGCATCCGGAAACAATTGTCCGTCAGGACTCGCACTGACGTGTATCATCACCACACCGAGGGTGGCAAACACCCGGCATGCGTCGAGCCAGTGTATCCGTGCCGAACCGGAAGACATGCTGCTTTGCGTCGGTATCTGCGGGATTTGCTGAAGCATTCCATCCTCCGTTTAGACTGCTCGCCACTGCCCGATGGCAGGAGACTATGAAAACGATGATGAAGTTATTAAAAAGGCAAGATTGATTGTCCAGTGCAAACCCGACGCATGGGCCGGCGCGGTCGCACATGCAACGATCTGAGTTAACTTCAGCGATAGTGCGGTGTGGGGTGGCACGGCCGATCGGGGACTTTGGGTGCGATCTGGGGATGGCCAGGGGGGCGAATGTATTAAATATGGATAAAATCCGGTGTTCGCTCAAGCATCATGGCTAGTTCCCCGAGGCGCCGCCCGCTACTTACACTGCTTCGATTGTGTTGCATCGTCCGGTTGAATCCGCAGTCGGCAACGGTCCTTTGTTGAATTGCGAGTTGGGTGTTCATGAGCGCCGATCTCGGTGATCGCGTTGCCGATCCGGTTGATCACATTCACCGAAATCCGCAACGGGCTTCTTTTGATCGATCGTAAGTAGCCAGCGAATGCCGCGAAAAGTTTGTCGCGCAACACTTGAGTTGATCGACATGATTGTTGGCTCCAAGATCCGCGCTGAGTCGATCCTACCGGGCATAGATACAGTGTCGCCGCCAATTGCTAGTCGTGATTCGCCATGGCGACAGGCGCGGACGTGCTGCTGCCACCGGAGCCGCAGATTAGTTCATTTTTTTCGATCAGATTCGCGCCGCAGGCGCACGACCTCCATGATCAGCCGTCTGATTTCATCGAACGAGCATGTTCGTAGAATGGCCGATCAATACTGGTCCAGTAATGGGGGCGCTTATCCCGTTGACCCTGAACCAGAATTAGTTCCGGTCGGAAGTGGAGATTTCCGGCTTGGTTGAGTTGTCAGGCGAGGCGGATTCCCTTGCCTGACGGGCGAATTCGGCGGGCGTCATCCACTGCAACTCGCTGCCGTTGTCGAGCTTGATCGCGGTCACGATATGCTTGGGCTGTCGCAGCCGAGCCGAATTGTTACGTCGTGGCCGCTTATGCCGCAGTGAAAGGCTCTCCGCCCGATACAGCCTGTAGACGCGCTTGCAGTTATCTCGCCAGCCTTCCCGTCGCAGGACCACGTGAACGCGCCGATACCCATAGTGCACGCGCGTGGCGGTGATTTCCTTGATACGCATGAGCAGCGCCGACGAATCGCGCGCAACCGACTGATACCGATACAGCGAACGAGACATGCCAAACAACGCGCAAGTCTTCGTCAGGCTGGTTCGATAGCGATCACGCAATTCATCGATCAACATGCGCCAACGGGCAGGCTTCAGAGCTATTTTGCGAGTACGTCCTGCAGCATGACCTTGTCCAGGCTCAGGTCCGCCACGAGCCGCTTCAGCTTCGCGTTTTCCTCTTCGAGCTGACGCAAGCGGCGCAGCTCAGAAGGCCCCAACCCTCCGAATTTCTTCTTCCAGTTGTAGAAAGTCGCCTCGCTTATTCCGAGTTTGCGGCAGATCTCTTCGACCTTCGTACCCAGCTCGGCTTGCTTCAGTGCAAATGAGATCTGCTCTTCCGTAAACTTGCTCGTCTTCATGGCATGGCCTTCGTGTCCGCTTGGACACATCATGCCGAATTTCTCTACTTATGCACCGGACCATTTCTTGGGTCAGGGTCAAGTCAGTCCGCAAGACGAGGTAGTACGGAATCGCATTGCGATCACTTTGTATGGTGGCGATACCGGTGAGGAAGAATGCGTGCGTTCAGCTTCTCGCGTCGTCGTGGCCGACCGCTGCGTTTGACCGAACTACATGTCGATGACCGAAGCTCCACTCACCTTTCCGTCGATGATGTCCTTTCCCTGCTGCCGGGCGGCACGCCTTGCCATACCAAAGTCGGAGTATGTATGCGGTTGGTCCAGCCTGAAAATACGGCTCGCGGCGGAGCTTGCTATCGCGCCCGGGCGGCATATCCGTACCGCGATGTCATACCCTTCGGCGTAACGGGAATGTCCGTCAAAGCGACTGAATGTACGGGCGAAGACGAGGGGATGAAGTTCGTACCCCTTGTAGAGAAGAAGCAGGTGTGTCGACATGTTGGCCCCTCCACAGGGGGCGACTCGCTATACGCTCGAACGAGCTTTTCATTTCCGCCGCCGCAGCCGGCTTAGCAGGTCAAGCGCCACCGTGTCAGCGTCGTTGTTGATCATTTCCGCTCGCAACAGCAGGCCGCCAACACGGACGGCTGCATCCCAACTATCTTCTGTCATTGCCTGATGGTTGCGTGCAAGCTGCTCGGCAAGAGCCAGGAGCGCCGCCATCCTTGCTGACTCGCCGGAAGTCCGGCGCTCCTCCCTCCCGGCAATGAGCCGGAACAGGCCCAGGACCGACTCGGCGGTAACGGAGGGGATAGTCATTCGGACTTTATACGCCCTTTCGGTCCGCCCCGCCCATATATTTACGCTGGCCCCCGAGCCCGCCTAGTACCGCCTCGCATACCCCTCGCGATACAGCGAGGCGCCGATCGACGTCAGAACTGCGATCTCATCCTCACTCAATCGACTCCATGCCTCCGCCAACCAGCCAGCGAATCCGGCACAAGCATGGTCCAGATCGGCGGCCGCCTTTCCCTCTGCGTTCATCCGCTCGAAGATCATCATCACGTCATGTGGCGTCATAGTCGGCTCCTCGTGAGCTTCCAGCATAGGCGATCGGTGGCGTCCGCCCCTACTCCTTCGCACGCTCGATGTTCGCTCTCTGGCGTGCCTGCAGCCACGAGCCGAAGCAGGCCAGTAGCGGTTCGACCTGGTGTCCTGTTCCGTTGACGTCAACATGCTACGCAAACATGGATCGGTTAAGGCCTACGTGCCCCATGTCATTGCCCGCATCGCCGATGCATCCCGTGAACCGCGTCGGTCAGTTGCAGCCATGGGCCGTCGCTGGTCAGCTTCGCTCCAATATCGTCTGAGTGCATGGTCATATCAATTCGTATTCCTATATGATCGGTCGGTCATGAACGGACGGAATGTCCTTTGACTGAGGTGGAATCGGCCGATCGAATGTCATGGTGACGTAGGCAGCCAACGACAGTCGATGGCCGGATGTTGCCTGCAGCGGCGACGCACGGCATTTGATTCGGCGAATGAGTGCTTCGGTCACGACTCTCATGATCGCAATGGGACTACACTGAAGACGCTATAGCAGGAGGAGGCAGCGATGACAGACTCTGACCCCCAAAGCACCTTCCAGGGGCTGCCGCTAACCGCGGAGCAGGACGCGGAAGTGAAACACTACATCAAGGTCCGAACCAGGCGTGGCCTGCCATGGGACACGCCGGAGCTGAGCGCGATGCTCAAGGACATGCTGCTACCCCCGGGTGACGGCAACAGCGATGTCGACTCCCCGGAAGACGAAACTAACGCGGCCGCCGAGCGCGCAACGGCGTCGGTTGACGAAGCGATGGACCCTATCGAGGCGAGCGAAGAGCGGAATGCGGCCATGGAGTCGGAAAGCATGAAAGGACCCAGACGATAAAACCGCAGGCGATGACGCTTGCTTCCCGGTAGCGCCGTATGTGGGGGACCGTGAGGTATTCCGCATGAGTTCGGCGTGCATGATTTCAACGCTCGAACGCGTGCCGTCGGCCCCGTGACATCGAGCCGCGCGACATCTCCGCTGAACACGAGGGGGCCGGATATGCGGCTGATCGAACCGGATGAACACAGAGACTTTCTGGCGACCTTGGAGCGCCGTGGCTTGGCAGAGGGCGATTTCGATCTTCAGGAAACGGATACGACCGACCCGAAGGGTGATGAGAACCTCGGTCTACAGGGCTATGTCACCATCACCAGGCTCTCGACGCGGATTACGAAGGAATACGTGATCGGCGACGAAAGCGACTGGCTACAGCATTTCAGGAAAGATCTCGAAGCGGGTGCCTTCGACCGACTGGAATGATATCCCGTCGCAACGCGCCGCACTTGGGAGGAAGTTCGGCTCACGAGAGTCGCGGACTTCGAGGATGCGGAACGCATGCGGCCCGATCCGGCGGTGATGAGCCCGTTGGAGGGCGTGCTTGCTGCCTTGGTCCGTGGCCCTCCAAGGATGGCCATCCTCTCGACCGACCTTCGACACCGCGTCAGCCTGCTTTGGCAGCAGCATGTTTTGCCGTCGGCCTCGATCCCGGCGACGCCCCGATTGCTCGGGCGGCTGGCGTGCCACCCGAATTTCAATTCATCGACGCGGGGAGATCGTCGACCAAATGCGCGTCGAGCCATTCGTGCGCCCAGTTTTTCGCAAAGGCAATCGCATCCTCGCGCACGTCGAAGCCAGCCAGATCTCCGCTCCGTTGAACGTCGCACTCACTGCCGTCTGCACGATCGATGCTGATCCGCGCATGTGCCATGTATTCCCCGTCGGCCCTGCGCGGTGTCGGGTCGATATGGAATCGGTTTGAGTCGAGTTGCATTTTCCTTCCTCCTTCAGTTGCTGCGGGGCCCGTGGCCACCGCGAAGCGTATCGTCGCGACTAGAACAGTCAAAGCTTGAGGAGTGCCATGATCTGGCCTGCTTCCTGGTCCGATTCGCAGCTCGCCATTTCACCTTTGCACAACAGCGCGCGGATCGATAAAAACATCAGGAAGGCATCCTCATCGATTTCATGACGACGATCGAGAATGACGCCGTCCATCTCGGCACGAGCGTCATACGGCAGGAACTGTTCGATGACACCAGAACCATCGCGTCGAATCCATTTCAACAGGTCTTTCCTGTTTATATCCAGCCTCCCGACGTTGCCGGCGCGCTATGCGCCAGGCGTGTTTGAGTCTGGGGCGTCGCCGCGGACGCAGAAACAGGATGGACCGAGGAAGAGATCAGGACGCGTTATCCAAGACGCTCGTGTCCTGTAGACATGCATCGATCGGCGCTTCGCATACGCAGCCGATACGCGGGGTGCTCGTCCGCATTGCGCGGTTTCGATGAGAGGCCCGATCACGTTCGGAGGGGGGCGCCTTGAGTGGCGCGGGAATCGGTAGCGAGTCAGTCAGAAAATCCATCCTACGCGCATTGGCGAACTTGTACGGCGAAAGTTCTGCGCGAACCGCCGCATGGCATGCCGCGCCGATTGGGCGCGGGACGGACCGGCTCAGCGGCGTGTGAACAATCGCCGATACGCGGGGAGATGGTGCCATGACGGTATCGTCGAAATTTCAATTAGACATTCGAAGCAAATCAAAAACACGGAGCCAAGGGTATACATCCGGGGCGAGCCTTGCCGATCGCGGCGTGTTCTTGCGCTGCCACCCGAAATGCTCCGACCGAAACAGCTTGACAGGGTGTTTGGCCCCGCGTAGGGTGGGTATCTGAAGCCTTCAAGAAGCGCGATTGCTGCTCATCACTGACCGCGGAACGCGGTATTCGTTGTCCTCTCCCTCCTTGATCCTTTTTCGTGCCCCCCTATCGGGGCGCATACATTTGTCCAATATCAGGAGAATTTCCATGGATACCGGTACCGTCAAGTGGTTCAACGACAACAAGGGTTTTGGCTTCATCACGCCTGATAGCGGCGGCGATGATCTGTTCGCGCACTTCTCGGAGATTCGCGGCGATGGCTTCAAGACGCTGGCCGAAGGTCAAAAGGTCAGCTACGAGACGAAGCACGGGCCCAAGGGTCTGCAGGCCTCGAACATCGTTCCTCAGTAATCCACATCATTCGTCGGTCCTGCGTGCAAGATCGGCCACGCAGTCATCGTCGGGGATCTTTCGCATCCGCCGCAGGCGCCCACAGTCCTGCTTCGGCTACCGTTTCGCCTCAAGACGTACGCCCCAAGGAAGAAAGTGGGGATGCCGCGCATCCGGTGGCGAACGATCGGACGGCTCATTCATCGTGGGCTCGCGATCGACGCACACAGAGGCAACTTTGACCAAGAGTCAATTGCGCAACAAAAGATCACTCGCGAGACCACGGCGCGCCAAGGATTTGCCGGTGCTCGGCGCGGCGCTGAACTGGGTGCCACCGAAGACACCCTCTGCGCCCGCCAAATCGAGCGGGACGAAGCGCTCCACCGAGACGCGATAACGAGACACGTTAACGCCCGGACGAGGTGCGGCCCGCATGTCGCGTTGGTACGCGCCCCCCACGCATGGGCGTTTTCGATATTTGCACTGAAACCGCTCCCTGTCGGAGACCGGATATCCGCACGCCGCTGCGATTGCGGCGCGTCACATTGATTGGAGAAATTGATTTGGCAAAGGAAGAGTTACTGGAATTGGACGGCGTCGTGGATGAGGTGCTCCCGGACAGCAGGTTTCGCGTTACCCTGGAAAACGGCGCGGTCGTTGCGGCGTACGCATCGGGCCGCATGCGCAAACACCGCATCCGTATTCTCGCCGGCGACCGGGTCACGCTGGAATTGTCGGTCTATGACCTCACCAAAGGGCGTATCAATTTCCGGCACAAAGACGAACGGGCTTCGCCCGGTGTGCCTCGAAACAGATTTGTTCGACGCTAACCATGTAGCGCCGATACAGGATTGATTGCGCTCCTCTACGCAATTCGTAGCCATCAATCACCGGGAGTTCATCATGAGTATGCGTACCTATCGCGGATTCGAAATATATCCGCTAATTTATCCTCACTTTCACACAGGCGCTGGCCGTACTCACAACTACGAAGCCGGTTTCGACGCGGCGGTCAAGGTTTGCCTGCGTGGCACTAACACCACGCTGACCCGGAGCCAGACCTTCAAGCTTGTCGACGGTTCGCCGTTTGCCAGTGCCGGTGACGCACGCCGGGCTTCGCAACGTTACGCAGAAGACATCATCGATCAGAACCGAGGCGAACATTGGATGTTCGACGCAGTTCTTTGATACGGCTCTCTGTTGAACAGCAATGCATGGGAGCGCGCGTCAATCGGAGACGTGCGTCCCGATCCGAAATTGCGCGAGCCGACGCCATGCTGCCGGTCAACGGGAAACTCGCGTCGTAAACCGACATTCCTTTCTGTCCCGTGCTCTCAAGGCAGATCAACGGACGAGCGGCCGCATTGTGCGACTGGCGCGCTACGCGCTGATGGACGTCGCGTTGCCGATCGACGTTGCGTAACGACCAGGCCGCCGACGCAGATTCAATCGATGCCTTGCGCCTTTTCGTGCCCCTGGATTTGCTCTTCGAGCAATCTGCGTGCGAGCGTTCGTGCGGCGTCACGCGCCTCCACGTCCGATGCAAAATCCCCTTCGCTATCGTGTTGCTCAGAGGTGCCGGGATCCTCTCCGATGCGGTGCAAGTGGACGATTCCGCGATAGCGCCCAGACGTGGTCTGCATCACGCGAAGGCGTGCCACGTGCGTGTGGGTCGTACACACTTCATCATCCATGATGCCTTCCTTGGCAAGGCCCCTGGCGAGACAACGACATGGCAGACTTCACCCGCCTGCCTGCATCCGTGTGTTTGGCTCCCGGTAAACTTCGGCAAGGCGGGGTTTATCGCCGCCAGCGCCGAGAGGTCAATGTTTGCGATGCATCCACCCCAAGTGATGGGAGTCCAGCCACTGAACGACTTCCATACTTGAATGTTCGCTCTGGTAACGGCGCGCCAACGCGACTGCAACCACCGCGACCACCGCAAGACCAACCACCCAACCAATCATCGACTGAGTCATGACAGCCTCCTTGTGGATGTGGAATGCAGCCATGACTGAATTCTAGGCGTCTTGGCGGAAGGATTCACAAGTCCTGCGCCACGCCGCGCGGACGAGCCGCCTCCACAGGCACGATCCTGGGGAAGGTACGCTCGACCTCCACCTGATCGGTCGCGCCCCATATCCAAGGATCTGGGGCGCAGGCCTTAGCTGTGACTGATGAGGCGAACAGGTTTCGGTCGGGATGTCGTGCAGATTTGATCGACGGCATTCACCGCTCGGTTCCAACGGAATGCGCGAACGGAGGCAAGCGATGCTTCCAAGGACAACTTTTCTGAGAATTTCCGTGCCCAAGGACACCTTTTTTGAGACGGTGAGCATGTGATCGTCTCAAAAAAGATGTCCAAGTCATTGATTTATATATGGTGCCAAAGACATCTTTTCTGAGAGCCCACAATGTGCTCGCGATCAGATGCCGTACCTTTCCTTCTGCCTGCCAAACGCCGTAGACGGCGAGCAGCGCGGCGCCGAGTGCTTCCTTCGGAAATTTCTCCAGCAGACCGGGCGAGAGGATCACGTTGACCTGGCCCGTCTCATCTTCGAGCGTCATGAACGGCACGCCGTTGGCCGTTCCCGGCCACTGCCGTACCGTGACCAATCCGCACGCGCGCGCGAACGATCCGCTGCGCACCGTCGCCAGTTGCTCGGCCGAATGCAGGCGATCGAGCGCGAGGCGGTCGCGCAGCAGCGCCGGCGGATGCCTGCCGAGCGTGAAGCCCATCGCACGATAGTCGGTCGCGATCTCTTTGCCCTCTGATGCTTGAGGCAATGCCGGCAGGGCGTCATCGCGCGCGGTGCCGCGCAGCCGATCTCGATCAGGCACGGCAGCCGCGGCGAGCCAAAGTGACCCTGAACCAGCATGAGTCCCGGTCGGAAGTGGAAATAGAAAAATCGAAACGACAATCGCGCACGCGCGATATGCGTGCGTCGCACGCGACGAGCAGGCTGACGCACTTTGCGGCGCGATGGCCGAGGCCCATATGCAGGAATTCGAACAGGCTTAGTCCAAATTCGCATTCTGTTTGTGATGGGAATTACGGCTGAATACGTTCGCGACATACCGTGCTTTTCGCCACGATCGGCGAATCGCATTCAGGATGGGTGCGCTGATTCCGCACCCTGATCCTCCGGTACCGGTGGTCCCGATCGCCTCGCGATCGGGATGAATTCAATCACATCCGCGCGCGAGGATACCGTCATGGCATCGATTCCCGAACCGTCGACAACCGGCGAAACCGACAAACGCAGCTGGCTCGAATCGCACGAAGCCGGCTATCACAAGACCCTCGGCAATCGACAGGTGCAGATGATCGCGATCGGCGGGGCGATCGGCACCGGTCTGTTTCTCGGCGCGGGCGGCCGTCTGCAGGCCGCCGGACCGTCGCTCGCGATCGTCTATCTGGTGTGCGGCGCGTTCTCGTTCCTGATCCTGCGCGCGCTCGGCGAACTCGTGATGCATCGCCCCAGCAGCGGCAGCTTCGTGTCGTACGCACGCGAATTCCTCGGCGAGAAGGCGTCGTTCGTCGCGGGCTGGATGTACTTCCTGAACTGGGCGATGACCGGCATCGTCGACATCACCGCCGTCGCGCTGTACATGCATTACTGGGCGCCGTTCGCGGCCGTGCCGCAGTGGATCTTCGCGCTCGTCGCGCTCTGCATCGTCGCGACGATGAACCTGATCGGCGTGAAGTGGTTCGCCGAGATGGAGTTCTGGTTCGCGCTGATCAAGGTCGCCGCGATCGTTCTGTTTCTCGCGATCGGCTCGTTGATCCTCGGCACGGGCGTGCAGGTTGCCGGCCGTGACACCGGCATGCATCTGATCACCGACAACGGCGGCTTCTTTCCGCACGGACTGATGCCGGCGCTGGTGCTGGTGCAGGGCGTGGTGTTCGCGTTCGCGGGCGTCGAGCTGGTCGGCACGGCCGCCGGCGAATGCAAGGACGCGCGCAAGGTGCTGCCGCGCGCGATCAACAACGTGATCTGGCGCATCGCGATCTTCTACGTCGCGTCGGTGGTGCTGCTGGTCTGCCTGCTGCCGTGGAGCGCGTACAAGGCGGGCCAGAGCCCGTTCGTCACGTTCTTCGGTGCGCTCGGCGTGCCGGGCATCGGCTCGGTGATGAACCTGGTGGTGCTGACGGCGGCGCTGTCGAGCCTCAACTCGGGCCTGTATTCGACCGGGCGCGTGTTGCGTTCGCTGTCGATGGGCGGCTCGGCCCCGGCGTTCCTCGGCCGAATGAGCGCGCAATCCGTGCCGTACGCGGGCATTCTGGTGACGGTCGCGATCTACGTGGTCGGCGTGCTGCTCAACTATCTCGTGCCGTCGAGCGTGTTCGAGATCGTGCTGAACATCGCGTCGCTCGGCATCATCAGCACGTGGGGCTTCATCGTCGTGTGCCAGATGAAGTTCCGCGCCGCGGTCAGGCGCGGCGAAGTGGACGACGTGCCGTTCAGGATGCCGGGCGCGCCCGTGACGTCGTGGCTCACGCTGCTGTTCCTGCTCGGCGTGCTGGTGCTGATGGCGTTCGACTACCCGAACGGGACGTGGACGATCGCGTCGATCCCGCTGGTCGCACTGCTGCTCGTGACCGGCTGGAAGTGGTTGAGTAGCCGCGCGCGCCGTGGGTTGCTCAAGCCGACGATTCCGTCGGTCACGCTGACACGGCAAGTGCTCGAGAAGGGCGACAACTGAGCCGACGCGCAATCGGGGGACGGCCTGCGGCCCGAAGCAGGCCGCCTCGCAGAAAAAGAGAAAATTCAATGGCACCGTTTGACGAAATGCTTGCAGGCGATCAGGTTCGCCCGCCCTACTCGCGAGTCAAGGCATGGCTCGACACGCAGAACCCTGCAAGCCTCGCCCAGAAGGCCCACGACGCGGAAGGCGTGTTCCGCAGGACC
>NZ_CAJPHM010000036.1:0-69048 GCF_905339955.1 Burkholderia sp. BCC1996
CACGGCGACGCGCTCGCCGTTGCCGGCTTCGACGTGGCGGTCGAGGCAGTTGTACGACGCGTTGAGTTCGCCGTCGTCGAACCACTTGTAGAACGGCGCGTCGCTCTCGTCGAGCACCTTCGTGAACGGCTTGTGCCAGCTGAGGCCCTCGCGCGCGAGACGCGCCCAGAAGCCTTCGTAATCCTGCTCGGCCTCGGCGGCCAGTGCACGGTAGGCCGGCATGCCGGAGATGTTGGCGCGCTCGCGTGCGTCGGCCGACGGTTCGAAGATTCGGTGTTCCTGCAGGATCGATACGAGGGCAGTCAAGGTGTTCTCCGTGGAAATCGTTGGTGTGCGGCCTGACTGTTGAAACGCAACTTGCATGCCAGTCGCGCGGGTATTCGGCCGCAGCGGCGTGCGTGCGCGTTGCAGTGCGGTTCACGCAGATCGATATGCAGTGCAAAGCATAAAAAGACCGGGAACTCGGTGCACTTGCCGGCCTGCGCGTTGCGTCGAAATGCAGCAGCGGGTGTTGCAGGCGTCAACACGGCACACGATGCGCGGCGTGCACGCCGCTGGCCGGACGCCGCGCTACGCGATGAACGACCGGAGCGTGCCGAGCGCGTCGGATGCGCGAAGCCGCGCGAGCGCCGACGCCTCGATCTGCCGCACGCGTTCCGCGGACAGGTTCAACTGGCGGCCGATGTCGCGCAGCGAGCAGCCTTCGTCCGCGTGCAGTCCGTAGCGCAACCGCAGGACCGTCGCCTCGCGCGGCGGCAGCCGGTCGATCGCGGCAGCGATCGTATGGCGCAACTGGGCGGCGCCGGCCGCGTCTTCGGGTGACGGCGACGACAGGTCCGGCGCGACGTCGGCGAACGTCATGTCGCCTTCCGGCGAGACCGGCAAGTCCGCCGACACCGGCTCCTTCACGATCGCCATCAGGTCGCGCACCTTGTCGACCGGCTCGCCCATGTGGACGGCCAGTTCGGCCGGCGTCGCGGCCGTGCCCACGCGTTGCCGATGTTCGCGCGCGAGCCGCGACAGCTTGTTCAGCGCGTCGACCGTATGCGTCGGCACGCGGATCGTGCGGCCGAGGTCGGCGAGCGCATGCGTGATCGCCTGCCGGATCCACCAGGTCGCGTAGGTCGAGAAGCGGAAACCGCGCCGGTAGTCGTAGCGCTCGATGGCCTTCAACAGGCCGATGTTGCCTTCCTGGATCAGGTCGGCGAACGGCAGCCCGCGATCGGGATAGCGCTTTGCGATCGACACGACGAGGCGAAGGTTCGCGTCGAACAGTCCGGTCCTCGCCGGCTGCATCGCGCGCTCGATCGCAGCGAGCCGCGCATCGAGCGACGCGGTCGCACCGGGCGGCAGTGCCGACGTCGGGGCATCGCGCACGATCGCGGCGCGTGCGTCGACGAACTCGGCCGCGCGCCGCGTCAGCGTCGGCCCGCAGGCCGGACGGGCGGCGATGCACGACGCGAGCCAGCCCGCGTGGTCGTCGTCGGTCGACCGTGCAAACGACGGCGGGACGCCCACGTCGGCCAGCATCCGCGCCAGCCGGCCCCGCAGCGCGCGCTGCCGGCACGCGCGCTTGCGCAACGGTTCGCTCATCCGTTCGAGTGCGCGGGCGGACAGGCTCACCGTGCCGAGCAGCGCCGCGACGTCGCGGACTTGCGCGCGATACGCGGCGGAAGCGGTGCCGCCCGACAGCAGCGCCGCGCGCATGCCGCCGGCGAGCGCGTCGATGCGGGCGAGCCGTGCCACCACGGCGTTGCGCCAGGCCGAATCCTCCGGTGGCGTTTCGTCGTCGCGTGCGGGTTCGCCGGTGGAAGCGGGCGAAGCGTCCGCATCGACTCTGTCCGCCGGTCGATCGTCGCGCGGGCCGTCGGCGAGAAAGATCACGTAGGTCGATGCGGCGGTCCGGCATTCGGCGATCTCGGTGCGGATCGACACCAGCGCGTCGAGTGCATCGGGATCGCCGCACAGCACCGCGACCGACGCCGCGCGGCCGCGCTCGATGCGCTGCGCGTACGCGAATTCCTCGTCGCGCGTGAGGAGCGGTGTCGTGCCCATCTCGCGCAGGTACAGCCGGACCGGGTCGGTCGTGCGCGGCGTGAGCAGGTCGGCCGCGGAGAGCGTGCCGGCGCCGTCGGCCCATGCACGCGCGGGCGGCGCGGGCCGGAAGTAGCGGTCGAGCGTCCAGCCGCTCGCGGTATCGGCGCTGTCGCACACCGCGATGCCGAGTTCGGCGAGCATCGCGGCGGCGGCATCGATGCCGCTGTCGCCCGCATCGTCGTCGGGCAGCGCGTCGATGATGTCGCCGCGCGTGACGAAGCCGCGCGACAGGCCGGTCGCGATCAGCGCGTGCAGATGCGCGACGGCGTGCGGCGGCGCGCCGTCGTCGATGCCGGCCGCGGGCGCCGGTGCGTGCCGCGCCGCCGGCATCCCGTCGCGCGACGCGTCACGCGCGCTTCGCATACACGTTGCACCAGCCGTCCGCCGCGACCAGCTTGCCGCCGAACATCGGACACGTGCCGGCGGCATCCGCCGCTTCGCCCTTGTAGAAGCGGCAGTTGACGCAGCGCTGGCCGGCCTGGTATTTCGGGAACTGCGCGGCGTCGACGCTGGACGCATGCGCACGATAGCCGAGCGTCTTCGCGGCGGCGTCGTTCTCGTCGACGAGCGGTGGCGCCGCGAGTGCCGTGCGTGCGGCGGCGAGCGTCGCGCACAGGCCGATGGTATGGATGATGAAGGTTCTGCGGGAGGTCGGGTACGTCACGGTCGTTTCCTGGTGAAGATGAAATCGTGGGGAAGGGCGCGGCCCGCATCGCGTGGCGGAGCCGCTGGCCCGGTGTTACTGGCTCGCGTCCTTGTGCGCCGCGGGACCGGCGACGAGCGGCGCGGTCGACGCGTGGGCGGTGTCCGCTGTCAACTTGCTCTTGCCGGCGGCATAGCCGTTCGACGCGAGCAGGAAGGCCATCAGGTCCGCGTAGTCTTCGTCCTTCAGCTTGCCGGGCTGGTCCGCCGGCATGTTGGTCGCCATGTAGCCGAACACGCCGCCGATCGTCAGGTGCGAATGCGACAGCGGCGCGAACGACGGGCCGCTCAGCGCGGGCGCGGTGTTGCCTTCGAGATCGGCGCCGTGGCACTTCGCGCACGCATTGCCGTAGATTTCCTTGCCGTGTGCGACCTGGACGGCGTCGAACGTCGGCGCGGCGTCGCCGGTGCTCGCGGCGACGCGGATGAAGCCGCCTGCGGGCACGTTGCGCGCGCGCAGCAGGCTACCGGGCGCGCGGCCTGCGCTCGCCGTCGCGCCGTCGAGGAAACGCGACGGCGTGCGCGACTCGTGTGCTTCGAGCGCGCTGCCGGGCAGCGCCCACTTGCGGGTCAGCGCGGCCAGCCGGCCGTTGTCCTTCATCTGCGTGAGTGCCGCGTCGATCCGCTGCTGCAACGCGGCCGAGCGCGGCGCGAACGCGAACGTGAGCTGCCACTCCGCATACGGCGACGAGGTCGCGCCGATGCGGAACGCCTGTTTCGGATGCGCGGCCTGGTACGCGACGACCGCCGGATACCAGACGATCGCGCGATGCGCGCGGCCGCGGGCGAGCGCGTCGATCGTTTGCTCGGACGTGTTCTCGAGATCGAAGCGCGCGTTCTTCTGCTGCACCGCGATCAGTTGCGCGGGGCTCGCGTAGGTGGCCGCGACGATTTCCCGGCCGGCCGCCGGCGTGCCGGCATCGCGGCGCGTGACGCTCACGTAGCCCGAGCGCAGGTAGCCCTGCGAGAACAGCAGCTTCGTGTCGGATGCGTCGGCGATGGCCGAGCGCGGGAAGCCGGCGAGCACGTCGCAATCGCGTTCGAGGATGCCGGCGAGTTCGTGTGCGGATACGCCGTCGTCGTCGCTGCCGCCTGCGTCGTGTGCGGCGAAGCTGGCGGCGATGCCGGCCGTGCGGAACACGTCGCGGGCGACGGCCTTGTCGAGCGCGACCGTCGGTGTGCCGGGCAGCGAGCAGACGCGTACCGCCGTCGCGGCCGTGGACGGCACCGGGGTCAGCGCCGTGCCTGCCGCGAGCGCACTGGCCACGGCGAGGCGGGAAAGTCGGAGGTTCATGATCGTACGCTCGGTTGAAAAGGAGAAGGGAGGCGGCACCCGCGCCGGCGGCGCGGGTGCGATGCGGTTGAACGGACGTCGGTCAGCCGCGGTCGAGGGCGAACACGTACAGCGTGCCGCCGCGCGGCACGTCGTCCGCCGCCTTGGCCATCGGGCCGCCCCAGATCGGGTTGGCGCCGCCGTAGCCGGCGAGCACTGCTACGTACTCCTTGCCGTTGACTTCGAAGACGGACGGCTGCGCGATGATCCCGCTCGCGAGCTTCGGGCTCTCCCACAGCACCTTGCCGGTCGACACGTCGAACGCGTACAAGTGGCCGTCGAGCGAGCCGCTGAACGCGAGGCCGCTCGCGGTCGTCGCGACGCCGCCGTTCCACGGCAGCTTGCTCCAGTGGCTCCACACCTTCTTGCCGGTGTTCACGTCGATCGCCTGGAGTTCGCCGTAGCCTTCGCTGCCCGGCTCCGGCTTGATCTCGAAGCCTTCGCCGAGATACGGCAGCCCTTCCATGTAGTTGACCGACTTGCCCGACAGGCTCATGCACGCATGCAGCGCCGGGACGATCGCGAGATGGCGCACGGGGTCGTACGACATCGACCACCAGTTCTTGCCGCCGAGGAAGCTCGGGCACGTGTCGATCGTCGTGCCGACCTTCGGATACTTCGCGGGATCCTGGATCGGCGCGCCGTCTTCCGTGTAGCCGGTGACCGACGTCGCCTTCACGAACGGCTCCGCATAGATCAGCTTGCCGGTGTCGCGGTCGATCGCATGGAAGTAGCCGTTGCGGTCGGCATGGACGATCGCGTCGTGTTCCTTGCCCTTGTACTTGATCGTCGCGAGCACCGGCGTGTTGACGCCGTCGTAGTCCCAGGTGTCGTGCTTCGTGTACTGGTAGTGCCACTTGAGGTCGCCGTTCTTCGGATCCAGCGCGAGCAGCGAATCGGAGTACAGGTTGTCGCCCGGCCGCAGGTCCGCGAGCCACGGCCCCGGGTTGCCGACGCCCCAGTACAGCGTGCGCGTCGCGGCGTCGTAGGTGCCGGTCAGCCAGGCCGGTGCGCCGCCGTGCGCCTGCATGCCGTCGGGCCAGGTATCGGCGTGCTTCTCGCCCTGGCCGGGGATCGTGAAGCGCTTCCACAGCAGCGTGCCGTCGTTCGGGCTGAGCGCCGCGATGAAGCCGCGTGCGCCGTATTCGCCGCCCGAGCTGCCGACCACGATCGCGCCGTCGAGCGCGAGCGGGGCGAGCGAGAACGCGTAGCCGAGCCCCGGCTCGAACATCTGCTTCTTCCACACGAGCGCGCCGGTCTGCGCGTCGAGCGCGGCCACCTCGCCGCTCAGCATCGCGACGTAGACGTTCTTGCCGTACAGCGCGACGCCGCGGTTCACGACGTCGCAGCAGGCCGTCTTGAACGATTCCGCGCCGAGCTTCGGTTCGTATTTCCACAGCTGCGCGCCGGTGGCCGCGTCGAACGCGTACACGTTGTCCTTCGGCGTGGTCACGAACAGGTAGCGGCCGTTGACGATCGGCGTGGCCTCGAAACCCTGCTTCAGCTCGGCCGGAAACTTGTAGCTCCACGCCTGCGTGAGCTGCTTCACGTTCGACGCGTCGATCTGCTTGAGCGGCGAATGCGCCTGGCCGCTGTACGTGCGGTAGTAGGTGAGCCAGCCCGGATCGCGTTGCGCATCCGTGAGCCGCTGGTACGTGACGGCCGGATAATCCGCGGCAGCGTCCACCAGGCCGGGATTCAAGGCGATCGCGGCAGCCGCCGCGATGCCGATCGTTGCCAGTCGGCTCGTCGAAGCCGAGAGTTTTTTCATGGTTGTCTCCTGAGTCATTGTGGTCGCACCGCGGCCAACACATGGCCGGGCCGGCAGGGTGGGGATCCGGGTCCAGTGCGCAGCCATTCACGCAAATCGCATGCCACTGCGGCGCGCGCCTTGCCGCGCAAGGCGCAGCGGCCGATTGCGCGCGTTGCGGCGACGTGGGCGGCGCGGCGCGGGTGATCCGCGGGTGTTGCGTTCGGGGACAGCCGCGGGCCGAGTGTTGCGAAACATGACAACGCCGTGAGCGGACGGGAGCCGCGTGCATGCGATACGTGGCGCACGGCCAATCGCGGCGGTCATGCGCGAGGGCATGCCTGAATGGATGACGGTGCGGCGCAGGGACGGCGATCGTCGTCGACTGTGTGAGTCGATGGCGCGCCGTTACCCGGTGCGACGCACGCATGCAACGGACCGCGCGCCCGCGGCGGCGCGCTCGATCCGAACGACGCTCGCGCATACGACTGCGCGAGCGCCGTACCGTTGATCCAAATTGACACAGGTGCAACAGCGGTGGCACGAACTGCAACAGGTCGGCGGTTGCATATCGACGCGTGGCGGCTCCGACCGGCGCCGGCCGGGCGATGCGGGTATCGGCATGCTTCTTGCCGTTCGAACCGGCAACGATTCCGCGCAGCGAGAAACCACCATGCCTGTCCCGATGCCGTTCGATGCCGACCGCAGGTCCGACCGCCGCCGCGTGGTCGCGCTCGCATACGGTATCGAGCCGGTCGGCACGGACGCGGCGACGAGTGCGGTGTCGCAGGCCGCGCGCGCACGCGAACCGCTGCACGCGGTTGCGCTGGCGGTATTCGCCGTCCATGCGGCCATCACGATCGCGCTGTGGCATGCGTGGGTGCCCGCTGCACGCCCGACGCTGCCTCGTCCGCTCGCCGTCGAGGTGGACGCGAGCGAATCCGCGCGGGTGGCCGTACCGGGCGAGCAGCGCCGTACGGATCGCGCAACACCGGTTCCTCCCGTGCACGGGCCTTCGCATGCGCGCCGCGAAACGGTCATGCCTCGGGAGATTCGGCCGAACCCGACGGTGCCGCGTCGGGTCGATCGCACAAGTCCTTCGCGCCGGCCCCCGGCCGCAACCGCCGTGGCGCGGCCGGACGGCGAATTGCAGCGAGCCGGGGCGGTACCGGAACCGGCGTCGCCGGCCGCCGCACACGCATCGGCCGATACCGCGACGGTGCCTGCGCACGCGGCGCCCGCCGCACCATCGGCAACCGCGCCCGAACCCGTTACCGCACCGCGGTTCGCGGCGGCGTACCTGCGCAATCCCGCGCCCGACTATCCGGACGTCGCGCAGCGGCGCGGCTGGGAAGGCACCACATTGCTGAACGTGCATGTGCTTGCGAGCGGCCGGCCCGACCAGGTCCTGCTGTCGGCGAGCAGCGGACACGACGCGCTCGACGAGGCGGCCGTCGCGGCGGTCACGGAATGGCGCTTCGTGCCGGCGAAACGCGGCACGGAATCGATCGACGGCTGGGTCAGGGTGCCGGTCGTGTTCAAACTCGGAAACTAGGGAGTCCTTCATGCCTGACTACATCCACTACGCGGTTGTCAGTGCGTTTGCGCTTCTTGCGGTGCTGTCGGCGCTCACCTGGACGCTGATCGTCGTCAAGGCGCTGCTGTATGCGCGCGTCGCGCTCGGCAATCGCCGCTTTGCCACGGGCTGCGGCAAAGCGGCACTGTCGATGCCGACGGACGACGAGGCGGCCGCCAGCTCCAACGCGCGCCTGCAGCGCGCCGTGTGCGCCGCATTGCGCGATCTCGACGCACCCGAGCCGCACGCCCCGGCCACATTGGTTGCGTGGGACCGCCGCGACCTGCTCGAACGCACGCTCGCGCGCGCGATCCGGCGCGAGCGGCGGCCGCTCGAGCGCGGGCTCACCGTGCTCGCGTCGATTGCGAACGTCGCGCCGTTCGTCGGACTGTTCGGCACCGTGTTCGGCATCGTCCACACGTTGCAGTCGATGACGGCGTCGGCCACGAACGGCATCGATGCGATCGCGGGGCCGATCGGCCAGGCGCTGGTCGCGACCGGGATCGGGATCGGCGTCGCGATTCCGGCGGTGCTGGCTTACAACCTGTTCCTGCGGCAGCTCAAGACCGTGACGGCCGGGCTCGACGAGTTCGGGCAGGACCTGATCGCGCTGGCCGAACAGCGCCGCTTCCGGATCGACGCGCCGGTGCATGCCGCGCTGCCGGCAGCGAACGGTGCGGGCGCGCGCCGGGCGGCCGTATGAGAACGGACGAGCGCGAAGCCGACGCGGGCGAACCGCTCGGCGAGATCAACGTGACGCCGCTCGTGGACGTCGTCCTCGTGTTGCTGGTGATCTTCATGGTCGCTGCGCCGCTGATGACGCATGCGATCCGCGTCGATCTGCCGAAGGCAGCCGCGCCCGCGCGCGACCCGCGTGCAGCGACCGTCACCGTGACCGTCGACGCGCACGGTGCGATCCGGATCGACGGCACGCCGGCCACGCCGGCCGAGGTCGAAGCGGTGCTGGCACGCCGCGTCGCGCACGACCCGCAGACGAGCGTGAGCCTGCACGCGGACCGCAACGAGCCGTTCGGCACCGTGGCCGGCGTCATCGCGTCGATCGGACGCGCGCGTGTCGCGCATGTCGCGATCGCGACGGCGGACGGCGCTGCGGGGCCGGCGCCATGAAGCGAACGAGGGCGGCGGAGATGAGCGCCGACCTGTCGATACGGACAACGATATAACGACACGACGACAAGAAAATAGGAGACGTGGAGATGAAGGAAACCGATGGTGCGAAGCGCCGCTTCGCCGCTCGGCGCACGGGCGTGACGCTGTGCTTCGGCGGCATGCTCGGCGGCTGGCTCGCGCCCGCGTCGGCGCAGGTCGAACCGGCCGGCAACGCCGATGCGCCGACGCTCGCGCCGATCGTCGTCGTCGGCACGACGCCGCTGCTCGGGATCGGCACGCCGCTCTCGCGCGTGCCGGCCAACGTGCAGACGATTCGCGGCGAGGACCTCGCGCGCCAGCACGACAGCGTGCTGACCGACTACTTCGAGAAGAACGTCTCGAGCGTCGACATCAACGAGGCACAGGGCAATCCGTACCAGACGGATGTGAACTACCGCGGCTTCACCGCGTCGCCGGTCGTCGGCACGCCGCAGGGGCTGTCGGTATTCGTCGACGGCGTGCGCGTCAACGAGCCGTTCGGCGACGTCGTGAACTGGGATCTGATCCCGCAAGCGGCGATCGACACGATGCAGCTGATCCCCGGTTCCAATCCGACCTACGGCCTCAACACGCTCGGCGGCGCGCTCGCGATCACGACGAAGAACGGCAGGACGAGCCCGGGCGGCGCCGCGCAGGTATCGATCGGATCGTGGGGACGCAAGACCGCGCAGATCGAGCAGGGCGGGCGCATCGGCAGCCACCTCGACTATTACGTGACGGGCAACGTCGCGAACGACAACGGCTGGGCCGATCACAACGCGAGCCGCGTGCGGCAGGGCTTCGGCAAGCTGCGCTACACGGACGCCGATACGACGCTGTCGATCTCGGCCGGCGGCGCGGACAACGCGCTGCAGGGCTCGCAGACGATTCCGCGCACGTTTCTCGACAATCGCGCGCAGGCCTACACCTATCCCGACCTGAACCGCAACAGCGCCGCGTACGTCACCGTGGCGGGCGACCATTCGTTCAGCGACCACGTGCAGCTGAGCGGCAACGTCTATTACCGGCACTATCGCAACACCAACATCAGCAGCAACGTGAACGACGATTTCGGCAGCGTCGACGGCAGCGGCGCCACCGACACCGTGCAGGCAGCCAACGCCCGCTCGGTGATCGCGACCGACAGCTACGGCGCGAACCTGCAGCTGACGCTGCTCGGCAAGCTCGCCGGCATGGACAACCAGTTCGTGGCGGGCGCATCCGCCGATCTCGCGAACTCGGGGTTCGAGCAATCGTCGCAGGATGCGATGTTCACGGCCACGCGCGCGACGGTCGGCATCGGCGACTTCACGCAGACGACGCGCGCGAAGACGCGCAACGCGAACTACGGCGTCTACTTCGACGACACGCTCGCGCTGACGCGCCAATGGTCGCTGACGCTGGCCGGGCGCTACAACGTGTCGCGCGCGGCGATCGAGGACGTGAGCGGCCTGCAGCCGCTGCTCACCGCGCGCCATACGTTCGCGCGGTTCAATCCGGCCGTCGGCGTCACGTGGAATCCGGCGCCGGGCTTCACCGCATATGCGACGTACAACGAAGGGATGCGCTCGCCGACCGCGATCGAGCTCGCGTGCGCCGATCCGGCCGCGCCGTGCTCGTTGCCGAACGACTTTCTCGCCGATCCGGCACTGAAGCCCGTGATCGCGAAGACGATCGAGCTGGGCGCGCGCGGCCGGGTGGGCCAGGCGACGACGTGGAGCGCGGCCGTCTACCGCACCACGCTCGACGACGACATCCAGTTCATCAGCAGCAACGGCGGCGCGAGCACGCTCGGTTATTTCCAGAACGTCGGCAAGACGCGCCGGCAAGGCTTCGAACTCGCGGGCCATACGCGGCTCGGGCCGCTCGGCATCGGCGTCAGCTACAGCTATGTCGACGCCAGCTACCGCTCGACGTGGACCGAAAACAGCGCGAGCAATTCGAGCGCCGATGCGCGCGGCAACATCGTCGTCCGCTCCGGCGACCGCATTCCCGGGATTCCGTCGAGCACCGTGAAGCTGAGGCTCGACTATGCGGCGACGCCGACGTGGACCGTCGGCACCCGCATCACCTATCGCAGCGGCGTGTTCGCGCGCGGCGACGAGAACAACCAGGATGTGAACGGCAAGGTGCCCGGGTATTTCCTCATCGACCTCGATACGACCTGGCAGGTCACGAAGCAGCTGCAACTGTTCGCGTCGGTCACCAACCTGCTCGACAAGCGCTATGCGAGCTTCGGGATGCTCGGCCGGAACTTCTTCAACGGTCCGAACCATTCGTTCGACGGGCTCAATGCCGTCAACGAACAGTTCGTCGGGCCGGGCGCGCCGCGCGGCGCGTGGGTCGGCGCGCGCTATGCGTGGGACTGAACGGGCGGCTCGGCGCAGTGCGGTGCGGCTGCTGCCGTGAAGTCGAGCATCTTGCGTACCGCGCGAGCGACGCCACGCGCGAGCGCAGCATCGCTCGCGAGATGCCCGGCCGGCACGCGCTCGACGATGGCGGCCGGCACCGCGCGCGCGAGTCGATCGACGTTGTCGACCGGGCACACGCGGTCGCGCGTGCCGTGCACTGCATGTATCGGCACGCCGGCTTGCGCGGCCTGCCGGGCGAGCGCCAGCAAGCGGCGTTCGCCGAGCCAGCAATGGCGTTGCAGGTAGTGCGCCTGGATCCGGTACTTGTCGATCAGCCGGTCGATCGCGGCCTGCGTCGGCCGCGCGCCGCGCGCCGGCCGCCCGGTCAGGATCGCGTCTTCATACGCGTTCCATGCGAGCGCGACCGCGCGCTGCCGCGCCGTGCCGGCGCCCGGCTGGAGACGCCGCGCGCAGCAGGCGATCAGGCGATCGGCGCGCGCGGTGCCGGCGGCGGCCGTCAGGCGCTGCCAGGCCCGCGGCGCGCGTGCGCGTGCACCGACGAACAGGCCGCGCACTTCGCGCGACGACGTGAGGAACAACCCGCGCAGCACGACGCCGGTGACGCGCGATGGATGCCGTCCCGCGTAGGCGAGCGCGAGCGCCGCGCCCCACGACCCGCCGACGACGCCCCAGCGTGCGATGCCGAGCCGCGCGCGCAGCGCGTCGAGATCGCCGATTAGCTGCATCGTGTCGTTGTGACGCAGGCCGCCGCGCGGCGTCGATGCACCCGCGCCGCGCTGGTCGACCAGCACGACGCGTGTGCGCGTCAGGTCGAACAGGCGCAGCACGGCCGGCCGGCTGCCGCTGCCGGGCCCGCCGTGCAGCACGACGACCGGAGCGCCGCGCGGATCGCCGGCTTCGGTCCACGCGATCGTGCATGCATCGCGGGACAGGCGGCGCACGGGGAGGGCGGAGCGGGGGCTGCGTGATGGCGACATGTCGGCCGGGTATAGACGGAGAGGGAAAGGCAATCGCACGATGCGGCCGCGCTCGACCCGTATGAAGCCAGATTCGCGCCGGCGATGAAGATAGGGATTCGTCCGGGTGGCGGCACGCGTGCGTTTCACGTTATCACGTCGATCACGCGCTCGGGACGCCGCATCGACGGCAAGCCAGTGCCGTCATTTCATTTCCCTTTCAATTTCGGTCGGCGCGGCGATGCAACGAAACCAGATCGTGCGCGCATCCCGTCGTGGCCCGATGTTTGCTTGCATCAAGGGCAAAGAGTCCGGCACGACCGGAAGGATCCCCGGAGGAGACAATGCGCGATGACGTTCATCCGACGGCCAACGCACGGGCCACGCATGCGCCCGGCTGGCCGACGCCGACGATCCAGAAGTCCCATGAGCGGTCCGAGACGTTCGGCCTGCAGGCGTCGGCACGTCCCGACTACGACCTGCTGTCCGGCGTCGCGCTGGCGCTCAAGCGCGAGCAGAACCGCGTGCTGTGCGTGCATGCGATGCCCGTGATGGAGACGCTGCACGAGCAGATCGTCAATACGCAGAGCATGATCGTGCTGACCGATGCAGAAGGGCTGATCCTGCATTCGATCGGCGACGACGACTTCCTGCGGCGCGCGGAGCGGGTCGCGCTGCGCCCCGGCGCGAACTGGGCCGAGAACCGGCAGGGCACCAACGCGATCGGCACCGCGCTCGCGGAGCTGTGTCCGATGGTCGTGCACGGCGACCAGCACTTCCTGGCCGCGAACCATTTCCTGACCTGCTCGAGCGTGCCGATTCTCGATCCGTACGGCGACGCGATCGGCGTGCTCGACGTGACGGGCGACCACCGCAGCTATCACCAGCACACGATGGCGCTCGCGAAGATGTCGGTGCAGATGATCGAGAACCACCTGTTCACGACGACCTTCCAGGAGACGCTGCAGGTGTCGTTCCACGGCCGCCCCGAATTCCTCGGCACGCTGATGGAAGGGATCGTCGCGTTCACCGCGGATGGCCGCTTCCTGTCGGCGAACCGCAGCGCGCAGTTCCAGCTCGGGATGCCGCTTGCCGCGCTGCGCGCGCATACGCTCGCGTCGCTGTTCGACGTGACGAGCGCGCAACTGATCGACCGGATGCGCGCGAGCACCGAGCCGCACGTGTCGCTGAACCTCGGCAACGGCGCGGTGGTCTGCGCGCGTGTGCAGTTCCGGCGCGCGTTGCGGGCCGAGGGCAGCCGGCCCGCCGAGGTGCACGACGGCGCCGCTCCCGCCGCGCGGCCGCCTGCCGCGCAGGGCGCGGCGAGCCTGTCGCGCCTCAGCTATCTCGACACCGGCGATCCGCAGGTCGCGGCGGTGATCGCGAAGGTCCGCAAGGTGATCGGCAAGGACATTCCGGTGCTGATCACCGGCGAAACCGGCACCGGCAAGGAACTGCTCGCGCAGGCGATCCACAACGACTCGCCGCGCCGCGACGGGCCGTTCGTCGCCGTCAACTGCGCGTCGATTCCGGAGACGCTGATCGAATCCGAACTGTTCGGCTATGAGGAGGGCGCGTTTACCGGCGCCCGCCGCAAGGGCGCGACCGGCAAGCTGCTGCAGGCCAACGGCGGCACGCTGTTTCTCGACGAAATCGGCGACATGCCGTATCCGCTGCAGGTGCGGCTGCTGCGCGTGCTGCAGGAGCGCATCGTCAACCCGCTCGGCTCGACGAAGGCGATCGGCGTCGACATCGCGATCATCTGCGCGACCCACCGCGACCTGCGCGAGATGATCGCGCAGAACCGCTTCCGCGAGGACCTGTACTACCGGCTCAACGGCCTCGTCGTGCGGCTGCCGCCGCTGCGCGACCGCACGGACCTCGCGGTGGTCGTCCAGAAGATGCTGCAGCGGGAGACGCTGTCGGGGCCCGGCCGCCGGCCGTTGAGCGTCGCGCCCGACGTGATGGCGCTGTTCGAGCGTTGCGCGTGGCCGGGCAACTTCCGGCAGCTCGCGAACCTGCTGCGCACCGCGGCCGCGATGGTCGACGACGACTGCGAGATCCGCTGCGAGCATTTGCCGGACGACTTCTTCGACGACGTGCGGCGCGACAGTGGCGCGGCGGCGCAGGGCGCCGCTGCGCCGCCGCAGCAGCTCGCAGCGGATGCGCCCGCGTTCGCGAACGCGGCCGCGGCCGGTGATGCACGGTTGCAGGACGTCGCCGCATCCGCGATCGCGGCCGCGCTCGCGCGTCATGGCGGCAACGTGTCCGCCGCCGCACGCGCGCTCGGCGTGTCGCGCAACACGATCTACCGCAAGATGCCGGCCGCCGGGCCGGATGCGCTGGAGCCGGACGAACCCTGACGGAAGCCGCGACTGTCACACCGGTGTGTCAGGTTGCAACACCCGGTGTTCAAGGATTCAACACTTGCTCCACCGGCCGCGCGCATCGTGAACCGTCGCTCGACGGATTCTGAAATGTTTATGTCGGTCAATCGTAAGGATTCCGGTGCCGTGACCACCCGGCGGTGGCCGCACGCCTGCGCACACCGCCGCGCGACGCAAATCCAGCCCCGGCACGCTCCTTGCTGAATGGGTATCGGCCGCTCGATCGACGCGGTTTGTTCGACTCACCAACTCAACAAGGAGACACATCATGCAGTGGACCACCCCGGCTTATACCGACCTGCGTTTCGGTTTCGAAATCACGATGTACATCGCCAACCGCTGATCGACGCGCGCAGTGCCGCCCGCATCGACGGACACGATGCGGGCGGCACCCGGAGCACACGCAGATGAAGATCAAGATACTCGGCTCGGGCGCCGGCGGCGGGCTGCCGCAATGGAACTGCAACTGCGGCAACTGCCGTCGCGCGCGGGCCGGCACCGACGGCATCGTGCCGCGCACGCAATCGTCGATCGCCGTCAGCGGCGACGGCAGCGACTGGGTGCTGGTGAACGCGTCGCCGGACATCCTCGCGCAACTGCGCGCCGCCCCCGACCTGCAGCCCGCCCGCGCGATCCGCGACAGCGCGATCGTCGCCGTCGTGCTGTGCGACGCGCAGATCGATCACGTGACGGGCCTGCTGATGCTGCGCGAACGCACGTCGCCGCTGCCGCTGTACGCGAGCGCACCGGTGCTCGACGACCTGTCGACCGGGCTGCCGCTCGTGCCGCTGCTCGGCCACTACTGCGGGGTCGACGTCCACCCGATCGCGCCGGGCCAGCCGTTCGCGATCGCGGGCGCCGGCGGCCTTCGCTTCACCGCCGTGCCGGTCGACAGCAAGCCGCCGCCGTATTCGCCGCGTCGCGAGGCGAGCGTGCCGGGCGACAACATCGCACTCCTGATCGAAGATACGGCGACCGGGCGGCGGGCGTTCTACGCGCCGGGGCTCGCCGATGTCGACGACGGCGCACGCGCGGCGATGCGCGACGCCGATCTCGTGCTGGTGGACGGCACCTTCTGGACCGGCACCGAGATGATCGACCTCGGCCTGTCGTCGAAGCACGCGGCCGACATGGGACATCTCGCGCAGTGCGGCGACGCGGCGCGGCCGGGGATGATCGAGCAGCTGCGGCAGTTGCCGGCGCACACGCGCAAGGTCCTCACGCACATCAACAACACGAATCCGATTCTCGACCCCGGTTCCGCGCAGTGCGCGCAGTTGCGCGAGCACGGCATCGAGGTCGCCCACGACGGCATGCAATTCGAGGTCTGACCATGAACGCACCGATTCCCGCCGCGGCGCTGCACGCGACGCCCTGGAGTGCGCAGGAGTTCGAGGCGCGCCTGCGCGCGCTCGAATCGCGCTACCACATCCATCATCCGTTCAACCGGCGCTTGAACACCGGCGCGTGCTCGCCGGCGCAGATCCGCGGCTGGGTCGCGAACCGCTTCTACTATCAGGTCAGCATTCCGCTGAAGGACGCGGCGATCCTGTCCAACTGCCCGGACCGCGACACGCGCCGGCTGTGGGTCGAGCGGATTCTCGACCACGACGGTCACGGCGGCCAGGAAGGCGGGATCGAGGCCTGGGCGCGGCTCGGCGAGGCGGTCGGCATCGAGCGCTCGGAACTGTGGTCGCTCGCGCACGTGCTGCCCGGCGTGCGGTTCGCGGTCGACGCCTACGTCAATTTCGCGCGGCACGCGCCGTGGCAGGAGGCCGTGTGCTCGTCGCTGACCGAGATGTTCGCGCCGCAGATCCACCTCGACCGGCTCGCGGGCTGGCCGTCCCACTATCCGTGGATCGAGGCGGACGGGCTGCAGTATTTCCGCAGCCGCGTGCCGCTCGCGCAGCGCGACGTCGAACACGGGCTCGCGGTGACGCTGAGCCATTTCACGACACCGGACGCGCAACGGCGCGCGCTCGACATCCTGTCGTTCAAGCTGGATGTGCTGTGGTCGATTCTCGACGCGATTGAAAAGGCGTACCCCGCATGAACTCCAACGAAGCCGTCAGCGGCGTGCCGCTGCGCCCCGCGCTGAGGGGCATGTACCGCCTGCAGTGGGAGGCGGCCCAGGATGCGTACGTGCTCCTGTATCCGGAAGGCATGGTCCGGCTCAACCCGAGCGCGGGCGAGATCCTCGCGCGCTGCGACGGCAAGCGCGAGCTCGACGACATCATCGACGAGCTCGAGCGGCTGTTCAGCACGTCGGATCTCGCGTCGGACGTCTATCGCTTCCTCGATCATGCGCGACTGCGCGGCTGGCTCGACTGACATGGACATGACACCGCCTCCGAACCGCCCGAGCGCCCCGCTGTGGCTGCTCGCCGAGCTCACGTACCGCTGTCCGCTGCACTGCGCGTTCTGCTACAACCCCGTCGACTTCGCGACGCACGGCGCGGAGCTCGACACCGACGCGTGGCGCACGGTGATCAGCGACGCGCGCGCGCTCGGCGCCGCGCAGATCGGCTTTTCCGGCGGCGAACCGCTGCAGCGCGACGATCTGGAGGTGCTGGTCGAGCACGCGCGGTCGCTGGGTTTCTATACCAACCTGATCACGTCGGGCGTGGGCCTGAATGCCACGCGCATCGGCCGGCTCAAGGCGGCCGGGCTCGATCATGTCCAGCTGTCGCTGCAGGATTCGACGCGCGAGCTGAACGACTTCCTGACCAGCACGCGCACCTTCGACCTCAAGCGCGGCGTCGGGCGGCTGATCAAGTCGCATGGCTATCCGATGGTGCTGAATTGCGTGCTGCACCGGTACAACCTGCCGCACGTCGGCCAGATCATCGAGATGGCGCTCGACCTCGGTGCGGATTTTCTCGAGCTTGCCAACACGCAGTATTACGGCTGGGCGATGCTGAATCGCGACCAGCTGATGCCGACCGCCGAACAGCTGCGCGAAGCGGAGGAAACGGTCAACCGCTACCGGAAGCTCGTCGGCGAACGGTGCAAGATCCTGTTCGTCGTGCCCGACTACTTCGAGCAGCGGCCGAAGGCCTGCATGAACGGCTGGGGCTCGGTGTTCCTCGGCGTCGCGCCGGACGGCACCGCGCTGCCGTGCCATGCCGCGCGCGGGTTGCCGGGCCTCGCGCTGCCGAACGTGCGCGACCGGTCGCTGCAGGAGATCTGGTACGACAGCGACGCATTCAACGCGTTTCGCGGCGACGGGTGGATGCGCGATCCGTGCCGCACCTGCGACGAGCGTCACACGGATCACGGCGGGTGCCGGTGCCAGGCGTACATGCTGGCCGGCGATCCGGCGCAGGCCGATCCGGTCTGCGCGAAGTCCGAACATCACGGCCGGGTCGAACAGGTCGTGCAGTTCGCGCGGCGGGCAGCGCGGGAGGACGAGCGGCCGCTGATCTTTCGCAGTATTGCGAATTCGATCGCGAGTTGAGCTGCAGCGGGCGGCACGTCGGTGAGCCTCACTTGTTCGATCGCTTGACCGCTTGCCGCGCCGCCTGCTCGAGCAGCGCCGCGAACGCCGCTTCGTCGACGCGCAGCCCCCTCGGCGTGCGGCGCACCTGCAGCGCCGCGAGCATCCCGGCCTCGAACGTATCGAGCACCACCGGATGAATGTAGCAGCGCCGGCACACGGCCGGCGTGTTGCGCAAGACCTCGGCGACGGTGCGCACCGTTTCGACGATCTGCTTGCTGGCGTGCGCGACGTCCTGCTGCGGGATGCGCCGCAGCAACGCCAGCGCCTGCACGCTGCCTGCCCATGTCCGGTAATCCTTGGCCGTGAACGCCGCGCCCGCTGCGTCGCGCAGATAGTCGTTCACGTCGCACGAGCCGACCGAATGGCGCGTGCCGTCTTCGTCCAGATACTGGAACAGCTCGTGTCCCGGCAGCTCTGCGCAACGGCGCACGATGCGGCCGACGCGCGGGTCGTCGACCGTCACGTCGTGCTCGATCCCGCTCTTGCCCGTGAAGCGCAGCCGCACCTGTCCCGGACCGATCGTCACGTGGCGCTTGCGCAGCGTCGTCAGCCCGTACGATGCGTTCTCGCGCGCATATTCGGCGTTGCCGATCCGCGCGAGCGTCGTGTCGAGCAGCCGGACGACCGTCGCGACGATCTTCGCGCGCGGCATGCCGGGCAGCGCGAGATCGCGCGCGACGCGTGCGCGGATGCGCGGCAGCGCGCGGGCGAATTCAGCCATCCGTGCGTACTTGTTCGCGTCGCGCGTCTCGCGCCACTGCGGGTGATAACGATACTGCTTGCGTCCGCGCGCGTCGCGCCCCGTCGCCTGCAAATGGCCGCGCGGGTCCGTGCAGATCCACACGTCGGTGTAAGCGGGCGGAATCGCGAGCGCGTTGATGCGGGCGATCTCGTCGGCGTCGCGGATCCGCGTGCCGTCCGGCGCGTAGTACGCGAAGCCGTTGCGCAGCCGCCGGCGCGTGTAGCCGGGGCGCCGGTCGTCGACGTGGCGCAGCGGCGCGGCGGACATGTCCGCGTCCGGAGGTGCCGCGCGGGGCGTGCGCGTCTTCATGCTGCGATGCGTCGATCGACGCGCGCGGTCGATCCGCGCATCGGCGGTGCGGGTTCCGCTCGTCGCTGCTGCGGGCATCGTCTTCTCCTTGTCGTTCGCGCGATTCGGAGCGTGACAGCAAGAAGCGTGCGCCGTGCTTTCGGCGCCATGCCGTTACCGTTGCGCCGGCCGATCATGGAGAAAAACAATCCGTGTGGCGTTCTCGTTGATTGCCCCGAGTTCATTTCACGACGCGGCTCCGCCCGCTTAGGTGTTTATACGTATGCCGATACCGATATCGCTTCAATCCAATATTTCATTGGAAGGTTATCGGACTTGTTCCTAGACTGATCCGGGGCGTACATCTCGGGCCGGCCGCAACGGCCGGGCCGCATCGCCCCGAACCGCGCCCGTGCCACGCAGAACCACAACAGCACGACACGGCACCGCGCCAGGCCGGCGCCGCGGCATACAACGACACCATCGGAGACGGACCATGACATTCATCAGGAAGCTGGCGGCCGGCGCGATCGTCGCCGCGGCGACGGTGCTGGCCACCGGCGCGCACGCGCAGCAAAAGCCGATCACGCTCGGGTTCTCGCAGGTCGGCGCGGAAAGCGCGTGGCGCACCGCGAACACCGTGTCGGTGAAGGGCGCGGCGAAGGACGCCGGCATCAACCTGAAATTCTCGGACGCGCAGCAGAAGCAGGAGAACCAGATCCGCGCGATCCGCTCGTTCATCGCGCAGAAGGTCGACGTGATCGCGTTCTCGCCGGTCGTCGAGTCGGGCTGGGAGCCGGTGCTGACCGAAGCGAAGGCGGCCCGTATTCCGGTGATCCTGACCGATCGCGGCGTCGACGTGAAGGATCCGTCGCTGTACGTGACGATGATCGGTTCGGACTTCCTCGAGGAAGGGCGGCGCGCGGGCCACTGGCTGGAAGAGCGCTACAAGAACGACGCGGGCCCGGTCAACATCGTCGAGCTGCAGGGCACGGTCGGCTCGGCGCCCGCCAACGACCGCCGCGCGGGCCTGCTCGAAGTGATCAAGAACAATCCGAAGTTCAAGGTGATCGCGTCGCAAAGCGGCGACTTCACGCTTGCCGGCGGCAAGCAGGTGATGGAAGCGTTCGCGAAGACCTACGGCAAGCAGATCAACGTCGTCTACGCGCACAACGACGACATGGCGCTCGGCGCGATCCAGGCGATGGAAGAAGCCGGCATCAAGCCCGGCAAGGACGTGAGCGTCGTGTCGTTCGATGCGACCAAGGGCGGCTTCCAGGCGATGGTCGCCGGCAAGATCAACGTCGACGTCGAATGCAGCCCGCTGCTCGGCCCGCAGCTGATGACCGCGGTGAAGGACGTGGTCGCCGGCAAGCAGCTGCCGAAGCGCATCGTCACGAACGAGACGGTGTTCCCGATGAGCGTCGCGGCGCAGGTGCTGCCGACCCGCAAGTACTGAATCCCGGCGCACGCGGACGGCGGCGCGTTCGCCGCCGTCCGGCCGCCGCTTCGAATCGAGGGCGATCCATGACGAGTCCGCCGGTGGTCGAGATGATCGGCATCGACAAGGCGTTTCCGGGTGTCCACGCGCTGCAGCGCGTGAACTTCCGGCTGTTTCCGGGCGAGATCCACGCGCTGATGGGCCAGAACGGCGCCGGCAAGTCGACGCTGATCAACGTGCTGACCGGCGTGCACGCGCACGACGCGGGCGAGATTCGCGTCGGCGGCGCGCCGGTGAGTTTCGCCGCGCCGCGCGAGGCCGAGGCGGCCGGGATCCAGACGCTGTACCAGGAAGTGAACCTGTGCGCGAACCTGTCGGTCGCCGAGAACATCTTCGCGGGCCGGCAGCCGATGCGGCGCGGCGCGATCGACTGGAAGACGATCCACGCGCGGACACGCGATGCGCTCGCCGAGCTCGACCTGTCGCTCGACGTCACGCGTTCGCTCGACGCGTATCCGATCGCGGTGCAGCAGATGGTCGCGATCGCGCGGGCCGTGTCGGTCGACGCGCGCGTGCTGATTCTCGACGAACCGACGTCGAGCCTCGACGACGGCGAGGTCGCGCGGCTGTTCGACGTGCTGCGCCGGCTGAAGGCGTCGGGCATCGCGATCCTGTTCGTCACGCACTTTCTCGAACAGACCTACGCGGTGTCCGACCGGATCACCGTGATGCGCAACGGCGAGCGCGAGGGCGAGTACCTCGCGCGCGACCTGCCGGTCGACCTGCTGGTCGCGAAGATGACCGGCCGCGAACCGATGTCCGGCACGCTGCAGGCGGGCGCGGCGGCCGTGCAGCGCGATGCCGATGCGGCCGCGCCGTTCCTGTCGATGCGGCAGGTCGGCCGGCGCGGGATGATGAGCCCGCTCGATCTCGACGTGCGGCCCGGCGAAATCGTCGGGCTGGCCGGGCTGCTCGGCTCGGGGCGCACGGAGACCGCGCGGCTCGCGTTCGCGGCCGAGCGCACCGACACCGGCGCGATCGAGATCGACGGCGCGCGCAAGCGGCTCGCGTCGCCGCACGACGCGGTCCGCAACGGGATCGCGTATTGCCCGGAGGATCGCAAGAAGGAGGGCATCGTCGCCGCGCTGTCGATCCGCGAGAACATCGTCCTCGCGCTGCAGGCGCGGCGCGGCTGGTGGCGGCTGATCAGCCGTGCGCGCCAGCGCGAGCTCGCCGACACGTACATCGCGCGGCTCGGCATCAAGGCGCGCGACGCGGAGCAGCCGATCGGGCTGCTGTCGGGCGGCAACCAGCAGAAGGTGCTGCTCGCGCGCTGGCTCGCGACGGAGCCGAAGCTGCTGATCCTCGACGAGCCGACCCGCGGCATCGACGTCGCCGCGAAATTCGACATCATGGAGCGCGTGCTCGCGCTGTGCGCGCAAGGGCTCGCGATCCTGTTCATCTCGTCGGAGATCAGCGAAGTGGTGCGCGTGAGCCACCGGATCGCGGTGCTGCGCGACCGCCGCAAGGTCGCCGAACTGACCGGTGCCGACGCGTCGGAGGAACACGTATATCAACTGATTGCGGGAGGCCGGTCATGATGCGGCTCCGTGCCTTGCTTCGTCATCCGCTCGTGTGGCCGGTGCTGACGCTCGCGCTGCTGTTCGCGCTCGACGTCGCGCATCGGCCGGGCTTCCTGTCGATCGCGCTGCTCGACGGTCACCTGTTCGGCGCGCCGGTCGACATCCTGACTCGCGCGGCGCCGCTCGTGATCGTGTCGCTCGGCATGACGCTCGTGATCGCGACGCGCGGGATCGACATCTCGGTCGGTGCGATCGTCGCGATCGCGGGCGCCGCCGCGGCGATCGTGCTCGACGGCGATCCGACGCGAGTCGGCACGGCGCTCGCCGCCGCGCTCGGCGTCGGCTTGCTCGCCGGCGCATGGAACGGCGTGCTCGTCGCGTTCGTCGGGATGCAGCCGATCATCGCGACGCTGATCCTGATGGTTGCCGGACGCGGCATCGCGCAGCTGCTGACCGGCGGGCAGATCATCCCAATCGGCGCGCCCGGCTACCTCGCACTCGGCGGCGGCTATCTCGCGGCCGTGCCGTGCGCGGTCTGGATCGCGCTTGCGACGATCGCGGCGAGCGCGCTGCTGGTGAACCGTACGGCGCTCGGCCTGTTCATCCGCGCGATCGGCGTGAACCCGGTCGCGACGCGGCTCGTGGGCTTGCGCGCGGGGGCGGTCGTGTTCGGCGTGTATCTGTGCTCCGGCGTGATGTCGGCGCTCGCCGGCATCCTCGCCAGCTCGAACGTGCGCAGCGCCGACGGCAACAACGCGGGGCTGCTGCTCGAGCTCGACGCGATCCTCGCGGTGACGCTCGGCGGCACGTCGCTGCTCGGCGGCCGCTTCAGCCTCGCCGGCTCCGTGCTCGGCGCGCTGATCATCCAGACGCTCACCTACACGACCTATTCGATCGGCGTGCCGCCGGAGGCGACGCTCGTCGTGAAGGCGATGGTCGTGATCGTCGTGACGCTGATCCAGTCGGACGCGGCGCGCGCGCTGGTCGTCCGGCACGCGTCGCGGCTGCTGCCTTCCGCGCGTTCGCGCGCCACCACCGGAGCGACGCCGCGATGAACCGATTCCTCGCACGGCTCGCCGACCCGCGCACGCTGCCGATCGTCGTGACGATCGTGCTGTTCGCCGCGCTGTTCGGCTTCGGATCCGTGATGTATACGGGTTTCTTCTCGATGCAGGTGCTGACCGGGCTGCTCGTCGACAACGCCTTCCTGCTGATCGTCGCGATCGGGATGACGTTCGTGATCGTGTCGGGCGGCATCGACCTGTCGGTCGGCTCGGTCGTTGCGCTGACAACGATCTTCTGCGCGGTCGGCGCCGAACGATGGCACTGGCCCGTCTGGGCGATCGTGCCGCTCGTGCTCGTGTTCGGCGCGCTGTACGGTGCGGCGATGGGCGCGCTGATTCATTACTTCCGGCTGCAGCCGTTCATCGTCACGCTGGCCGGGATGTTTCTCGCGCGCGGCGCGTGCTTCCTGATCACGACGCAGTCGATCACGATCAACGAGCCGACCTTTCATGCGCTCGCGGGCATCAGCGTGCCGGTCGGTGGCGGGACGCTGAGCGCGGGCGCGCTGATCGCGCTCGCGACGCTGGCCGCCGCGATCTACGTCGCGCATTTCACGCGCTTCGGCCGCAACGTGTATGCGATCGGCGGCAACGAGCGCTCGGCGCTGCTGATGGGGCTGCCGGTCGCGCGCACGAAGGTCGGCGTGTATGCGCTGAGCGGCTTCTGTTCGGCGCTCGGCGGCGTGGTGTTCACGCTGTACGTGCTGTCCGGCTACGGGCTGCAGGCGCAGGGAATGGAGCTCGACGCGATCGCCGCGACCGTGATCGGCGGCACGCTGCTCACGGGCGGAGTTGGGTACGTGATCGGCTCGGTGTTCGGCGTCGGCATCCTCGGCACGATCCAGGTGCTGATCACGTTCGACGGCACGCTGAGCTCGTGGTGGACGCGGATCGTGATCGGCGCGCTGCTGTGCGTGTTCTGCCTGCTGCAGCGGATCATCGAGCGGCATGCGGCGCGGCGGCGGAGCGGCGGCACCGGGCTCGATCCGAAACGGCGCAAGCGGGAAGTCGCGCAGGCCGGGTCAGCCGCGCCGGGTGACGATGCGGCGCTGGTGTCGACGATGCGGCGGGTGTGGCGGGTGTGGCGCTTCACGCCGTCGGCGGCGCGCCGGTGACGGTTATGCAGGTTCGGGTATATCCATATCTGGTTCGGCGTTGAACGGCTTATGTTTCGACGCATCGGCGATGCCGATGTGTTTCAGCAACGCGGTCAGCCGCTCGACCGCGTGCAGGTGCAGCGCATCGAGCGGCTCCCGTACCGCCTGCACGATCGCCGCATGCATGCTCGTCGAGCCATGCCACGATATCGGCAAGGCGGCCGTTGCCGGCGAGCACGGCCGGTTCGTCGGGCGCCGCGCCGGCCGTCACGAGTGTTTGGGGACGACCGCCGGACATGCCGGCGCCCCGAAGTGACGATCAGAACCGATGACGCAGCCCCAGATTGACCAGGGCCTGCTTTTTCGTGCCGTTGTAGCCGTATGAACCGATCGACGCCTGTGCCGGCACCGCACCGCCGGCACCGTTCGCGGTATTCCCGCTTGCGTGCTGATAAGCGGCCGTCATGTAGACATCCGTCCGCTTCGACAGGTTGTAGTCGGCACCGACGGATGCCTGGTGGTAGTTCGCCGCGGTGTCGCCGCCCGACTTCGTGAAGCTGTAGCCGACCCCGACGAGCAGCGCCGCGGACGCCTGATAGTTCAGGAAGCCCTGGGCGGTGTTGTAGTGTTCGTTCTTCGCGAACACCGATGCGCCGTCGCGTCGATACTGGGCGTTGCTGTAGCCGGCGCCCACGGTGAACGCACCGATCACATACTGACCGGCCACGCGAGCGATGCCGATGGAATGGGCCGTCTGGTAGCCGGTATTGATCGCGCCGTCGAACGTGCCGTCCGACGTGCTCGACCATGTCGTGCGATTGCCCGTGACGGGATTCGCGTTGGCAGCATAGAAGTAGCCGCCGGCGAGGCTCAGCGGACCGTTGGCGTACGACACGCCGGCCGAATACGATTGCTTCGAGCCGGTGCTGCCCGCGACACCGCCCAGCGAATACATCGCCTCGAACTGGAGCCCGGCGATGACGGGCGACGTGTATTTGACCGCGTTGTCGACGCGGAAGCTGTTGTCGTAGTTGTCGACATCACCGGCGGTGGCGAACACGCTGCCGAAGTAGTTGTCGGCGGTAATCGGCTGCACGAGGTCGATCAGCGGATCGTATTGGCGACCGAGCGTGAGCGAGCCATACTGGTTGCTGGTCAACCCGACATAGGCCTGGCGGCCGAAAATGCGGCTGCCCTGACCGAGGCCGCCCGTACTCGGATTGAAACCGTTTTCCAGCTGGAAGATCGCCGCCAGGCCGCCGCCGAGATCTTCCGAACCCTTGAGCCCCCAACGACTGCCCGACAGATTGCCGGCGCTGCTGTTGCCGAGCGCCCAAAGGTTCTTGCCGCCATCGGCGTTGCGCACGTACGTGAGCGACGTGTCGATCGTCCCGTAAAGCGTCACGCTCGACTGCGCGTGGGCTACGCCGCCCATCGCGACCGACGCGATCGCAAGGACAGGAAAAATGCGTGTTTCATGGTCTCTCCTTTTGCAAGCATGCCTGCGTTCAAATGAACGGAAGCAGACTACATCGAGAGATTTTTAGTGCGAAATTAAAATGGCGAGGTGTCTCCAAAAAATAACGGAGAGTGATGCATTTCGGTTCGTGCAGGCTGGTCGAATTGACGATGTCTTTGATCGAAGTGGCGTGTGCGGAGAGGACGGAGGGTGACTTCTTCGATGAATAAATGAGGGTGCAACGGGCTAACATAGTCGTGATACGCCAATGATTTGATTTAATCGGACTTCATGGATTTTTCGGAGTGTTTTTCGATTTTATTATTGGCGGGTCCGGGGCGAGCGGGCGGCGGATTCGGCACTCTCGTTCGTCGTGCGGCCTCATCGTCCGGGGTATGTGCCGACGCTTCGGGAATCCGTGCCGAGCGTATCGAAAGATCCGGAGCGAGACGTGCGCGGGGTCGGACCGGCAAGGAAACCGCATCGAGTGATGGCGGTGCCGACACGCTCATTTCCGAGGCTGGCGTGCAATGCATTCTGCATGCTTGGTCTACAGGCGTTGCGGTATTAACTCATGGTTGCTCCGCGAGCGACATCATCGGGGAAAGAAGGCGTTTTCAAGCTGCGTGCACATTGGGAAATTCCGGTTATGGGCGTTGCAGACGCAGGAATCAATGGCCGGAAAATTCGAAGGCGATGGCGAACCGATAATCGCTGCAGGAAGAGTGAGATCGATGTGCGGGTCGACCATGCGATTGAATGGCGTACGTAAGACCTGTTCGACGACGCTTCGCAGTGAGAGCAATCATCGCGCCCGAAGTCATGTCGGCAGGAATTCGATTCCCGAGCGTGATCGGTTGAGGAGAGCGCCGCCAAGCATCGGATGTCAACGCGTACGTCGTACGATTACATCCGTGACAATTCGTTTTCCTTAGCGATTGGCAGAACGATATCTCCGCTTCGCGTGTTGCCGCATGCGTTATCGGACGCCGTTTGGGCATTGCGACGCGCATTGTCCACGGCCTGACGAGCGCACGCGAAGGGTGTATGTCTCGGACAGGGACCTCCGCGCGGAACGAAGCGCCGTTTCAAAGGCGGAATGCGCTTCGTACGATCGACGACCCGGCAAGTATCGCGATCGGCGGCAGAGTCGCATGTTCCGGAAACCGATGGCCGTAGTGGAGTGAGGCCCAGGCCCGGGCGCACATCGGGTTCGATGTTACGAAATATTCGAGGATTCCCGTCCGCGCCGATTTGTATGATGGAATTCGGCTCTCATCGATCTAATATTTTTGAGGGCTTATATAAGAATTTGCTTAATATTGCAAGCGTTAAAACGTTTGCCATTTATGATTTTTTCGTATTGCGCTTATGTGGGAAAGTTTGCAAGGTAATATCGCCTCTTGCAGAGGGACGCATTGCGCTTGTTTTTTTCTCCTCCCACCCTGGCCGTCGAGGCGGCGGACACGGCGAACGCTGCGATTCCTTATGACCATACGGTTATATTTTGTAACGAGTTGAACGCGTGTTCTATTTCCAGGATGAAACACGCGCTGTTTGTGTTGCAAAAATGTTACGTCAATGATCTGGATCAAGGTTTCGTGACTTTGGGCCATCACGCCAGCCCCTATTCCTGATTATCAACAAATAATTGGTTCCATATCATCGCCTTGACTGATTCCGTCAACAATGAGGCGAGATCGGACACCGATGGAACGGCCGACGATTTAGCCGCATATGATGCGCTGCAGAAAATGCAAAAAATTGTTAAGAGGCCGAGAGATGATGCAAATAGCGCCGAACGAAACGACTACGGGGTTCAGAGTGAGTGGTGACCGGGGAAGAAACGTCGGTCGTCGGCGGGACAGCGTCATCATCCTGCTGCTCGACGGATTTTCGATTATGCAAATGGGCCGGCTGGCCGCGGTATTCGAGCTTGCAAATCAGCTCGAAGGCGTGAACGTCGCGTTTGCCGATCGCTATGAATTGCGGCTTTATTCCAGTCACGGCGGTGCTGTTCGTTCGTCGTCGGGTGTACAGATCTGGACGGAAGCGGCTCGTCCGCTCGATGCGAGCAGTGTGCAGGCCATGTTCGTGCTCGGTGGACAGGGCCGGGCAAGCGGCCTCGACGATGCGTTCATCAGCTGGTTGCAGCATGCTCATCAGCGCGCTCGCGTGGTCAAGGGCGACAATGCCGGCGCCGAAATGCTGACGGCGATTCGCCTGAACCAGAAAGTTCCGGAAGTCGTACCGCAGGCGGTGCTTGCCGTTGGCGGTACGGGCGAATCGGGGCCATCCGACGACGATGGCGAAGGCATGTTCGCGGCCGCGTTGTCGATCGTCGTGCGTGACGCCGGCTACGAAGTCGCGCAAGAGATCGTTTCGTACATGATGCCGGGGGCGAACAGGAAATTTGCGAGCGTCCTGTTTGGGGCTCAGGAGGCGCGAGCCAGTGAATTGATTCGCGCGGCCGCTCAGCATCTTCGGGCCAACAGTGCGAATCGCATCTCGATCGCCAATGCAGCGCAGGCCGCTGCGATGAGCGAGCGGAATTTCCTGCGGCGCTTCAAGAACGAAATCGGCGTGACGCCAACCGAATTCGTGCTGCGGGTGCGGCTCGAAAAGGCGTGCTCCATGCTGGTCGAGACGGATTTGCCCGCCGACAAGGTCGCGCGGCGGGTCGGTCTCGGCAGTGGAGACCGGCTGGCCAAGCTGTTCCGCCAGCATCTGTCGATGTCGCCGACGGAGTATCGCGCGGCCGCTCGGGACAGAATGTTCGCGTCGGTTGGCGGCTCGGACATGCGCAACGGTACATCGTCGCTTTGATGCCCGCGCCGGGCTAACGACCGGCGTCGGGTAGTCGATTCGTCCGCGGGAGCAGCGCTCGCCCGATTTCAGGCGGACTTGCCGAAGTAGGTTCGCGTATTCGAATGCACGGTTTGGTCGGCGACGATCTCGTCGGCGGTCGCCCATCGGTAGGCAGTGTGCTGGGCATTCGGCAGCGACACGAGGTCGAACGTGCCGCGGAGCTTGTATCCCATCACCACATAGTGCGTCGAGATGCCCGGTTCGCCGCCAAAGTTGTCGTCGTAGAGATGATCGTAGATGCCGATCAGTTCGGCATCCGCACGTTCCAGGCCGCTACACCCGAGTTCGTCGCGCGCGATGCGATTGAACGCATCGTCGAGACGCTCGTTCTTGCGAATCCGGCCGCCCGGCACGAACCAGAAACCCTGCGCGGGACGATTGACACGGTGACCGAGCAGATACGCGCCGTCGCCGTTCGAGATGATCAGGTCGATCGCAACGAGCGGGGTTGCGTCGACGACGCGCAAGAAAGTGTCCAGCGGAAGCATGGCGGATGGGCTCCTGGAAGTCTGTCGAAGTGCATCGGCATCGTTGCGCGTTCTAGGCGAATCGGTCACGACGATGACATGCCGGCTTCGTCGATGAGCGAACGTCGGATGTCCGTCTGCACGCATCTCATCATGGCCAGTCGAGGTTGCGCTCGTCGGCCAAAACACCGAAGCAATCCGCCAATTGCGGAAAGCGGAGCGGGCGTGACGGTGCAATTCCCGTCGAGAAACGTGTGCGCGTGCATCGATACATTTTCATTCGGCCATGATCGTGGTCCAAGCCGCCATCTCGTTTTGAAACGATCGATTCGACGTTACGCTTTTGTCTGGCCTTTCGAGGAGACGCGTTCACCCCGGAACTCTCCTCGGAATTTTGCCTGCGTGCCGTGTGGCACGCAGGTCTTTTTTTTCATCGCGGGTCGAGCTGCACGTACGGAGAATGTCTGTCGTCGTCGTTCGAGTCGTGGATCCACAAGACGATATGTGTCGCGTGGCTTCGAACATTGCGAAGCAGTGCGAACATTGTTGCGCCGACGTGGTGCTTCGCGTCGCGCGCCATCCGGCGGAAAACATACGGTAATCGGTTGGCGGAATCGTTGGATCAATTGTCATGTCCGGCATGCTGCATTGCAATGTACGCTATCGGCATCGAACCGCGCGCCCTCTGATGCGCGGGATTTTTGCCGAAAACGGAGCATCGCCGCCATGAACGTCGCGCTTCTGATCTTCTCGAGGATCTGTTTCGTCTGGATTCTCGTCTACCTCGTCTTCAGCACCGCGTCGGGTCTTTGGGCCGGCGCACGACATGGTCAGGGGCTGCTGCTGCTCGAATTTCAGTCGCGCCGGGCCCGCGGCTCGCGTGAGGTGGCACGAGCTCGAATGCTGAAAAGGATGGCGCTGTCGGCGCTGTTCGCGCTACCCGTGGCGATTGCGTCGCTCGTCGCGAGTGCGGTGATGTCGTAGGCGCCCGGCTCGCGTGTGCGTCGTCATGCGGCTGGAGCGAGTGCCAGCCGGCTCGAACTCGAAAAATACAAGGAGCTGAAGGAGACGGGTTGCTGCGTCGCGTCGTCAGCGCATTTCGCCAGGCGCCGGGATGGCGGATCCGGGCTAATCGGCTATGCGCGGCACCCGTGGCCGAATACGACGCATCGATGCAGGCTGATCGTCAACGATGCCGATCGCGTTGCGCCACCGTACTGTCGAATTCCAGGGCCGAATCGACTGCTCCACGACGATGCCCGCCTGCACGTGATCATGTCGCACCACATTGCTTGCCGTCGTGATTCATGCACGAAGGCGCTCCGCACCTTGCCGAACGCCTGACCGCCCGTGGGTCGCACCACGACGCTTCGATCACCGAACGACTGCCGTCGGATATCACCCGCTCGTCATGCGAGCGCCGCTGTTTCCGCAAGCTCTTCGTCATCCGTTTCGCGGCGGCGAGGTAGTCGAAAACCGCCAACATTTGGCCGATCAGGGAATTCCCGCAGACTAATCCGACGACTGTTTGTTCGAATCGGCCAGTGTTTAAACGCCATTCGGCGCCCTCGGTATGATGCGTCGCAACGGAGTAAAAAACGACGACCGAAGTTGAGTGGACTGATTGTCCGAGAGCACGCCATGACGCACACGAGTGTCGATCATTCGGGAGATGAAGCGGCAGCAGATGTTGGGGGAAAGCGGTCACGCAGGAATCGGGATATCGGCGTTGTCGTCTTCGACGGGTTCTCGTTGTTTGCGGCGGGCGCGGTATTCGAGGTGTTCGAAGTAGCCAATGAAATCTATGCGCCGCGCGCGACAGGGCTTCCGCTGTACGACATTCGCTTCTATTCGTCGAAAGGTGGAAACATCGTCTGGTCGTCGGCCATCAGCGTGCGGACATTCGCATGCGATGCGGGCTCGGCGCACGCATTCGATGCGCTCTTCGTCGCGGGTGGCGAAGGTGCGCGGCGCGCGTCGCGCGACGCCCGGGTGATCGACTGGTTGCGGGTCGTGCTGCCGAAGGCGGGCATGGTCGAGACGATCGGCGAAGGCAGGATGTTGATCGATGCGGCGCTGAATGGCTCGCACGTGATCGATGCAGTGGATGCGGTGCGCGTGGGTCGCGGCGGCTACGAGCCGGCAAGAGCTGCATTGGCGCTCATCGAACGTGACCTGGGTGGCGACGCGGTGCGAGGCATTGCGGCGCGGCTCGCGCTGAGCGACGCATTCGAGCCGGCCGAGCAGGAGGGTGAAGTGCGCAATGGCACGCCTGCTGATCGGATCCGCACGACGGCGAGCTGGTTGCGCAAGAACTGTGGGAGAGCCATATCCGTCAGCGATGCAGTGCGGGTTGCTGCAATGAGCGAACGGAACTTCCTGCGGCATTTCAAGCAGGAAATCGGCGTGACGCCGTCTGAATTTCTGCTGCAGGTTCGCCTGGAGCGCACGCTGCAGATGTTGACGGAAACCGACTTGCCGATCGGCACGATCGCGCGGCAATGCGGGTGGGGGAACGGTGATCGCCTGGCCAAGATTTTTCGGCGACACCTCGACGTGACACCCTCGGAATACCGGTTCCAGGCGCGCTCGAGCCAGACGGAACTGGAGTTGTAGAGAAGGCTGAATCAGCTTCGGCGAAGGGACGGAGCTCATTCCCGGATTTTCAGATCGAATTATTGCCTGAGAGAATAGGAGTGCAGATTATGTCGGCATCCATCGAAACAGAGGGCGGCGAAACAGGACCGGTCGGCTCCGGTCGCGGCGACGCAGTCGACGTGAAGGTCAGCGTCGCGCCCGTCGTTCTCGCGGGCGGATCGGGGTCGCGCTTGTGGCCCATGTCGCGCGAACAGTATCCGAAGCAGTTGATCGGTGTACTGGGTGCGGATTCTCTGCTGCAGGCAACCGTCCAGCGCATGACGGGTTTTTCGATCGAAGCAGGCGATGTAGCGGCGCCCATCGTCGTTTGCGGCGACGAGCATCGTTTCGTCACGGCGGAGCAGCTTCGGGCCAGCGGGCTCGATGCCCGCGTCATCGTCGAGCCGGCCCGGCGCGATACGGCGCCCGCACTGACGCTGGCGGTCGCTGCCGCCAGTGCGGACGGGAAGGACGCGATCGTCGTCGCGATGCCGGCCGATCACGCCATTGCCGATACCGCCGCGTTTCATCGTGCGATTGCACTCGCGGTGGAGCATGCGCGGCGCGGCGCGATCGCGACGCTTGGCGTGCCGCCGACCCGGCCCGATTCGGGGTTCGGCTACATCAAGATCGGCGAGGCCCTTGGTGCCGGTGCGCACCGCATCGAGCGATTCGTCGAGAAGCCGGCCGCCGAACTCGCGGCGCAGTACGTCGAATCGGGCTCGTACTGGTGGAACAGCGGCATTTTCGTCGTGCGCGCGAGCGTCTGGCTCGACACGTTGCGCACGCTCCAGCCCGATATGCACGCCGCATGCCTCGCGGCACATGTGGACGGCAAGCACGATGGCCCTTTCTTCCGGCCGCATGAGGATGCCTTTCTCAAGTCGCCGTCTGATTCGATCGACTACGCGGTGATGGAACGCCTCGTGTCCGACACGAGCCTGGTGGAGGGCGTGGTCGTGCCGCTCGATGCGGGCTGGTCGGATCTCGGCTCGTGGGATGCGGTTTGGGAGGCGCTCGACAAGGATGCGGACGGCAACGTCGGGCGCGGCAAGGTCGTGTTCGAAGGTGCGACGTCGAGCTTCGTGCATTCGGAAGGGCGGCTCGTCGCATGTGTCGGCATGACCAATGCGGTGGTGGTCGAAACCGCCGACGCGGTGCTGGTGGCGGACCGCTCGCGCGTCCAGGACGTGAAGGGCCTCGTGAACCGGATCCGCGCGCAACAGGCGCCGGAAGCCGACACGCACCGGAAGGTGCGCCGCCCGTGGGGCTACTACGACTCGATCGATCACGGCGCCCGATTCCAGGTGAAGCGCATCGTCGTGCATCCGGGCGGACGGTTGTCGCTCCAGCTGCACCACCACCGTGCCGAGCACTGGATCGTCGTGAGCGGAACTGCGCTCGTTACCCGCGGCGACGAGCAATTCATGCTCGGCGAAAACGAGTCCACCTTCATTCCGCTTGGTGTTACGCATCGGCTCGAGAACCCGGGAAAGTTGCCGCTCGAGCTCATCGAAGTCCAATCGGGATCGTATCTCGGCGAGGACGACATCGTGCGGTTCGACGATACGTACGGGCGTGCGTAATGCCCCGATTCGACTGTGATCGTTGGCGTCAGACGGGAGATTGAAATGTTCGGTCTACAAGGCTTGATGGCTCGACTCGTGGATATCGCGTTGATCGTCGCCGGCTCGTTGCTTGCGTCGCAATTTCGCTATCAGACGGTTTCCGAGGGGCACTTCGACAGCGCACTCGTCACGTTCGCGATCGCGTTCACGCTGGTGCTGTTTCCGGTATTCGGCGTGTACGAATCGTGGCGGGGACGGTCGATGCTGAGGTTGAGCGGGAAGATCTCGCTCGCGTGGCTCGTCGTGCAGGCGTGCGGGATCGTGTTGATGTTCTCGCTCCATCGCTCGGACGTGATTTCCAGGCTGTGGTTCGTGTACTGGACCGCGATAACGGGGGGCGCACTGATCGCGTCGCGAATCGGCACGCATCTGTTTCTGCGCAGCGTTCGTCATGCGGGCATCAACCTGCGCAGTGTCGCGGTTGTAGGACACGCTCAGCACTGCCAACAGGTGGTTCGAAACATCGAGGAGTCGCCGGCGAGCGGATTCCGGCCGGCGGCTGTATTCGACCTGCGCCCCGTTACGGCGAATGCTTCGCATCGCTTGCCGGTATTCACGGAGCTCGATGCGTTCGCGCAGTTCGTCCGGGAGAACGGTGTCCAGGAAATCTGGCTCGCGCTGCCTTTGTCGGAGGAGGCGACCGTTCTGCGGTTCGTCAATACGTTCGGCGACGATCTCGTGAACATCCGCTTCATTCCCGACGTGCGCAGCGTCGCGCTGTTCGACGGCGCGATGATCGACCTCATCGGCGCGCCGGCGATCAATCTCGTGGCGTCGCCGCTGCCGCGTCATGCGATGTGGCAGAAGGAGGTGTTCGATCGCCTGTTCGCCGCAGTCGCGCTGGTGGCGCTGCTGCCGCTGATGGTGCTGATCGCCATCGCGGTGAAGGTGTCGTCGCGCGGGCCGGTGTTCTTCAAGCAATACCGCAAGGGTGCGGACGGGCGCAAGTTCCAGATCCTGAAGTTCCGCACGATGCGCGTGCACGCCGAACAGGCTGGCGTGGTCACGCAGGCGACGAAGAGCGACTCGCGTATTACCCGTGTCGGACGCTTTCTCAGGCGAACCAGTCTGGACGAGCTGCCGCAGTTTCTTAACGTGCTGCGCGGGGAGATGTCGGTGGTCGGGCCGAGGCCGCATGCGATCGAGCACGATCGGCTTTATCAGAAAGTCGTCGACGGGTACATCCATCGTTATCGGATCAAGCCGGGGATCACCGGATGGGCCCAGGTGAACGGGTATCGCGGGGAAACCGATCGGCTCGAGAAGATGCAGAAGCGGGTTGAGTATGACCTTTATTACCTGCGGAACTGGTCGTTCGCGCTGGATATGCGGATCGTGTTGGCGACGGTGGCGAAGGGGTTGGTGAATGCGAATGCTTATTGATCTGATATCCCGGGGTTCGCGCGTTCAGATGGTTTCGAAATTTTCAACGTGCGTTGTGCAACGACGTGCGTCCAGGGCAAACGGATGAAACTTGCGGAAAGTGTTTTGATGATGACGGCAACGAAGCGCAGCGAGCGTGAAAGGAATCGCTATCCGATCGGCCGCATGCCGGCGACGCTCCTGGTCGCATCATGCGCTGCACTGTCGGCTTGCACGTTCGCACCCGGCATGCGGATGCAAGCGCCGGCGTCGATTGCCGTCAGTGCAGCCGACACTCAGCATCCGGCCGCGCGAGCGGACGTACCCGTCACCGAAATTACGGTCGATCTGATCAGGCAGGTCAGGGCGCAGCGTCAGGAGGCTGGCACCCCCGAATATGCCGCGCTTTTTTCGAAGCCTGCCCCCTACCTGATCGGCCCGGGTGATGTCTTGCAAATCACGGTGTGGGATCACCCGGAACTGGTCGAATCACAAGGGCCCCAGCTTTCCACGCCGAGTTCGCGGCCGTTCGATCCCGCCCCGGGACACCTGGTGGATCAGAACGGCGACCTTCAGTTTCCGTATATCGGCAAGCTGCATGTCGCCTCGCTTCAACCTGAAGAGGTTCAGAAAAAGCTGACGGCCGGGCTGGCGAACGTGTTTCGCAATCCGCAGGTGACGGTACGCGTCGCATCGTTCCGGTCGAAGCAGATCTATGTGGACGGCGAAGTGCATACGCCCGGGGCGGTTCCGGTCAACGATGTACCGATGACGTTGTATGAGGCGGTCACGCGGGCAGGCGGATTCAGTGCCACGGCCGACCAGAGTCGAATGGTGCTCGTGCGTGGCGCGAAGTCTTATCCGATCAATCTCACGGCAATGCTCGCCCGCGGGGAGAATCCGGCGCACGTCGTGCTTCGTAACGGCGATCTGCTGCGCGTGCTGCCGCGCGATCAGAACGGCGTGTACGTGATGGGCGAGGTCAACAAGCCGATGACGGCCCTGCCGATGCGGGACGGGTCGCTTACGCTCAGCGACGCGATCTCGCAGGCGGGCAGCATCAACGTCAACACGGCCGACGCCGCCCAAATGTATGTGATTCGCGGCGCGTTGAATGCCGAGCCGCATGTCTTTCATCTCGACGCACGTTCGCCTGTTGCGATGGTTTTGGCCAACCAGTTTCAGCTTCAGCCGAATGACGTCGTCTATGTCGATGGCAACGGCCTGGTTCGCCTGAACCGGGTGCTCAGTCTGCTGTTACCGGCTGTGAATGCCGGACTGACGGCGGCGGTGGTGACGAAGTAATCGACGCGGAGCCGAGCGGATGCGGCGGGCGGTCGCGGCATTTCATCGAGCGAGCGGTTCTGAAATTCAGCAGGACATTTGCAACCCCCCGGGCGACGAACAGGGGATGTGGAGTGAAAACATGACACGCAAGGTAGCGCTAATCACCGGTGTGACGGGACAGGACGGATCGTATCTGGCGGAGCTTCTGCTGGAAAAAGGTTACGAGGTGCACGGCATCAAACGCCGCGCGTCGCTGTTCAATACCGATCGTATCGACCACCTTTACCAGGATCCGCATGTATCGGATCGTCGATTCGTGCTGCACCACGGCGATTTGACGGACTCGACGAGCATCGTGCGCATCGTCCAGCGCGTTCAGCCCGACGAGATCTATAACCTTGCCGCACAAAGCCACGTCGCCGTGTCGTTCGAGGAACCGGAGTACACGGCGAACGCTGACGGTATCGGCGCGCTGCGCGTGCTCGAGGCGATTCGCATCCTGTCTCTCGAGGAAAAGACGCGCTTTTACCAGGCGTCGACATCAGAGCTCTACGGGCTCGTCCAGGAGACTCCGCAGCGCGAGACGACACCGTTCTACCCACGCAGCCCGTACGCCGTCGCCAAGCTTTACGCGTACTGGATCACCGTGAATTATCGCGAAGCCTATGGCCTCTATGCATGCAACGGCATTCTTTTCAATCACGAATCCCCAGTGCGCGGTGAAACCTTCGTGACGAGAAAGATTACCCGTGCACTGTCGCGAATCGCGGCGGGCCTGCAGGATTGCCTGTATCTCGGCAACCTGTCCGCCCTGCGCGACTGGGGGCATGCGCGCGACTACGTCGAGATGCAATGGCTGATGCTCCAGCAGGGGCAGGCGGAAGACTTCGTCATTGCGACGGGAATCCAGCACAGTGTTCGAAAGTTCGTCGAATGCGCGGCGCGCGAATTGGGGATTGTTCTGCGTTTCGAAGGATCGGGTGTCGACGAGATTGCCATTGTGGATGCGGTCGAGAATGCCGATCTCAAGGTCAAGCAAGGCGACGTGATCGTGCGTGTCGATCCGCGCTACTTCCGTCCGACGGAAGTCGAAACGTTGCTCGGCGATGCCACTAATGCGCGAAAGAAACTCGGGTGGACGCCCAAGATTTCATTCGAAGACCTGGTAAAGGAAATGGTCCGTGCTGACTATCAGGCGGCAAAACGCGATGCATTGATAAAACTGGCCGGTTTCACGGCATTCGCATACAACGAGTAACGAAATGGGCGAACACATCAAAGTATTCGTCGCGGGCCACAATGGCATGGTCGGACGTGCGATCGTCCGCCGACTGTCGGCAATGAAATCCTGCACGGTCGTCACTCGCACGCGAGCGGAACTCGATCTCGCCGATGGCGACGCGGTCGAGGCGTTCTTCGAGAGCGAGGCGATCGACCAAGTGTACCTGGCGGCGGCCAAGGTCGGCGGAATCCAGGCCAACGCGGTGTATCCGGCCGATTTCATCTATGACAATCTCATGATCGAGGCGAACGTCATTCATCATGCGTATCGCGCAGCCGTTCACAGGCTGATGTTCTTCGGCTCATCATGCATTTATCCGAAATTCTCCGAGCAGCCGATCCCGGAACACGCCCTGCTTTCCGGGTATCTCGAGCCGACCAACGAACCGTATGCGATTGCCAAGATAGCAGGACTGAAGCTGTGCGAGAGCTACAACCGACAGTATGGCACCGACTTTCGCAGCGTCATGCCGACCAATCTGTACGGTCCGGGCGACAACTACCATGCGGAGAACAGCCACGTGGTGCCGGCGCTGATACGCAGGATGCATGAAGCCAAGACAAGCGGCAGCGCATCGGTGACGGTCTGGGGCAGCGGGAACCCTAAGCGCGAGCTGCTCTACGTGGACGATCTCGCGACTGCCGCCGTGGCCATCATGCAGATCCCGGCGGATCAGTGGAAGCAGGCGAGACGGCCGCCGACCGCGCATATCAACGTTGGCACCGGCGTGGACCTGTCGATCGCCGAGCTGGCTCGGACGATTGCCAAGGTCGTCGGATTCGACGGCGAGATCGTCTTCGACACGTCGAAGCCGGATGGTACTCCCAGGAAGCTTCTTGATGTGGGCGAACTCCATGCGCTCGGAATATGCGCGACGACCGGCCTCGAAGAGGGGCTGGCCATCGCGTACGCGGATTATCAGGCGAGATACGCAGAATTCGCGACGTCGTAAAGCGCAGCGTGCGGCCAGCGTGCCGGGATGGCCAGGGTCGCGTGACATCGTGCGCCTCCGGCTGCCTCGGAGCATTTCCATCGTGATGTATCTGACGTGTCGCAGTGGGCGTCCAGCGTAACTCAGGACGATACCGGGAAATATCGATGATTCGGTCCATTTTGGTTGTCTGTATCGGAAATATATGTCGCAGCCCGATGGCCGAGGCCATGCTGGCGAGCGAGCTACCGGATTGCATCGTGCAATCCGCGGGTGTAGGTGCGCTGGTCGGGGAGCAGGCGGACCCAGTCGCCAGGGAATTGATGCGGGCGAGAGGCTTTGACATCGAAGGTCATCGTGCAAGGCAACTATTGCGCTCGCATTGCATGCACGCCGATCTGGTGCTCGTTATGGACATGGAGCAGAAGCGCTATGTCGAAAGATTGAATCCCCTGTCGAGAGGGCGGGTGTTTCGCCTGGGGGAATTCGGCGGTGCCGATATTCAAGATCCGTTCAGGCGCGGTCGGGAAGCGTTCGAGACGGCACTCGGCTCGATCGAACAAGGCGTGAGCGAGTGGTCGGAAAGGATTGCGACTTCCGGCCGGCGCGTCACGGAACCGGATGCACTGCAGACGCGCTGAGCGGCTGGCATCCCGGCAAGGCCGGTGAAGGGAATGAAAGGCCCCGATCCGGACACGTTTCAGCAACTCAACCAATTGAACCAAGCCCATGCAAGAAGCAGATGAATTCCTGTCCAAGCAACGCAGTTCCTCAGCCGAGGAAAGCACGAGTCTCGGCGAGCACCTGGCCGCGCTGCTGGAATATAGGAACGTAATTCTCGCGTTCGCGCTCGGTGCAGCGTTGCTGGGCGCCGTGTATGCGTTGATCACGAAACCTACCTACGAGTCGAACATCCTGGTGCAGGTCGAAGAGAACGGCAATTCGATCGGGTCGGCTCTGGGCGATCTGGCGAGCATGTTCGAACTGAAGACGGCTGCTACGACTGAGATCGAGATTCTGAGGTCGCGCATGATCCTCGGTCCTACCGTGGATGCAGTACATCTGGATATCGACGCGAAACCGATCTATTTCCCGCTGTTCGGCCGTTTCCTCGCGTCACGGGTGCCGGCGCCTGTCGAGGGAGCGCCACGCCTGAACCTGCCTTCCTTCGCATGGGGGAACGAGGCAATCGAAGTCACGCAGATGGAGGTGCCGTCGCAGTACAACGGTCGCATCTGGACGGTGACTGCGCTGCCGAACGGCCAGTACAGCCTACGTTCGCCCGACGACGAGGCGGTGGTTGATCATTGCGACGTCGGCAAGGTGTGTCGTGCGTCGATCCCGGGCGGCGTGGTCGCGGTGACAGTCGAGCGCCTCGTCGGCCGGCCGGGGACGCGATTCCAGCTGATTCACTCGAAGCGTCTCGATGTCATCACGCGACTTCAGAAGTCTCTCAACATCTCGGAGCAAGGGAAAGATTCCGGCATCATCAGCACGGTCTGGCGCAGCGACGATCCGCATAAGACCCAGGCGGTGCTGAACGAGATTGCGCGGCTGTATGTCAAGCAGAACGTCGACAGAAAGTCGGCGGAAGCCGACAACATGATTCGGTTTCTCGACCGCCAGTTGCCGGGGTTGAAGGACAATCTGACGAAGGCCGAAACGAAGTACAACAATTACAGGACGAAAAACACCATCGTCGATCTGCCCGTCGAGGCGCAGAGCTTGCTGAATCAGATCGTGCAGGCGGAGGTTCAGAAGAGCCAGCTCGTGCTTCAACGTGACCAGCTGCTTCAGCGTTTCACTCCGCAGCATCCGAACGTCGACGCCGTCAATCGACAGCTCGATACCGTCAACGCCCAGATCGCCGGATTCAACCAGCGACTGAAAGCGATTCCGGCCAATGAGCAGGATACCGTCGGCCTCGCTCGTGACGCGATGGTGGCTCAGGAAATCTATACCACGCTGCTCAACAACGTCGAACAATTGAGGGTGCTGAAGGCGGGCAAGACCGGCAACGTCCGTCTGCTCGACGGCGCGGAGCTGATTACAGTGCCGGTATGGCCGCGTCCCGGCCTGATCATCCTCGTGGCCACGACGCTCGGCATATTCCTCGGGTTGGTCACCGCCTTCGCGTTCAAGGCGTTGCGCAGCGGCATCGAGGATCCGGCCGAAGTGGAAGACAAGTTCGGGATTCCTGTCTATGCGACGATTCCGCATAGTGAGCAACAGTCGACGTTCGGACGAATCGAGAGATCGGGCGGCAGCGATACGCCGTTGCTGGCCAAGGCCGCACCGACCGACCTCGCTGTCGAAGCCATCCGCAGCTTGCGTACCGCACTGCAGTTCGCTCAATTCGACGCCAAAAACAACATCCTCATGCTGACCGGCCCCGCTCCGGGCGTGGGCAAGTCGTTCATTGCCATCAACCTCGCGGCACTGATGGCGAGTACGGGAAAGAGAGTATTGCTGATCGACGGCGATCTTCGTCGCGGCTACCTGCACCGCTACGTCGGGGCGACGCGAGGGCGCGGATTGACGGAATTGATCCGATCAGGTGGGGATGCCGGCGAATTCATTCAGCGCGACACGCTCGTGAAGGGCCTTGACTTCATGCCTACCGGCGAACTGCCTCCGAATGCGGCCGAGCTGCTGCTGCATCCCAACTTCGAAAAAGTGTTGAATCATCTGTCGTCCCGATACGACAACGTCATTGTCGATACCCCGCCGGTGCTGGCCGTCACGGACCCCGCCATCGTCGGCCGCTACGCGGGTGTGACGCTGCTGGTGTTGCGCTTCGGCGCGAATCCGCCGCGAGAAGTGGAAATGGCAATCAAGCAGTTGCGCCAGGGGGGCGGGACACTGAAAGGTGTGATCTTCAACGACCTGCCGCTGAACACCGGGGGGTACGCATACGGGAAATACAAGTACGCGTACCAGTACGAATACGCACCGCGGCAATGATTCCAAGACCGGGCACGGACGACACGCCTTGCCCGGCTATCGATTCGAACCCACCATGTCGGCACAACGCATCATCAAGGCATTTCTCGCTCACGGTCTCGGACAGGCCGTGAGTGTTTTCGCCCAGATCGTATCGGTACCCCTGTTTTTGTCGGTATGGGGCGCAGCGAAATACGGGGAATGGATTCTCATCTCGACGATTCCTACCTACCTCGCGTTGAGTGACCTGGGCTTGTCGACCGTTGCGGCTAACGAGATGGACCAGCGGGCGGCAGTCGGAGATCACGAACGACTTCAGGTGATTTACCGGACGCTCGCTGCCACGGTCGCCATGTTCGTGCTTATCGTGCTGATCGTGTCGGGCGCGGCGTGGTGGATCCTGGGCGCTGGCGGCCACGTGTTCCGGTACATGTCGGGGGACGAGGTCAGGTTCGTCGCGCTGATTCTGATTGGAGACGTATGCCTGAGCGTGATGTATGGCCCCCAGACAGCCGCGTTGCGAAGTGCCAATTGCTATGCGCTGTCCGTCGGTATTCTGAATGTGACGCGCTTTGTCGCGCTGGCGTTCGGGTTGATCGCGCTGGTGATATTCAAGACACCGATCGCGGTTGCCACCGGCATGCTCGTCGCGCGCATTGCCGGCTTCGCCGCGCAGCAGATCGTGAAGAAGCGCTATTGCCCTTGGGCCACGCTGCTTCCATTGACGATCGACTGGGCGTGGCTCAGAAAATCGCTGGTTCCGTCCTTGGCGTTCCTCGGATTCCCGCTCAGCAACGGACTGAATTTCCAGGGAATCCTTTGGGTGATCGGGACGGCACTCGGTCCGGCGCAGGTGGCGGCGTTTTCCACGATGCGAACGCTTACGCGAGTAGCCGTGCAAATGATGAACCTGTTGTCAAACTCGGTCTGGTCGGAAGTGTCGAAGCTTGCCGCCGTCGGCAGAAAGGGCGACGTCATACGTATCAAGCGCAGACTGACGATTGTCACGATGGCTGTCGCGGGCACGGTCGGTATCGCAATGAGCGCGTACGGAGAGCGGTTTTATGCAGCTTGGACGGGCAAGCACGTCGTTTTCGATTCGACGTTGTTCGACATCCTGTTGCTGTCGATGGTCGCGAATTCGCTGTGGCAATCGGCTTCCATCTTCGTGATTGCGATCAATCGCCATATCCGCTTTGCGTTCGCGTATCTGCTCGCCGCCAGCATTGCGATCGTCGCCGGACTGTTCGCCGTGCGCCATGGGGGACTCGTATCCGTCGCGATCTGTCTGCTGGGGCTCGACGTATTCCTGGTTCTCTTCGGCGAATACGAGGTATTTCAAGAGTATCGCGAGAAGGAATATGAAGGTTCTGTTCTTGATCGGTAGCATCGGCGATTACCATACCGCGCGCTTGAACGATGCGGAGCGCCGTCTCGTGCAGGTAAACGTCGATTTTCGCGTGCTGGTGATGAATCGCAAATCGACGGATTACCTGCATCGAGACGCACAGCGCTCCGGATGCGATGCACCGGAAAGCGGCTGGCGGTACGTGTCGAAGGAACGCGCGCGGTACACGCGGCCGCTATTCCTAGCGTGCCTGTTCAGGGAGATCGTTCGTGAGAAGCCGGACATGATCGTGACCATCGGATACAACTTTCCATATTCGATCGTCGGGCTGATCTACCGGTGGTTGGCGCGCCGCACGAAAATCGTGTTTTGCGCCGACAGCAAGTTCGACGACGGTGTGCGCCGGCCGGGCCGCGAGCTGCTCAAGGCCCGGCTTGCGTGTCTGTATGACGGCGCGATCGTGGCAGGGCGCCGGCAACGTCAGTACTTCCAGTTCCTCGGCATCCCGGCGGAGCGCGTCCGCGTCGGTTACGACGTGGTCGACAACAGCCGGTTCACGAAAGCCGCCGCGGCGGCCCGCTTGCGGCCCGACGAGCTTCGCACGCAGATGGGATTGCCGGAAAAGTACATCGTTTGCGTGTCGCGGCTGGTAGCCCGCAAACGTGTCGACAAAGTCATCGACGCGTACGCGCGATCGCGGGCAAGGACGATCGGTGTCTCGCTGCTAATCATAGGCGCCGGTGAACTCGAGGCGTCGCTGCGCGCGCGCTGCGAGCGCCTCGGAATCGCGCGCGACGTCGTGTTCAAAGGGCTGGTTCCCAATCAGGACATGCCGGTTTTCCTGTCGCTTGCCAATTTCATGATGCTCTTGAGTGACTATGACCAGTGGGGACTGTGCTTGAACGAGGCGCTCGCGTGCGGGACGCCCGTATTGTGCAGCGACGGCTGCGGGGCTGCGCACGAACTGGTCCGACACGGCGAGAACGGGTTCGTCACGGATGGAACGGATGCAGACATCGACCGCGGCGTCGCGACACTGCTTGACGACGAGAAGCTGTCCGCGCTCAGGCGAAACTTTCCGTGGAATCTCGATGACTGGAATTTGCAGCGGTTTTCCGAAAATGTGTTGAACTTCGCGAACGGGTTCTCGAAATGCAAGTGAATCATGTCGTTGTGGCCAATGTCTTTGGCGCGGTGAACAAAGGCGATGCGGCGCTCATCGAGGTGTGTATCGACGAAATCCTCGAAGCCTATCCGAACGCATCTCTCAGCGGTATCGCATACCAGCCGTCGACGCAACGCGCCCATCTGCCGCGGGTAACGTGGCACGAGCGGCTCGGGAACTGCGTATCGAAGCACGTGTGGCGCCGCCGTCTGTGCAATGTCGTTCGCCAGGGCATCACGATCTGCTATGTAACGTTGCGGCGACCGTGGCTGCTCGGCCGGCTGATTCCGGTCGAGCAACGACGTGCCATCGATGCGCTCGGTAAAGCCGATGTCGTCGTCAGTTGTCCGGGGGGGTATCTTGAGGATTCCAATCCGTCGTACTACGCCAACCTGATCCAGATCTGGGCGGCTTCGAAATTCGGCGCCACCGTGGTTCTGGCGCCGCAGAGCGTCGGTCCGATCCGCTCCAGGCGCGGCCGGTGGTTTGCCGCAAAGGTGCTCGCGAAAGCGTCCCTCATCTGCGTGCGGGAAAGCGAGTCGTACCATTTTGTCGTCGAGACGCTCGCGTTGCCGGCAGCGCGGGTGGCCAGAACGGGCGATCTTGCTTTTTGGCATGCAGCGACGCCGGCCGCGACCGCATCGATGAAAGCGGAACTCGGAATTGAGCCGGACGAGCCTTATATCGCTGTCTCGGTGATCGAATGGGCGTTTCCGCTCGCCGCTGACCAGGCGCAGGCCAAGGAACGGTATGTGCGCAACTTGTGTGAGTTGCTGAATGTCCTGCACGACACGCTGGGCGTCCGGATCGTCATCGTCAACCAGGTCGCGGCCGATCTGCCGGTGGGCCGCCAGATCGCTGAACGGTGTCCCGGATTCGTCATCCTGGATCAGAAGGATCGACCCGTGGCCGACGTCAGGAGCATCATCGCCGGCGCCTCGGTATTTCTGGGTAGCCGCTTTCATTCATGCATCTTCGGCCTGTTGGCAGGGCGGCCGCTCGTGGCGCTCTCCTACCTGCCCAAAACGAGCGGCATCATGACGGACCTCGGCCTGAGCGCCCGCGTTCACGACATCGACGGGTTCAATGTGAACGAGGTCGCGAGGACGATGATTGCCGACTATCGGGCGCCGTCCCGGGGGCAGGAGGAGATCGACCGTGCGGTCGAGCGCTATCGTCGCCTGTATCCGCGGTTTGCGGATCTCCTGCGGGAGGCCGCGTGACTCGGACGGTCGACCTCCATCATGACCAGGCGCCGGGCCATCAGGTCGGATTCGTAACGGCGTCCGCGTCCAGAACCGGTGGCGGCCTGTTCGACGCGGTACGTGGCCTTGCACTCGCGCTCCCGTCGAAGGGGTTCGTACCGCGCGTATTCGCACTGAACGATGCGAACACCAACAGCGATCTTCCGCAATGGCGGGGGACGCAGGTGACGACCTGCGACGCGGTCGGTCCCGCGATGCTCGGCTACTCGCCGGCCTTGCGTACTTCACTGCTGGCATCCGATGCCGACATCGTTCACACGCACGGAATCTGGATGCACCCGTCGGCGGATGTCGTCGCGTGGAATCGGCGTCGACGCAAGCCCTACGTCATCTCGCCGCACGGCATGCTCGATCAATGGATCCTGAATCGTTCGAAACTGAAGAAATGGATTGCGCTCGCCGCTTATGAACGTAGCCATCTGAATCGCGCTGCCTGCTTTCATGCACTCAATCGGGAAGAGGCGGATGCGATCCGGGCCGTGGGTCTGAAGCAGCCGATCGCTGTCGTGCATAACGGTGTGGCGATTCCGGAACTGGAAAACCCCGGGTTGCCGTCCTGGTGGACCGGTGAACTGGCATCCAGGAAACTGCTGCTCTACTTCGGACGGTTGCATCCCAAGAAGGGCCTGGAGAACCTGCTGACGGCCTGGAAGGATCGCGTCGTGGCGAATTCGATTAATGGCCGTTGGAATCTGATCGTCGGTGGCTGGGGGGATCCTTCCTACATCAGTAAGTTGCGCGGCATGGTCAGCGAGGGCGTGAGCGGCGACGGTGTCCATTTCATCGGCCCGCAATTCGGCCAGGACAAGGAAAAAACCTACGCAGCTTGCGATTGCGTGATCCTGCCGTCATTCAGCGAAGGGTTGCCGATGGTGCCGCTCGAAGCATGGTCATTCCGAAAACCGATCGCGCTGACGCGCGAATGCAATCTGTCGATCGGATTTTCCCGACACGCCGCATTCGAGATTCTCAACTCGGTCGAGGGATTGCGGGCCTTCCTTGACGAACTGTATGCCACCGACGATGCGAGGCTCGTTGCAATGGGCAATGGAGGGAGAGCGCTGGTCGAAAGTCATTTCACATGGAATGTCGTTGCCACACAGATGGCCGACGTTTATGGATGGCTGATGGGGCTTCGCGAGAAGCCGTCTTGCGTGATCGAGTGAGTATGCGACCGGCGAAGAGATGACATGGAAATCATAGGCTATATCGCGGTAATCAATCTACTGTGCTGGGGCATGTGCTTCGCCTTCGTCATGGCGATGCGCATGCCCATTTATCATCCGATTTTCCTTTACCTGATCTATCACTTCCTGGGATATGTCATACGCCCGATCAACATTTATCTGATCGGCAAATCCCTGCTGTGGAACACCATCGGGTTGACACCATCGGACGGAACGCTCTGGCTGACGTGCCTCAATATCAATTGTGCGCTGCTCGCCGCGGTCATCCTGCCGGCGCTTGTGGAACCGCGCAATCTTCGACAGCTGATGATTCCGCCGACCCGCCTCGTCATCACCGACAAGGTACGATTTTTCGCGGCTTTGATCGTTCTCGTTGCGCTCGGCTTGTATTCGACGCACGTCGCGTACGGGACGGCCGGCATCGATTCGGTCCAATCGTTCGAAGTGCAGGTCGATTCGAATGGCGGGCAACGCCTGGTGGGCGTGTCCGGCTATCTAATGGCGTTTGCGGAATTCATTCCGGCAGCGCTGCTGATCCTGATCCTCGCTTATGGCGTGACGCCGCCGATGGTTGCAGGGATCGGCGCATTCGTGCTGTTGCGCATACTGGTTGGCGCACAGCGCCTGTCGTTCGTCATCGTCGTGCTGAGCGCATTGACCATCGGGTTGATGCGGCGTGGTCGCCGCAGCTTCGCGATGAAGACGATCATTATCGGCGTTTGCCTGATCCTCGTATTCGACGTAGTCGGGTCGGATCGCCTCGCGGCGCGCAAGATTCTGACGGGTGACACAAGCATTTCGGAGATCGTGGATCGATATCAGAAGTCGAGAGCGGTTGGTGCCGGAACGAGCGACTTCCAGGAGTTCGACGTGTCGTCGGCAATTTACGAGCTGGTACCGGAAAGAACGGGGTTCAACTGGGGAACGCAGTACCTGCGGCTGCTCGTATGGCCGATTCCTCGCGCGATCTGGCCTGACAAGCCGACGACGACGCAAAGAATCAACCTTCTGAAATATGGGAATTTCTTTGCGCTGACCTGGTCGTTGCATGCCGACCTGTATTCGATATTCGGATTCCCGTCGCTGGTCGGCGGAATGTTCCTGGTTGGTCTGTTCCTGTACCGGTTTCATCACCGTGTCACGTATACGGCGAGTCCGAAACTGTTTGCGTCATACTGGATTTTCAATGGCTATATCTCGACGCTGTTTCGCGATGGCGGCGTGCCGATGGCGTATTTCTTCGGGTTCTCGTTCGTTGCCGTCTATATTCTGGTGACCGCGGGCAAGATCAGAATGGCGCGGATTCGAGCGCCGGCAGCCACTGCGGACACGGTACGCCGGGGCGCGGTCGGTTCGGTGGCATGAAGCGAATTGACCGGTATGAACCGCGAAAAGCGTCGCGTCTGCGAGCATTTCCAGGCATGGTCACGAATCAGATACCGGAGTCGACATCGTGAAGCAATCGAGGCGTGCGTTCCTGAAGCTGATTGCATCCGCCGCGGGCGCGGAAGCGATTCCAGGCGACGCCGGTGCATTCGAACGGCGCCCAGGGCCATCGGTCCGTGAAGTGATCGATGCCGCAGCATACGGAGTATCGGCAGATGCATCCGCGGAACAGAATTCCAGGGGATTACTGCGGATTCGCGAGAAGATGCGGGGCTCAGACACCGCATTCGATCTCATCTTGCCGGACGGGAGGCTGAATATCCTGACCGGCAGGTGGCTGCAAGGTGTCGCGGACGTGCACGTACGAGGTGGAAGAGGCACGCAATTGTGCAATGTCGGGACGTCGCAATCGACGACCGAACGTGTACCGCTCATTATCAACCAGGACTACTTTCTTGATCACGCCGGCTCGATACCCGGCTTCGGCGAGTTCGTCAACGGCGACCGTATCGGATCGGTGGCCGCCGGCACATCGCACGTTCGGCTGTCGAGCGCCGATGCCGCGTCGAAATATCGGGCGGGTATGCCGGTCCTGGTCTACGGCTTCAACCAGGATTCGCAGGGGTACCCGCCGTCGATTCGATATTTCGAGCGAAACACGGTCGCGAAAGTCGGTGCCGACACCGTCGAGCTTGCCGTGCCGCTCCGGAACGCCTACGACGCCCGTTGGGCCGATATCGTGCAGAACGGCGACGAGGCGTATCGTGCGGCCGATGCGACGGGCGCCGCGCGCATCCTGAGCCTGGATAGGGCTGGTTTTCGCGTCGCCACGCGCATCGTGCTCGACGATCTGGAATTCCTGTCCTCGCGCGATCGCCGCGACGCCGATGTCAGTTCCCTCGACGGCAGCCTGTACGCATTTTCGTCAGACCTGATCGTATGCAATCGCGTCCGGGTCAATGGCTATTTCTATCCGTCCGCCAGTGGAACCATCGTCGTCAACGACTCGTACATCCGCTTCGTTGAGAACGACAAACTCGTTGACAGGATCGAATACAACCGCTGCCGGATCGGCTTCTTTTCGAACGGTCCGGCGGTTAACCAGATCGTCGTGAACGATTCGACGATAGAAGAACCCATTCCGATCGTCAGCTGCCGCAACGTCGAGTTCAATGACGTCACGTTCGTTGGAGCGAGACGGGCAGCGAGCGCGTTCGTGACGCTCAGTTTCTCTACGCCGATGGAGTCGGTCGTGTTCAATCGACCCAGGCTGGTTCCCGCCCAGGGCACCCTCATGCCGCTGACGACGGGAGGCGGCGTCGTCAGGGTCAAGGTGACCGGAATGAGATCAGGCGTCTTGTATACCGATTTCTCCGGAATCAACGACCCGGTGCCACGTGGATTGACGATCGGCTCCGTGCTTCGAAACGAAAGCGGTCAACCGCAATTCGATGTGACGGGGATATGGCTCGAGAGCGGCCGCACGGCAATCGGCGTCAAGGCGCGAGACTCCGCGGTGACGGTGCGGGTCAATCAGGTATTGATGGCCAACATCTGCAAGCGTTTGACGATCGTCGATCCGGCTATCGTCGGGGCGCAATCCGATATGGAAGCCCGATTTTCGAGCCCACGAAGTATCTCGGAAGCGTCGTTTGATGTTGCCGTTCAATTGAATGCCGACGACGCGCGCATTCGCGATGCTCACCACGACGATGACGCCATCGACGTCGGATTCGACTTCGGCGGCGGCGCTCGTCAACGTCCATTCGATCTTACGATCCATCGGCGAGCACGCGAGTTGGCCGTAGAGATCGGTGACGCGCATGCGACCGCTGGAAGCGAATCCAGCGCAACGCTCATGCTGACGGGACTGGATTACACCGGCCGCCCGGTGTGGCGAGGTGCCGTCGACATGTCGGCGCCGGGTATACGGACAATCGGTGAGCGCCACGTGCTGGGGATGTCACGCGACCAGCTAACTGCTTTGCCGAACGTCCGAATCGTGCGATTGAGAGTCGTATGCAATACCGGGCGTTCGGCGTTGGCGACGCACGTGAAGATCAAAATTCTGCTGACCGATGAGGTGAATCGAGATGAATGAGGCAAGCGGGATGTTCAACGGACGAAAGGCGATACTGCTTCAGTGCGCCGTGTCGATCGCGGCGGCGGTAATGGCGCCGACAACATCGCTCGCAACCTGTGCGTTGCCCGGGTGTCACGGGCAGCCGGGATCCAGCGGCGCCGAGGCACAGGCACGCGCGATCTATGGCGACCCGGCTGGAGACACGTTGAAAGGAAACTCGGGAAGTTATCGGCAATCCGCATCGGATGCGAGCGAATTGCGGACATTCGCGACGGCGGCCGCCGGCGCGAAGAATCCGTACGCAGCTGACCTGGAGCGGATGGGGTACGCGCGCGGCAGCATGTACTCGGGAATGGGCACCGGTTCGGTATCGAGCCTGCGCTCCGCGCGGAATGCCGGGATGGGGAAGTCGGTCGCCGGCATGCTTCCGGGAGTGCAGGGCTTATCGGTCGGGATTCCCGGCGCCGCATCGAGGATTAGCCGATAGGATCAGCCCATCAATGGTACCGGGCGCAGCCGTCACATGCCTGAACGCACGTCGCGCACCGGCTGGAGGCAGCCGGCATAGACCTGCTGCAACTTGTCGACATACTGGGTCCAGTTGTGCGTGCCGGCTGCCGCGATGCGCGCGTGACGCGAAAGTTCCGCGCGCTTGTCGGGCGAGCCGATCATCTCGCCGATGGCATCGGCCAGCCGTTCGACGGATCCGGAGGAGACGATCGTGCCGCTGCGACCATGCTCGATGATCTCGGCGGCACCGGATTCCCTCGTCGCCACGATCGGCAGGCCGGTCGCGAGCGCCTCACACAGAACGACGGCGAGCCCCTCTTCAAGAGACGGCAGGACGAAAAGATCTGCCGCGTTGTAGTAGTCGTTGAGCTGCGCGTTGTCTACTCGAGGAATGTGGGTGAAAAGGTGGCGGTACGGAGCGAGCAGCGGCTCGACCGTCGGATCGATCTGTCCGATCAACGTGACATGTGCACGCTTGTCGCCGAGCCGATTGACGGCTTCCAGGAGATAGAGCTGACCCTTGCGCAGGCTGACCTGTCCAACGCAAAGGATACCAAAGCGACTTGCATCCATGCCCCGCTGTTCCAACGGACGGAATCGCTTCACATTGGCCGCATAGGGAATCACCTTGATGATGCTCGCGGGAACGCCGTACTGAATGAATGAATCTCGCACGATCGACGACGGTGCCAGGACGTAGTCATAGAGATTTACTTCATCGATCAGCCGCCTTTGTTGCCGATTGATCCGCCGAATGCGTGGCAGTCCGCGCCGGTCCTCTTCTTCCGACAGGAGCCGATCTCGATAGAGTGGATGCGTGTTGACGACCTCCCCGATCACGATCGAGCCTTCGCGCTTCGCCCTGGCGACGATGTGCCGTGAAGTGCCATGTGCCATGACATGCAGAAGCGGTGTCGGCCGCCAGTTGAATTGCACGCCGAACTGCCACAGATCGTGGTATGCCGGGAAAAGCTGATCGCTCAGACAGCCCTTTAACAGCTTCGCGTGAGCCCGAACTGCATATTCCTTCGCCCAGATATTGACCGCCCGGCCACGCGACAGCGAGAACGAAGAGGCACGCGCTTTGTGGGAGTAGTAGAACGTATCCAGGATTCCGAGCTCGTCGAGCCGATCGATATAGTTGTGGAAGTGAAACCGGCCGCATACCGCAACGCTAACCTTCATGATTCGGCTCTCGGAAAAATTGAAGCGCGTCGAAACGTAATTCGATCGATTCGATGATAGCCTCGCAGCCCGCGAGGACCGGGAGCAATGTGCGTGAACAACTAGATTTTGGCGGAATGATGCGACTTGAACGGGCACGCGCGGCGGTAGACTTACGACTCGGCATGTTCGTCCCGGTGGCTGTTGGCGGCAACAGAGCGCCGACGTGATTTGTTCCCGTGCCGATCGGCGCGGATTCGCCTCTCGCTCATTTCTCGATCGTATGATTATTGACGGTAATGATCCCTTCACCGAGCCGTCGTTCAACCTCTCGAATCGGCTGCGTCGTGCTGTCTGGGGCGTGGCCTATGTCTTGCTGTTCAGGTTCAGTCCCAGGCCGCTGCATGGGTGGCGATCGCTGTTGCTCAGATCGTTCGGCGCAAAACTGGGCCCGCATGTTCATGTGTATCCGCGCGTCAGGATCTGGGCGCCGTGGATGCTGGAAATCGGTTCGCATGTCGGCATCGCGGATGGCGTGACTCTCTACAACATGGCCAATATCAAGATCGGGAGCTATGCCGTGATTTCGCAAGGCGCGCACCTGTGTGCCGGTTCGCACGATATCAATTCCCGCAATTTCCAGCTCGTGACGCGTCCCATTACAGTAGGTGATCACGCGTGGGTCTGTGCCGAGGCTTTTCTTGCGCCGGGGGCGGTCGTACCCGAGGGTGCCGTGGTGGGGGCGAGGGCCGTCGTGTCGCGGCCGCTCGAAGAGCAGTGGGCAGTGTATGCCGGTATGCCTGCCCGTCGAATCAATTCGCGCGTGCGCAGAGGTGCGGAATGACATACGGATTCTCGGTCCTGATCCTGACGAAGAACGAGGAATCGGACCTGCCGGGATGCCTGAAGAGCATCGATGGCGTGGACGACATCTGGGTCCTCGATTCGATAAGCGAAGACCGCACCGTGCAAATCGCAACCGCGTTCGGTGCGCATGTCGTGACGCGGGAATTCGACGGTTTTGCCGCGCAACGTAACCACGCGTTGCGGAATTTCGGCTTCAAGCACGAATGGCTGTTGATCCTGGATGCGGATGAGCGACCCTCCCCGGAACTGCTGGATGAACTTCGTCGCTTTGTTTCCGATGTGCCCGACGGGATCGGTGCGGCCAGGATGCGACGTAGAGACTACTTCCTGGGTCGATGGTTGAAGCATGCGCAAATCTCGCCATACTTTATTCGATTCGTGCGTCCGTCGCGTGTGCACTACGAACGCGAGGTCAACGAGGTTCTGATCGTTGACGGCGATATTCACGAACTGGCCGGGCCGCTGGATCACTTTCCCTTCTCGAAAGGCATGGCTCACTGGATCGGCAAGCACAACGTCTATTCGTCGATGGAAGCCGGCGAGCTGCTTCGCCGGCAGCAGGCCGATTTTTCGGTCGTCAAGGCGCTGTTCGACCGCGACTTCAATGTTCGACGATTTCATCAGAAGGCGCTGTTCTACAGAATGCCGTGTCGGCCCTTGTTCAAGTTTTTCTACATGATGGCTGTCCGCCGATCGTTTCTCGACGGGCGCGCAGGATGGCATTACACGTTCCTGCAATGCGTCTATGAATATCTGATATCGGTGAAAGCCGTCGAGCTTCACCGGGTAGACTCGCGTCGTTGAGCATGCTGCCGCATGGCGCGCCGGAAGCCGGGTATCGCGAGCGGCCGGCAATCGCGGCGGCACGGGCGCAGCCGCCGTTGCCGGTCAAGCGGTCAGGTGCCGGGCGACGTTCGACGCAATGCGGTCAATTTCGCCTCGAATTCGCGCAATACCGCTTCGCGTGACAGGACGGCCTCTGCGAAATCCCGCCCCGCGCGCCCTAGATACGTCCGCTGCCTTGCATCGGCAGCGAGCGCATCGATGGCGCTCGCCAATGCTTCCGGGTCGCCAGGCGAGACCAATACCCCGCGCTGGGATACTACGTCGTGCAGCTCCGTGCCCGCATTGGCCATCGCAATGACTGCCCGGCCACTCGCGAACATGCCGGTCAGCTTCGATGGCATGACGAGATCCGCGGCGTCGGCGCGTTGGGGGAGTACGTGTATGTCCGCCAGATTCAGCAGTTCGTTCAGTCGATTGGCGGGCTGCAGATTCATGAATCTGCAGTTTCGCAGCTTGCTGCAACGTGCGATGAGGTCGTCACGCACCGGGCCGTTGCCACAGAAGACGAACACGAGGTTGTCGCGTGATTCAAGTCTTTGTGCAGCATCCGCCAATACGTCGAGCCCCTGCTTCGCGCCCATGTTGCCGGAATAAAGCACGACCGTCGCGTCGAGGGAAATATTGAGCGCGGCGCGCAGCTCGCTTGGGCGCCCCAGCGGATAGATTGAGCGCGTGTCGGCCCAGTTTGAGAAATGTACGAGCTTGGCGGGCGGAATGCCCTTATGCATCGCCCGTTCGACCATTTTCCCGGAGATCGTCGAAACGGTATCGAAGCGCTTCATGAGCATCCGTTCGAATGCGAGCGCCGCGCGTCGTAACAGCGAGCCGTCGAGCATGCCGAGATTGAATGCCGCATCAACTTCGTAATCCTGAATGTGAAGCCAAGCATGTGCACCGCTCAGTCTGGCCGCGAGCCAACCGCCGGGCGCGTTCAGCAAGCTGGGCGCGACGCAGATGATGGCGTCCGGCCGCCAGAGAGCGTGGCGCAGCATGAGCGGAAAGCTCGTCAGCGCGAAGCTGGCGAGGTGCACGATGCGCAGGGCGCCGCGCGGCCGACGCGGGACCCACAGCGGTGCTCGCCACAGCCTGACCCCGTTGCGTTGCTCGGTCGCATACCGCGCCGAGTGATATCCGTTTGCTACGCGCCATTCCGGGTAATACGGTGGCGCACAGACTACGCGTACCGAGTGACCTTTGGCGGCGAGCGTTTCGGCCATTTCCGCCGTGTACTTGCCGATGCCGGTCAGTTCGGGGGCATAGTTGATTCCGTAGACAAGGATTTTCATCGAATTGACGCGTGATTTCGGGGGAAATGGTGCGGTGCGCAATAGCAGCATTGTGCGGATTGCTCGTCGAATCGGTCCGACAGAATGTTGGCGCGCGCCGCCACGCGGGTGTGTCGGGCGCAACGCGTACGCGGCGGCCAGATACGGCGATAGCCCCACGATCCCGACGTCGGCGTACAGGTGCGCCGGCACCTCATCGAAATGCCGTGCACAGGAACGGCGAGTAAGTCTCGATCGCGGCCTGGATCGGTGAGCAGTATCCGTAGGCGATGCTCGAGACGGCAAGCATCGACGCGGCCGCGGGCGATCGGCGCCAGGGAAGCAGTACGGGTGCGGCTTTCCAGCGCAGCAGCGTCACCATGATGAGCATGCCGATGATCCAGCCGACGGCCACCTCGGATACGGTGTGCGCATGATCGAACACGCGGGCTGTCGCGACGGCCGCCGCGAGTGCCAAGCCGGGCAGCAACGCGATATGGGCGCGGACATGCCAGCCATCGTGCAGCGCGAGCAGGAAGGCCATCGGCCATACCGATGCGGCGAGCATCGTGTGCCCGCTAATCACGCGAAAATGGATCGTACGGATCTCGATGCCGCAGCCCGCATACAGAACCTTGGTCAGGCCGACCGCCAGCATGCCGCCGCCGAGCAGCATCAACCACGATGCGGCGATCCGCCAACCGTGCATCGACGTAGCGAGCCATGCGCCGCAAACCGCAGCCAGCGGGACGGTCAGTGCCGCGTCGCCGAGGCGGCTAATCGATGTCCACATGCCGGGCGCCGCCTGTTCGTATGGGCAGGACGGGCGCCGTCATGCGCTGCAACGATCGCATCGGCAGTGTAATTGAGGCCGATCGTCGTCTCGCGTTCATGTCATGCGACCATTGCCTCGGAGAGGCGCGCAAGCAAATACCGCTCGAAGTCCGCCGCAACCTCCGGATGCCGCAGCGCGAACTCGATCGTCGCCTTCAGGTACCCGAGCTTGCTGCCGCAATCGAAGCGCGTGCCGTCGTAGCGATACGCGAGCACCTGTTCATCGGTGAGCAGCGACTGGATCGCGTCGGTCAGTTGCAATTCGCCGCCCGCGCCGGGTTTGAGCCCGCGGAGATGCTCGAAGATCTTCGGTTTCAACACGTAACGGCCGACGACACCGAAGTTCGACGGCGCATTCGCCGGTTCGGGCTTCTCGACGATGCCGGACAGCTTGAAGAGATCGTCTTCCCAGCGCTTGCCGTCGATCACGCCATAGGATTTCGAATCTTCAGGAGCGATTTCCTCGACCCCGATGACCGACGCGTGATAGTGATCGAAGACGTCGATCATCTGGCGTAACACCGGCTTCGGGCCATCGAGCAAATCGTCGGCGAGAATCACCGCGAACGGATTGTCGCCGACGAGCTTCTCCGCGCACAGCACGGCATGGCCGAGCCCGAGCGCTTCGGCCTGGCGCACGTAAAAGCAGTCGACATGGCTCGGCTTGATGCTGCGCACCAGCGACAGCAGCTTGTCCTTGCCGCGTGCCTCGAGTTCGGCCTCGATCTCGTACGACTTGTCGAAATGATCCTCGATCGCGCGCTTGCTGCGTCCGGTCACGAAGATCATCTCCGTGATGCCCGCTTCGATCGCTTCCTCGACCGCATACTGGATCAATGGTTTGTCCACGACCGGCAGCATTTCCTTGGGACTGGCCTTGGTGGCCGGCAGGAACCGCGTGCCCAGGCCGGCGACCGGAAAGACGGCTTTCGTCACTTTCAACATAGTGGTAATTCCATGAGTTCGGAATGAGGAGCAGACAACGTCGAGGTGCGATGTCGGTGTCCGGACGCAACAAGAGATTCGAAGTCGCACAGCACGCAATTGCCTGGCCGCGCACGTGCGATTCGGGAAATCCTAATGTGTTCGGAAATAAAGCGGCGACTGAATCTTGGACGAATCCGACAGGTTGATTGCGAAACCATACGTTGGCGCAAGAATTATTTTGAAACAGTGTGCAAATGGCCGGCTCGGCGTTATATAGCGGATGACGGCTGTCGTTTGTCGACAGGCGTTCGCTTGGTTGGGATACGGTTCGAAGCGAAAGCCCGGAACCCGGTCGGATTTTGCAGATGCGAGTGTGTGCCGATGCATCGCGTTCACGGGCATGTCTTTAGGAGAGCGTGATGACGGAAGAGGATGATATTTGCCGGGCGTTGGGCGCACTCGATCCTGCCTATCTCGAACTGATGCAGCAGATGTTGAAGATCGATTGCGAGGTCGCGGCACGCGAGTTGGGCATCTCGAATCAGATCGCGTCACGGATCATCGCGCTGACACCGGCCGAGATCGAAGCGCTGGTCGGCCGCGAATCGCAGCCGTAGATGGCAACGCTGGCGTCGTCCCGTCGCAACACCTGCTGGCAAATGTGCGGACCGGATTGCGATGGTGGCCCCGTGGCCGGGAGCCGTCGAGTTTCCGGCATGCGTGGACGAAAGCGTGCCACGGTCCCGCTATATGCGAAGGAAGAAAAAGAATCGAACGAAATATGTTTAGCGTTGAAACGCAATTGCCAAACAGAAGGGCGAAAGTGGAGTCACCATGACGCATTCGACCATAGACACCGTGACGATATCCGAACAACGGCAGCGCACCGGCTGGGCTGGTGTCTGGCTTCCATGCACCGATCCTCCCGCGGAACCGATGTGGTGTGAGGGCCGATGGCCGGGACATCCATACGGCTTTCCCGTGTATTGGGACGGCACCAAATGGTGCAGCAAGATTTTCGGCGCCCGCGGGGATTTCTGGCGCGAGCGCGTGATACGCGCTGCATAGCAGGCACTGACGGCGGCGCTGCGCGTTCCGGTAAGCATTTGGGTGGACCGTCCATCGCCGCATGACTTTATCGAACCGCATGCCGCCGCTCCGTCGTGTCGTGCTTTCACGAACGGAAATACGAGCAACCCGCGAGGTGGCGGATTACCGCTAGGTTTTGTCCGCTCGCCGCCGTGCGCGACACGTAGAGTGCGGGGCCAAAACTCCGCGTATTGCCAATACGCGCGCTGCGGCCGGCTGAATGCAATCACCGTCCAAAATCAGGAACGCCCATGCCCGAACAGGACGACATCTTCGACGCGATTGCGGAATTCAACCGTTCGTATCTGACGCTTGCCCAGCGCTTGCTGCAAGCGGATCGCGAAGCGGCGAAACAACAACTGGGCATGTCGGACGAGACGGCTGCGATCGTCGCCGCATTGACGCCGGCACAGATCGACGAACTCGCCGAGCGTCGCGAACTGTTCTGCGAATTCCGCGCGGAATCCTCGCCCGGCCGGGCCTGATACGGCGGCCTTTCCAACGTTTCATGCGGCGCGTCGCGCACTAGCCTGGCCGTATACCGGCTTGACTGTACACGACCGATCGCAGCTCGGCTGCCGCCGAGGCCGCAGCCGTCAATTGTCGGCGGTGGCCGATAGTTTGGCGTTTTTCGGCTAGATGTCGAATCCCATTCGTCTAATTGGATTCGCTACGATGCGCAAAAACGCTGTTGCCACGATGTCCGCACGCGAAGCACACGATGCGGCCACGCCGATAATTGTCTTTCACCGGGGATTCGTCGTCCATGCAGGGAATGTTGGAGCATCTACTCGAGCGCCAAGTATCGATCCAATGGCGCGGCTTCCTGGAGGCATTGGCCGGTGAATTCACCGATCAGCTCGATCGGGACGAGCTGAGGCAATTGATGGCGCGCATCGGCATGCGCTTCGCAGCCGCGCATCCACTTGGCCCTTGCGAATCGACGGACGATCTCGCGGATGCATTGAATGCCCGCTGGCGCGACATGCAGTGGGGTTACGCCGAACTGTCCGACGAACACGATTTCCTGCGCATCGTTCATTACGCCGCGCCGTTGCGCGCGTTCGGCGACGGTTGTCTCGCATGGTCGTCTGCCTTCCTCGAAGGCGCGTATCAGGGCTGGTTCGACAGTGTCGGCGCGACCGGCTTGCGCGTGACGCAGGTCGTCGCGCCGCCGGACGATTCGCGGATCGAACTGCGTGTTGCGCGCGCAAAGAACTGAGCGACCGGGCCGACCGGAACTTCCGCGACAACCAATGGGCACGCTATGTCGACTTCACGGGATATCGAATCGTTGTTCAAGCGTTTTGGCGGCGATGCCGGACGCTATCACGAAGTACGTGCGGAAGCGGATGCCGAAGTGGCCCGCGCGCGTTGGCCGCTGCTCGGCGGTGTCGAGTTGCGCGCGAGCGAGTCGCAGGGGCAGCCGGGCGCCGGGTCGCCGGACGGCGCGGATAGCCTGCGCAAAATCGTACTGGCCGACACGCGTGCGTTGCCTGCGTCCGCGCAGGATAACGGCGGGCGGGAACAAGCATCCGGCACGCTGAAGAAGCTGGTTGCCAGGCCGGCGGCATCGGATGGCACGGACACGCAAGGTCCGTCACAGCCGCTTGGTCGGTTGTTCGAGCGGTTGCGCACGGAGGCGACGGGCGAGGCGCCGAAGAAGCCGTCGGTGTGGACCGGCCGCTCATGAAAATCGTCGCGATCGCTTCGGCAAAGGGCGGCGTCGGCAAGACGACGCTGGCGGCGAATCTCGCGGCCGTGTTGGCGGCGTCGCGGCGCCGGCGCGTGAGCGTGGTGGATCTCGATCCGCAGAATGCGCTGAAGCTGCATTTCGGCGTGCCGCTCGACATGACCGACGGGCTCGCCCATGCCGCGCTCGACGGGCTGAACTGGCCGGCCGTGGTCGTCGACGGGATCACGGTGTTTCCATTCGGCCTGGTCAGCGAAACGAATCAACGCCGCTTCGAGCGGCTGCTCGACCGCGATCCGTCGTGGCTCGCGCACGGGCTTGCCGCGCTCGGGCTCGGCGACGACGACATCGTGATCATCGATACGCCGCCGGGCACCTCGGTCTACATGCGCGCCGCGTTGACGGCCGCGCATTTCGTGCTCAAGGTCGTGCTCGCCGATGCGGCCTCGTACGCAACGATTCCGCAGATGCGGCGGATGCTCGACGCGTATGCCGCGAGCCGCGCGGATTTCGTGGGCGACGGCTACGTGGTCAATCAGGTCGACCAGTCGCGCGAGCTGGGCCGCGATGTGCTGCGCGTGCTGTGCGACAGCCTCGGCGCGGCCCGGTTCGGCGGCGTGATTCACCGCGATGAAGGAGTCGCGGAATCGCTCGCGTCCCGGACGACCGTGAATCGCTACGACCCGCGTTCGCAGGCCGCCGCCGATCTGAACGCGTGCGGCGCATGGCTCGAGCGCGTGCTCGATCGGCGCGACACCGCGCGGAGCATCGCTTGAGCGCCCGCGGGGAGGTCGCGCGGCCCTCGGCGGTCGACCGGTTCGTCGACGCGTTGCCCGGGAGCGGCTGGCTCGTCGCGCTGCCTATAGCCGCATGCACGCTGCTGGCGCTGTATTTCGTGTGTACGGTGCCGCTCGACGCGATCGGGCAGCTCGTGTTCGCCACCTGCTGCATCGCCTGCTCGCTGGTGGTCCGTCGCCTGGGCGGACGCTATGCGACGCTCGTCATGATCGTGCTGTCGGTGGTGGCCACCGGCCGTTACATGTATTGGAGATTGTCCGGCACGCTGGTGTGGTCGCATCCGCTCGACGCGGTGTGGGGCACGCTGCTCGCGGCGGCGGAAGTCTATGCGGCGGCGGTGCTGATCCTCGGCTACTTCCAGACCGCGTGGCCGCTCGGGCGCAAGCCGATGCCGTTGCCCGCGTCGCGCGCGCATTGGCCGAGCGTCGACGTGTTCATTCCGACGTACAACGAACCGTTGAGCGTCGTCAAGCCGACCATCTACGCGGCGCTCGCGCTGGATTACCCGGCCGACAAGCTGTCGATCCACGTGCTGGACGACGGACGTCGCCCGGAATTCCGCGCGTTCTGCGAGTCGGTCGGCGTGCACTGGACGATTCGCGATCACAATCGCCATGCGAAGGCCGGCAACCTCAACGAAGCGTTGAAGATCACCGACGGCGAATACATCGCGATCTTCGATTGCGATCACGTGCCGACGCGCTCGTTCCTGCAGATCTGTCTAGGCTGGTTCATTCGGGATCCGAAGCTGTCGATGCTGCAGACGCCGCATCACTTTTTTTCACCGGACCCGTTCGAGCGCAACCTCGGCATTTTCAGAAAGGTGCCGAACGAAGGCGAACTGTTCTACGGACTGGTGCAGGACGGCAACGATCTCTGGAACGCGACGTTTTTCTGCGGATCGTGCGCGCTGATGCGCCGCTCGATGGTGGAGGAGATCGGCGGCATCGCGACGGAGACGGTGACCGAGGATGCGCACACCGCGCTCAAGCTGCATCGCCGCGGCTATACGACGGCCTATCTTGCGATACCGCAGGCGGCGGGGCTGGCCACCGAGAGCCTGACCGGGCACATCGGCCAGCGCATCCGCTGGGCGCGCGGCATGACGCAGATATTCCGCATCGACAACCCGCTGTTCGGGCGCGGACTGACGCTGAGCCAGCGGCTGTGCTACCTGAACGCGATGATGCATTTTTTCTACGGGATCCCGCGGCTCGTGTTCCTGACCGCACCGCTGTCGTTCCTGTTCTTCGACGCGCATGTGATCCATGCCCCGGCCACGATGCTTGCGCTCTATGCGCTGCCCCACGTCATCCATGCGAACGTGACGAACTCGCGGATGCAGGGCCGCTTCCGCCATTCGTTCTGGGCCGAAGTCTACGAAGCCGTGCTCGCGTCGTACATCGCGCTGCCGACGATGCTTGCGCTGATCAATCCCCGGCTGGGCAAGTTCAACGTGACGGCCAAGGGCGGACGCATCGACCGCGGCTACTTCGACTGGGCAGTGTCGAAACCGTATCTGAGCCTGGTGGTCCTGAACGTGATCGGCCTCGCGGTGGGCGTCCTGAACCTGTCGCTCAACCGTCACGTCGGCAGCGAAGTCCAGACGACGGCGTTCAACCTGGCATGGACGACCTACAACATCCTGATTCTGGGGCTCGCCGTCGCGGCGGCGAACGAGCGCCGGCAGGTACGCGTGTCCCATCGTGTCGCGGCGCGAATTCCGGTCATGCTGCGCTTCGCGAATGGCCGGACGCTGGCATGCGAAACGCGCGACTACTCGGAGGGCGGGATCGGCGTGGCAGTCCCCGACGATGCGCGCATTCCGCGTGGCGAACTGGTGACGGTATCGCTGTTTCGCGGTGTCGAGGAGTACGCATTTCCCGCGACGGTCGAATACGTCGAGCCAGGCCGCGTCGGCATCCGGTTCGAGAGCCTGTCGCGGCAGCAGGAGTTCGATCTCGTCAGTTCGACCTTTGCCCGAGCCGACGCATGGATCGACTGGACGGACGGCCGCCGTCCCGATTCGCCGCTGCGTGCGTTCCTGCATCTGTTGAAGGTCGGCGTGCAGGGCTTGCTTCGCCTGATCGCGCGCCTGTACGCGGACCTGCGCGTGTACGCGCGTGGCGGCCGCAGCAACGAAAAAAAATAGCATGAGGCGGAAAGAATGACGTGGGCGTCGCGACAGCGCGGCAGCACGCGCCGCAAGGCGTGCATTTCGCAGGGCGCGGTTGTCGCGGTTCCTGCACGTGTCGGCCGGTATGCGCGCGTGTCGCGCAGGATGGTGTCGCTACTGCTCTGGGCAATGGCGGGCGGCATCGCATCGGGCAGCTGGGCCGCGGCCGCCGGGATGCAGGCACCCGGCGCGATGCGCGCGGCGGACGGCGCGATGTCGTCGGGCGATGCCGCGCCGCCGTCGCCGGCCATAGTCGTCGGGCCCGACACCGCGCGCCCCGCGCCGCTCGCCGAACCGGTGTCGGCGGCCGACGCCGCGCGTCGCCGCTTCGGTATGCTGCCGACCACGGCCGAGCCCGGCACGCTCGTGCCCGGCGGCCGGCGCCAGGCATTGACGTTCGCGGATCTCGGGGCACGCGATCCGCTGCAGCTGCGGGGTACCGACGGCCAGAACGGCATCGCGTTCTCCGTCCGGCGCGACGAGGTCGTCATGGGCGCGACGCTGCATCTGGTCTACAGCTACTCGCCCGCGCTGCTGCCGGATCTGTCGCAGCTCAAGGTGCTGATCAACGGCGAAGTGGCGGCGACGCTGCCGTTGCCGGCCGCTCAAGCCGGCATGACGGTTGCGCGCGACGTGTCGATCGATCCGCGCTTCGTCACCGAGTACAACCATCTGAACGTTCAGCTGATCGGTCATTACACGAAAGACTGCGAGGATCCCGCCAACTCGTCGCTGTGGGCGACGGTGAGCAACGCGAGCCGGCTCGAGCTGACCTACGCGGCGCTGCCGGAGCGGCCGGAACTCGGCGTCCTGCCCGCGCCGTTCTTCGATTCGCGGGACGTCCGGCGGCTCGAGCTGCCGTTCGCCTTCGCCGCGCGACCGCCGCGGGAGACGCTGGAAGCGGCGGGCATCGTCGCGTCGTGGTTCGGCGCGCTGGCCTCGTATCGCGGCGCGCGGTTTCCGGCCCGGCCCGGCGGCCTGCCTGAATCGGGCAACGCGGTGGTGTTCGCGACGGCCGACGATCGTCTGGACGGCGTGACGCTGCCGGCGATCGACGGACCGACGCTCGCCGTCATCGAGCGGCAGGCGCCGGCTCACGGCCAGCTGCTGCTGGTGCTCGGTCGCACGCCGGACGAAGTGAAGGTCGCCGCACTCACGCTCGTGCTCGGCAGCAAGACGCTCGCGGGTACGCATGCCACGGTGAGCCGGCTCGAGAACGTCGCGCCGCGCGTGCCGTACGACGCGCCGAACTGGCTGTCGTCGACGCGCCCGGTGCGGCTCGGCGAACTGGCCGAAGGGCGCACGCTCAGCGTGTCCGGCTACGACGCGGGCGCCGTCCGGATCGATCTGCGCGTCGCCCCCGATCTGTTCACCTGGGATACGCGCGGCGCGCCGATCGACCTGCGTTATCGCTACACGCCGACGCTGCGCGCGGACCGTTCGTCGCTCAACCTGAGCGTCGGCGACACGTTCGTGAAGGCGCTGCCGATCCCGGCACGGGAAACGTCGCGCTGGAGCCTGAGCCGCTACCTGCCGTTCGTCGCCAACGGTATCGACCGCGCGACGCTGCACGTGCCGCCGCTGCTGCTCACGCCGCGCACGCCGTTGCAGCTGCACTTCTTCTACGAGATCCCGGACATGGGCCGATGCACGGGGCGGCTGCTGCAGAACGTCGCGGGTTCGATCGACCCGGACTCGACGATCGACGTGTCGTCGTTTCCGCACTACAAGGCGCTGCCCGACCTCGCCGCGTTTGCAAACAGCGGCTTTCCGTTCACGCGGATGGCCGACCTGTCGGACACGGCCGTCGTGCTGCCCGCCGAGCCGGGCGCGGACGTCTACGGCCTGTACCTGCTCGCGATGGGACGCATGGGCGTGTCGACGGGCTATCCGGTCAGCGGTGTGACGGTGACGGACGCCGCCGGTGTCGGCGCGTTCGCGTCCAAGGATCTGCTGATTCTCGGCGCGCCGGACACCCAGCCGCTGCTGACGCGCTGGGCGGCGCGCATGCCGTTCGGCACGGATCGCGACGGCGGCCTGTTTGGCGGCCGGTTCGGTGGCCTGTTCGGCGGCGCCGAGGCGGCGCCGTCGCCTGGCGCCGAGCGCGAACGCGTGCGCGCCGGCCTGTCGATCGTCTCGGACGGCACGCGCGCGCTGATCGCCGGCTTCGAGTCGCCGTTGCGCAAGACGCGCAGCGCCGTCGCGTTGATCAGCGCGAGCGGGCAGGCGGACGAGGCGCTCGGCCGCGCACTGCTCGACGACGACATGCTCACGTCGGTCCAGGGCGCGATGGTCGTGATTCGCGATCGCACCGTCACGGTGACGTCGAACGAAACGTCGTATCACGTCGGTGCGCTGCCGCCGCTCACTTACCTGCGCTGGTTTCTGTCGGGGCGTCCGCTGCTGCTTGCGCTGTTCAGCGTGCTGGCCGCGTTCGTCGCGGCGGCGCTCTTCTATCGTCTGCTGCGTGCGCGTGCGGCGCGCCGGCTGAAGGAGTGACATGCGAAACCGACGGTTACGCGGGCTCGGCGCCGCCCGCGCGGGCGGTATCGCGAGTCTGCTGCTCGCGCTGACACTGCCGCACGCGGCGGCGGCCGGCAGCGACCCGCTGAAGGTACTCGTCGATCAGGGGCGATACTGGCAGGCGCATGGCCGGGGCGACCTCGCGGCGCAGGCCTGGAAGAAGGTGCTGGGCGTCGATCCGAATCAGCCCGACGCGCTGTTCGGCATGGGCATGGTGCTCGCCGACCGCAAGGACGTCGACGGTGCGCGCCGCTACCTGGAACAATTGCGCCGGATCGCGCCCGGCTTCGCGCGGACCGACGAGCTTGGCCAGCGTCTGGGCGAGACGAGCGTGCGCGACGGCGAGATCAGCGATGCGCGCCGCCTCGCGCAGACCGGGCAGAGCGCGCTGGCCGCGCAACAGTATCAGCGCGCGCTGCAAGGCGCGCCGTCGTCGCCCGCGCTGCAGCTCGAGTACTTCCAGGCGCTCGCGGCGACGCCGAGCGGATGGGCCGAAGCCCGCCGCGGCCTGGAACGTCTCGCGCGTGACAACCCCGACGATCCGCGCTACGCACTCGCGTATGCGCAGCACCTGACCTATCGCGACGCGACGCGCCGCGACGGCATCGCGCGGCTCGAGTCGTTGTCCGCCGACGCGAAAGTCGGGAAAACGGCGCGCGAGAGCTGGCGCCAGGCGCTGCTCTGGCTCGCGGCCAGGCCGTCGGATCAGGCGCGCTACCTCGCCTATCTGAAGGTGGTGCCCGACGATCCGCCGGTCAAGGCACGCTACGACAGCATGGTGCGACAGGATCAAACCGCGCGCGAGGGCGATCAACGCAGCGCATCGAACGAAGCGCGCGGCCACGCGATCGAGGATGGTTTTGCGGCACTCGAGCGCGGCGATCTGGACACGGCGCGCGCCCGCTTCAATGCCGTGCTCGCCACGTCGCCGAACGACAGCGACGCGCTGGGCGGCCGCGGCATCGTCGAGCTGAAGCAGGAGCACTTCGCGCAGGCACGCAGCGATCTGGAGCGCGCGTCGCGAGGCGGGAACGCGGCGCGCTGGCGCTCGGCGCTCGGCAGTGCGACGTACTGGTCGTACACGAGCGAGGCGCTCGGCGCGCAAAGCAACGGCGAGTTCGCGCGAGCGAAGGCGCTGTTCGAACGCGCGATTCTTGCGGATCCGTCGAACGTCACCGCGCAGGTGATGCTCGGCGACGCGCTGCTGGAGAATCGCGATGCGCGCGGCGCCGAGCAGGCGTACCGGATGGCGCTGCGGCGTCAGTCCGACAACCCGGACGCGATACGCGGCCTGGTCGGCGCGCTGGCCGCGCAGGGGCGCGGCGACGAAGCGTTGCAGTTCGCGACGCAACTGAGCGCCGAGCAGCAGTCGAAGGCCGGCGGCCTCGACCGGTTGCGTCGTACGGCCGAGGCCGCGCAGGCGCGGCAAGCCGAAGCGCGCGGCGATCTGGGCACGGCGCGCAGCCTGTTCGAGGACGCGCTTGCCGGCAATCCGGACGATCCGTGGCTGCGGCTGGATCTGGCGCGCGTGTACGTGCGGCAAGGGGCGATCGCGTCGGCGCGCAGCATGATGGACGGATTGCTGGCCGAACGGCCCGACATGACCGACGCACTCTATGCCGGCGCGCTGCTGGCCGAGCAGACGCAGGACTGGAGCCTCGGGCTGCAGCGGCTGGAGCGCATCGCGCCCGCGCAGCGCACGGCGGCGATGACGACGTTGCAGCACCGCCTCTGGGTGGGCCAGCAGGTGGCACTCGCGACACGGCTGGTGCGCGAGGGTCGCCGCGCGCAGGCGCTCGGCGTGCTGCACGACGCCGAGGGGATCGGCCAGTCGGTGCCGGGACTCGCGGCGCAGTTGTCGGCCGGCTATGCGGCGGCCGGCGACACGTCGCGTGCGCTGTGGATCGTGCAGCGTGCGCTGGCCCGCGAGCCGGACAACGCCGATTTGCTGCTGCAGTACGCGCGGACGCTGCTGACCGTGCGCAACGATGCGCTGCTGGGCGACGCGATGCGCCGGCTTGCCGCGCTGCCGCTGTCGCCCGCGCAGCGCGGCGACTTCGAACGCCTGAACCTCGAGATCGTCGTGCGTCAGGCCGATGCGGTACGCCAGGCCGGCGACCTCGCCGGCGGCTACGCCGTCATCGCGCCGTGGCTGGCCGCGATGCCCGACAGTCCCGAACTCCAGGCCGCGCTCGCGCGGCTGTACACGTCGGCCGGCGACGCGCCGAACGCGCTGAAATGCTATCGGGTCGCGCTGGCCCGCCGGCCCGACGATACGGGCTTGCTGGTCGCGGCGATCTACGCGGCGAGCAGCGCGAAGGCATGGCGCGACGGTGAAGCGTTCGCGGCCACGGCGCTGCGCATCGCGCCCGACGACCCGGGCTTGCTTGCCGCGACCGGCCGCCTGTATCGCGCGGAGGGGAATCTTTCGCTCGCCGCGCAGTATCTGCAGCGTTCGCTGCTGGCCGCCAATACGCCGCCGCCGGGCAGCAAGCCGGCGCCGTCGAACGTGCCGCGCGGCTGGGAAGACGCGATGCGGCGCATCGGCGCGAACCCGCTGCCCGGTACCAATCCGTTCGAAGGCAAGACCGCCGTCGATGTCGTTCATCCGTCGACCGGCTTCGGGGCCGCGGTATCGCCGCTGCCGGGCGTGCCTTCCTGGTCCACCCCGTCTTCTTCCGCTCCGACCGTGCCCTATACGATGCCTCCCGCGCCGCCCGCGACCTACGTCACCCCGTCCGCCGTGCCGGCCGCGCGCATGGTGCCGCCCGCCATGTCGCCGCAGGCGGTCACGGCCGATCCCGGCGATCCCGGCGGCTATGGCCAGGCGGCCGCCGGCGCGGGCGAGTCGGGCGGGCCCGCGACCGCGCGGCGCTATCAGTCCTATCAGTCCTATCGGGAGCCTGCCGCCGACGTACCGCCGGCGGGGGCGTCCGCGGGGTGCGTCGCGCAGTCCGATCCGAACGACGACTGTGCCGGCTACGTCGCCACGCCGTGGCCGATGTCGCCCGCGTCGCGGGCCGCGGCGGCGACCGGTTCGCCGGCGGCCGCGTCGGGTGCCAGGCCGGGCCGGCCGGCCCGCGGCGGGACGAAGGTCGCCGCGGCGCGCGCGCCCGTTCTTTCATCGGCCTACGGGCAGGCCGATGCGCCGCCTCGCTATATCCCGCAGCCGCCGGCCGGCTATGCGGGAGGCGACGCCGTGGCCCGTGCGCCGCAGCGGGACGCGGGCGCCAACGCTCAGATGCTCGACGTCGCGTCGGAACTGGCCCAGGTGAACAGCGAGCAGGCCAGCACGGCATCGGGCGGCCTCGTGTTCCGAAACCGGACGGGCGAGGCGGGGCTGTCCGGCCTCACCGACATCGAGGCGCCGCTGGAAGGGCGTATCAAGGCAGGCAACGGTCACGTCGTCGTGACCGCCACGCCGGTCATGCTCGACGGCGGCAACTCGGCGACCGACGTGCCGACTCTCGCCCGGTTCGGCGCGGGGCTCTCGCGGTCGGCCGGCGGCGGCTCGCCGGGTTCCGAAACGGCGAGCGGCGTCGGTCTTTCCCTGGGTTACGAAGGCAAGCAATTGAAGGCCGACATCGGCGCGACGCCGGTCGGGTTTCCGTACCAGGACGTGGTCGGCGGCGTGCGCTTCAACGGTGCGATCACCGATCGGGCGGCCTACTCGCTGGCCGTCACGCGTCGCGCGGTGACCGACAGCCTGCTCTCGTTCGCGGGCGCGCGCGATGCGAGTGCCGGCCTCAAGTGGGGCGGCGTGACGCGCAGCGGCGCGCGCGGCGCGCTGAGCTGGGACGACGGCACCAGCGGCGCGTACGTCGCGGGCGCGTTCGACTACTACGACGGCCATCACGTCGAACGCAACTTCGCCGGCAAGGGCAGCGGCGGCGCCTATTCGCGCCTGCTGCGCGACGCCGACCGGACGCTCACCGTGGGCGTCAATGCGACATGGATGCGCTTCAGCAAGAACCAGTCGTATTTCACGTACGGCCAGGGCGGCTATTTCAGTCCGCAGCAATACGTGATCCTGAATATACCGGTCGAGTACGCGGGACGAACGGGCGCGTTTGCGTACGATTTGAGCGGTTCGTTCGGCGTGCAGCATTACCGGCAGAACGCGGTGCCGTATTTCCCGCTCGATTCCGGCATGCAGGCGCAAGCGGCCGCGAATGCCGCCGCCAGCCAGGCGGTAGGGCTGGACACGGGGGCCGTGTATCCCGCGCGCAGCAAGACGGGCATCGCGTATTCGCTCGCCGCGCGCGGCGAATACCAGGTCGCGCCGCAGCTGGCCGTTGGTGGAGCGGCTTCGTTCGGCAATGCGTATCAATACCGCGAGTGGACGGCGGCCGTCTATCTCCGTTACAGCTTTACGCCGCAAGGCGGCCTGCCGGCGTTCCCGCCGCGCGCGTTCACGTCGCCGTATCTCGCCGACGCCGACTGAACGGATCCGCATGGCGCCGTGGCGATGCCGCGCGAATCGACGTGCGCGCCACGGTACGCGCGCCTGCGCGTGCTGGCGGATCCGTTCAGAGCTTTGTCGGTCCGGCGCTGCGTTCGCGACGTACAGTGTGTCATCGAAAATCCGGCGAGTGCCGAACCACCGGGTCGAAGCGAATCGACCGGCAAAGCACACGCGCTGGCCCTTCAAGACCGACCATGGCCGAACAACACGACATTTCCGATGCGATCGCGGAATTCAATCGATCGTATCTCATGCTTGCGAAGTGGCTGCTCCTCGTCAACCGGAGCGAGGCCACACGACAACTCGGCGTCTCGGAAATGACGGCATCGCGCATCGCATCGCTGACACTGGCCCAGATCGACCACCTCGCCACGCGCGGCAAGCTGTTTTGCGAGTTTCGCGACGAGTTCGCGCCCGGCTGTGCGTGAGTTCGTCGCGCGACGGTTCGCCATGACATCGGCACGGCTTCGTCGTCAGGACGCAGGGACGTACGCGCGCCGCGACGGCATCCTGAATCCGAACGCAGTGCGCGATCACGCAACGGTCCGACTGCTTCC
>NZ_CAJPHM010000037.1:0-67404 GCF_905339955.1 Burkholderia sp. BCC1996
TTTGATGTAGTTGCCGGACCAGAGCTTCGGGTTCAGAAACCCATCCGGCGTCACACTCTCCGTGTACTTCGCGGGCGTCAACTGTCCGGCATCGATACCGTGATACATCATCTGATCGTCCAGACGTCCGAGCCGGCGATTCAGACCGGCGCACAGCCCTTCCTCCGAGGCCTCGAACCATTCGCCCTCCGAGTTCACCCCATGCACGAAGATCACGATACCGGGCAAGGGCAATTGCTTGATGCAGATGAGCGGCGTGTTCTTCGCAAACATCGTCACGCCTTCGCCCCGGCCGACGACGATCGGCGGCGGTGCCGGCCGATATGCGGGCGCGTCCGGCGCAGCCGCGTGCGAGACGCGTTCGTCATTGCGCGTTTTCGCTTCCGATCGAGAATCGAAAATTGAATCGGTCATCCAGACTCCTCAACATGCGGGATGCGTTCCACCGTCATCGAACCGACACGGAATGAAAAGATAAGTATCCGAAGCAAGAGGGAAACGTGATCAGGCGGCGAGCATACTGAATCGGCGCGCGTGAAAGACGCGGTCGCCCGAAAACTCCGCGCGGAGGCCGTGATAACGGACACGGATTGTCAGAATGTGTTTCAGGCCCGAATCGGTCGCATGGCTTCGTTGTTGACGTAGTGCGTGGCCTTGCGACCCGCTGTCATCCGACAGGCGACCATCCGGCGAATCAGCCTCATGACGCAATTGCGCGCGAGATCGTGTCCGTACTTGGCAGCGCTCGAATCGCGATCGTCCGTATGTGCGTGGCGATACTGACGGATTTGTATCGCACTGTATCTATCGAGTCTCTGGAGACATCGGATTGCACTGAAGGCGGGTTTCGGAAACAAGCCGGATACGTGAGCGGGTTCTACTGTCGACATGCAGAAAACGTTCGGTGCCAAGCGTTCGCACCGGATGCCGAGTGATCGATACCCCACCTTCCTTCCAGGAGAAATCTCATGAAAACCGCTCGAATCCTCGCAGTTGCCGTACTCGCTTCGATCCCCGCCTTGTCGTTCGCCGATGCCGGCCACGGCCTCACGCGCGCCGATGTGCGCGCCGACCTCGTCCGGCTCGAGCAGGCCGGCTACAACCCGGCCGGCAGCGACGCGCGTTACCCGGACGATATCGCCGCCGCACAGAACGTCATCGCAGCGCAGCAGGTCGCGCGCTCCGATCAGAACGGCCCATCGAAGTCGCAGGACGACAACGTGGCTGCCGCGTCGGCGCCGGCCGCCCGCTACGCCGCGGCCGACCAGCGCGCCGCGCGGAACGCGCGCACGGACGCGGACGATCTGTACGCGCATTCGTGATCCGCTGCCGCGCCTGCCGCACGCAGGCGCGGCTCGATCAGCAACACTTCAGATGAACAACACGATGAAAAGGAGCATGACGATGGTCGGTTTGACGAAACGGGTTCTGGTGTCCGCTGCGGTGCTCGGCGGGCTGTTCGGTGCGGTCTCGGCGCAGGCGGCGCCCAAGGAAGACCTGAAGGGCACGAACGTCGTGCTGGTGCACGGCGCGTTCGCCGACGGATCGAGCTGGAACCGCGTGATTCCGCTGCTCGAAGCGCGCGGCCTGCATGTCGTATCGGTGCAGAACCCGCTGAGCTCGCTCGCCGCCGACACGGCCGCGACGAAGCGCGCGATCGACGAGCAGAAGGGGCCCGTCGTGCTGGTCGGCCATTCGTGGGCCGGTGTCGTGATCAGCGATGCGGGCAACGACGACAAGGTGAAGTCGCTCGTCTACGTCGCCGCGTTCGCGCCGGACAGCGGCCAGTCGATCGCCGACGTCACGCAGGGGCTGCCGGCACCGTCGTGGGCCGGCGAGTTGCGCAACGATGCAGGCGGTTTCGCGACGCTGTCGGACAAGGCGATCGCACAGGATTTCGCGCCGGACCTGCCGCCCGCGCAGCAGCGCGTCGTCGCGGCGACGCAGGGGCCCTGGTACGGTGGCTGCATTTCGGAGAAGGTCGCGCAGGCCGCGTGGCATGCGAAGCCGTCGTCGTTCGTCGTCGCGACGCAGGACCGGATGATCGATCCGAAGCTGCAGGAGGCGATGGCGAAGCGGATCGGCGCGACGGTCACGCGTGTGAACGGCAGCCACGTCGCGATGCTGAGCCAACCGAAAGCCGTGGCCGACGCGATCATCGCGGCCGCGGAACGTGCGAAGCAGGATGCGCAGTGAGTGAAGGCGGCGGCGCGGCGTGCTTGACGCGCGGCGCCGTCGGTGATTGTGAAGTCCCTTGACGAGGAGAATTCATGACGCGGCAACTCTGGCAACTGTCGGCGACCGAAATCGCGCAGCGCGAGCAGCAACGTGAAGTGTCCGCGCGGGAAGTGGCGGATGCCGCGCTGGCCCGCCTCGAAGCGGTGAACCCGGCGATCAACGCGGTGGTCGAGCATCGTCCCGACGACGTGCGTCGGCAGGCCGACGAGGTGGGTCGCGCGATTGCCCGCGGCGGCGATCCGGGCCGCTGATGCGGTGACGGGCGTGGTGCGTCGGCGATGCACCGCGCCGGCCGCCTCCCGTTCGCCGATTCATCGAAGCGTGCGCCGTTCGACCCGGCCCACGATTCCATTCAGGATTCCATCACGACGTGCGGCGCGCGTCGCATGCGGCATCGTTCCCGGCTTCGCCGCCGCCGATCCTTTCAAAAAACCTTCGATGCGCGACATCGAACGGCCATCGCTCCCCGTCCTCCGCACGAATCCGCCCCAATTGCGCGCGTCTGCTATTGCATTTCACGCGCTGCTGATTAGGAAATGAATTTTTATTGGTTCTGCTTCCCCGAGCGCGCTCGCATAGTGGGGCTGACGGCTATAGACAGCACGCAAGCTGCACCGGCCGCATTCCCGGCATGTTTGATCATACGAATCTGCGAGAACAAGGAAGCGTGATGACGTTTGCATTGGAAGAACGAACCGCCGCCCAGCAGGCGCTCGAAGACGCCCGCGCGGCGGCCGCAGCGGCGGGCACGCCGTACGCGGGCGGCGTGGCGCCGGAAGCCGCGTGGGCGCTCTTTTCCGCCGGCGACGCGTTGCTGGTCGACGTGCGCACCGCGGAAGAACGGAAATTCGTCGGCCACGTGCCGGAGTCGCTGCACGTGCCGTGGGCGACCGGCACGAGCATGACGCGCAACCCGCGCTTCGTGCGCGAACTGGAAGCGAAGACCGGCAAGGACGCGGTCGTGCTGTTGCTCTGCCGCAGCGGCAACCGCTCCGCGCAGGCAGCCGAGGCCGCGGCCAAAGGCGGCTTCACGCAGGTATTCAACGTGCTCGAAGGGTTCGAGGGCGACCTCGACGAACAACAGCATCGCGGCGGCAGCAACGGCTGGCGCCATCGCGGCCTGCCGTGGGCGCAGGACTGAGTCACGGCCGTTACGGGGAGAAGTCAGCATGGCCGCATTCGATATCGACGACATCGTTCAGTCGCTCCAGACCGTGCGCCGCGCGTGGCGCGAGAAGCAGCGGCGCTCGCTCGAACCGGGCGGGCGCGACCTGCCGGCGCGCGAGGCGCTCGCACAGATCATCGGCGCGCTCAAGGGCGTGCTGTTCCCGATGCGGCTCGGGCCGCCCGACCTGCGGCAGGAGAGCGAGAACTTCTATGTGGCCCACGCGCTCGACGCGGCGCTGAACGCGCTGCTTGCGCAGGTGACGCTCGAGCTGCGCTACGCGGCGCGGCAACGCAACGCCGACGCGCAGATCGACGAAGCGGCCGCCACCGCCGTGCAGGCCTTCGCGGCACGCCTGCCCGACATCCGCCGGCTGCTCGACAGCGACGTGCTGGCCGCGTTCCACGGCGATCCGGCGGCGGGCAGCGTCGACGAAGTGCTGCTGTGCTATCCCGGCATTCTCGCGATGATCCACCACCGGCTCGCGCACGAGCTGTACCGGCTCGGGCTGCCGCTGCTCGCGCGGATCATCGCCGAGCAGGCGCATGCGGAAACCGGCATCGACATTCACCCGGGCGCGCGGATCGGCGGCGGCTTCTTCATCGACCACGGCACGGGTGTCGTGATCGGCGAGACCGCGATCATCGGCGAGCGCGTGCGCGTGTACCAGGCCGTCACGCTCGGCGCGAAGCGCTTCCCGCGCGATGCGGCCGGTCATCTGGAGAAGGGGCTCGCGCGCCATCCGATCGTCGAGGACGACGTGGTGATCTATGCGGGCGCAACGATCCTCGGGCGCGTGACGATCGGCCGCGGCGCGGTGATCGGCGGCAACGTGTGGCTCACGCAGGACGTGCCGGCGGGCGCGAACATCACGCAGGCCGTGCTGCGCAGCGAGGCGAATGCCGCGCCGCGCGCGCGAAGCGAGCCGGCCGAGCCGGTGCCCGACGCACAGGTGACGACATGAGCGACCTGATCCAGCACTTCGGCGCCAACGTGCGCAAGCTGCGCGAGGCGCGCACGTGGTCGCAGGAGCAGCTCGCCGAACACGCGGGGCTGAACCGCTCGTACGTCGGCGAGATCGAGCGCGGCGAGGCGATCGCCTCGATCGTCACCGCCGACAAGATCGCGCGCGCGTTCGACGTGTCGATCTCGACGCTGTTGCCCGGCGTGTCCGTCGCCTGACGCATTCCGCTTCCTTTCCCATTCGGTGGTGCCGCGTGACGGCTATAGCATGTTGAGCCGGCAGGTGCGTGCTTCCGATAATCACCCAGCGTCATAAGCAATCCCGTTTTTCATCTTAAGAACCCGGAGCCACACATGTCGACCGTTGCAAGCGGCACGGCCGCGCTGAGCGATCACGCCGCCCGCCAACTAGCGAACGCTACCAAGACCGTCCCGCAGCTTTCCACGATTACGCCGCGCTGGCTGACCCATCTGCTGCAGTGGGTGCCGGTCGAGGCCGGCATCTACCGCCTGAACCAGGTGAAGAACCCGGAAGCCGTGCGCGCCGCGTGCACGCAGCTCGAGGACGAAAGCGTGCTGCCGCAGACCTTCGTGCCGTACGAGGAACAGCCGCGCGAGTATTTCCTGAACGCGGTGAGCACGGTGCTCGACGTACATACGCGGATCTCCGATCTCTATAGCAGTCCTCACGACCAGATCAAGGAACAGCTGCGCCTGACGATCGAGACGATCAAGGAACTGCAGGAAAGCCAGCTGATCAACAACCCGGACTACGGGCTGCTCGCGAACGTGACCGACGAACAGCGGATTTTCCCGCTGACGGGCGCGCCGACGCCGGACGACCTCGACGAACTGCTGACCAAGGTATGGAAGGAACCGGCGTTCTTCCTCACGCACCCGCTCGCGATCGCCGCGTTCGGCCGCGAATGCACGCGGCGCGGCGTGCCGCCGCCGACGGTCAGCCTGTTCGGCTCGCAGTTCCTCACGTGGCGCGGCATTCCGCTGATCCCTTCGGACAAGGTGCCGGTCGCGGACGGCAAGACCAAGATCCTGCTGCTGCGCGTCGGCGACAAGCGCCAGGGCGTGGTCGGCCTCTATCAGCCGGGCGTCGCGGGCGAGCAGGGGCCGGGCCTGTCGGTGCGCTTCATGGGGATCAACAACCAGGCGATCGCGTCGTACCTGATCTCGCTGTACTGCTCGCTCGCGGTCCATTCGCCGGATGCGCTGGCTGTCCTCGATGACGTCGAAATCGCCAAGTACCATGACTATCCCGACACCTACCGTTAATCCCGGCTCGGCCGGCAGCGACGCGCTCGCGTTGCCGCACGCGCCGCTGCCGGCCGGCCTGCCCGACCCGGCGGCGCTCGCGCGGCTCGCGTCCGAGTTCTTCGCGACGCCGCCCGGGCAGGCCACCGCGCCCGGGCTGTCGGCGGGCAGCGGGGCGGTCGGCGGCGTGCCGTCGGCGCTGCCGGCTGCCGCGCCGATCCTCGCGTCGGTGAGCAATCCGGCGCCGGGCGGCTCGCCGCTCGCGGGGCCGGGCGGCACGGGCACCGGCGTGCCGGGCCTCGCGCTGCCGCAAGGCAAGGCGCCCGGCACGAACCTCGCGCCGTCCGCGCCGACGCACGTGCTGTCGCTCGGCAATCGCGTGCCCGCGCTCGCGCCGCACGCGGCCGCGCAGAACGGGCTGCCCGACAACGCGGTGTCGATCGCGCCCGCGTTCGAGCCGCGCGTCGGCGGCGCGGCGCTCGGCGTGCCGCAGGCGCAGGCGGCGGTGTCGGAGGGCGCGGTGCAGGCCGCGCCGTCCGCGTCGCCGTTTTACTTCACCGACGGCTCGCGGCAGGGCTGGCAGGCGACGCCGCAGGACATCGTCGTGCCGTCGAACGGCCTCGCGTCGCCGGAAGCGTTCGGACTGCCGGGGGACGATGCGCTGCGCGAACTGCTCGCCGTGCAGCGCGACGTGCCCGTGTCGCGCGCATCGGGCGGCGAGGTGCCGCGTTACTTCATCGACGATACGCGCGTAGCCGAGCCGCAAGGTCAGTTGTATCGCGGCGCACACCCGCCGTTCGACGTGAACGCGATCCGCCGCGATTTCCCGATCCTGCAGGAGCGCGTGAACGGCAAGCAGCTCGTCTGGTTCGACAACGCGGCGACGACGCACAAGCCGCAGGCCGTGATCGACCGACTCGCGTATTTCTATGCGCACGAGAACTCGAACATCCACCGCGCGGCGCATGCATTGGCCGGCCGTGCGACGGATGCGTACGAGCATGCGCGGGAAACGGTGCAGCGCTTCATCGGCGCGTCGTCGCCGGACGAGATCGTGTTCGTGCGCGGCACCACCGAGGCGATCAACCTGATCGCGAAGTCGTGGGGCGTGCAGAACGTCGGCGAAGGCGACGAGATCATCGTGTCGAACCTCGAGCATCACGCGAACATCGTGCCGTGGCAGCAGCTTGCCGCACTCAAAGGCGCGAAGCTGCGCGTGATTCCGGTCGACGATTCGGGGCAGGTGCTGCTCGACGAATACCGGAAGCTGCTCAACGACCGCACCAGGATCGTGTCCGTCACGCAGGTGTCGAACGCGCTCGGCACGGTCGTGCCGGTGAAGGAGATCGTCGAACTCGCGCATCGCGCGGGCGCGAAGGCGCTTGTGGACGGTGCGCAGTCGATCTCGCACATGCGCGTCGACGTGCAGGCGCTCGATGCGGACTTCTTCGTGTTCTCCGGGCACAAGATCTACGGGCCGACCGGGATCGGCGTCGTGTACGGCAAGCGCGCGATCCTCGACGACATGCCGCCCTGGCAGGGCGGCGGCAACATGATCGCGGACGTGACGTTCGAGCGCACGGTGTTCCAGCCGCCGCCGAACCGCTTCGAGGCCGGCACCGGCAACATCGCGGATGCGGTGGGGCTCGGCGCGGCGCTCGACTATGTGAGCCGCGTCGGCATCGAGAACATCGCGCGTTACGAGCACGACCTGCTCGCGTATGCGACGAGCGTGCTCGCGCCGGTGCCGGGCGTGCGGCTCGTCGGCACCGCGCGCGACAAGGCGAGCGTGCTGTCGTTCGTGCTGAAGGGCTATGAGACCGAGGAAGTCGGGCAGGCGCTGAACGAAGAGGGTATCGCGGTGCGCTCCGGGCATCACTGCGCGCAGCCGATCCTGCGGCGCTTCGGGCTCGAGGCGACGGTGCGGCCGTCGCTGGCGTTCTACAACACGTGCGATGAGGTCGATGCGCTCGTGAGCGTCGTGAGAAGGCTGGCGGCACGGCGCTGAGGCGCGCGGCATGCGGAAAGGCCGCTTGCGACTCCCGGCAACGGGGCGTCGCAAGCGGCCTTTTCTCGTGGCGATGCGGCAGCGCGACGGCGCTCAGCGCCCGGCCAGCATGCGCCCGCCGAGCCCCATCAGCAGCAGCCCGGCCGTCGTGTCGAGCACGGCCTTGCGCCGGATCAGCAGCCGGCGCACCGACGGATGCGATGCGAGCAGCGCCATCGCGCAGTACCACGCGCCCGAAATCCCGATCGACAGCACGACGACCGTGAGATCGAGCCACACCGGCGTATGCGCCGGCACCATCAACGCGAAGATGCTGCCGTAGAACGCGACGGATTTCGGGTTCGTCATGCTGACCACGTAGCCCTTCTTCGCGGCCTGCCAGCCGGAGGACGCGGGCGGCGCGGACACGGCGAGCGGCTTGCGTGCGCTCAGCACCATCTTCAGGCCGAGCCAGATCAGGTACGTGGCGCCTGCCAGTCGCAGCGCGGTGTGCACCCAGGCGACGTGGGTCACGAGCAGGCCGAGGCCGGCAATCGCGATCGCGGCCCAGGTGCCCGATGCGGCGGCGAGGCCGAGCCCGGTCATCACGCCTGCGCGGCGCTGCGCGAGCGCGGTGGACGTGACGATCACGAAGTTCGGGCCGGGGCTGGCCACGCTGAGCAGCAGGACGCCGGCGAGCGGCAGCAGGGTGTTGATGGTGGTCGACATGGCGCGGGCGGCGAAGCGGCGGAAGGAGCGTTCATCTTACCCCGGCGTGCCGTCGATGGCGCCTCGCGGTCGTTTCGGCACCGGCCGGCGAGCGTGCGCCGCACGCCGCCGTCATTGTTGAGCGCGTTGGAAAGGTGCAATCCGGAATCGGCAATAGGTGTCGCGAATATGACCGATTATTCTCCCGAGCGCAGTACCGTCCGCCAGCCGCAAATGCTGTCGGACTGCTTACAAAATCAATCGCTCAGGGAGGCCTTTCATGAACCGCATCGTCTTATCCGGTGGTGTCGGCGCGGTGTTCGCCGTAGCAGCGGCATCACCCGCCTTTGCGCAGAGTTCCGTCACGTTGTATGGCCTCGTCGATACGGCGATCCGCTATCAGACTAACGCCGGCCCCGACGGCCGGGACCTGGTCGGCATGACGGTCGGCCCGGAAACGCACAGCCGCTGGGGCTTGCGCGGCAGCGAGGATCTCGGCGGCGGCCTCGCGGCGATCTTTCGTCTCGAGAACGGCTTCGAGCTCGGCGACGGCAGGCTGCACGTCGCGAACACGCTGTTCAGCCGGCAGGCGTACGTCGGCCTGGCGAGCGACCGGTACGGCTCGCTGACCTTCGGCAACCAGTACGCGCCGCTGTACGACACGATGGGCGACGTGTTCGACCCGATGACCGTCGGCGACTACTGGCAGGACAGCTGGGCGTACAACGGCATCGGCAACTACCTGACGGTGGCGAACTCGGTGAAGTACAAGTTCTCGACCAACGGCTTCAGCGTCGATGCGATCTACGGGTTCGGCAATCATGCCGGTGCGATGGGTCTCGACAGCACGTACGGTGTCGAGCTGACCTACGCGCAAGGGCCCGCGTCGATCAACGCCGGCTTCCAGCAGACCTCGGTGTCGTCCGTGAACGGCAGCGCGGTCAACGGCGCGAAGGTGAACTTCCTGCACGTGAGCGGTGCGTACCAGGTCACGCCGTCCGTGCGCCTGCTGGCCGGCTGGCTGCACGGGCAGGACAAGACGGGCACGACCGACTTCAACATGCAGCAGGCCGGCGCGCCCACGCTCGGTGGCGGCAGCCCGAATCGTATCGACGATACGTTCTACGTCGGCGCGAACTGGCAGGCTACCGCGCCCCTGCTGATCACGGTGGCCGGCTATTACGGCCACGCGCGCAATGCGGAGCGGCTCGACGGCACGCTCGGCTCCGGAATCAACTACTCGGCGACCGTGCTGGCCGAATATGCGCTGTCGAAGCACACCGAGGTATACGGCACGGTCGATTTCGCGCGCGGCAACGGCGCGTTCGCGGCCGACTATCCGGGCGCCACCAACCGGCTCACCGGCAAGGTCGACCAGATCGGCAGGACCAACAACGTCGGGGCCGCGATCGGCCTGCGCCAGATGTTCTGACGACGGCGGGCGCGGCGTTCACGCATGAAAAAACGCGTGGCGACCGGTGCCGCCACGCGTCGTGGATCGAAGCGCGGTTGCCCGGTTCGGGCGGCCGCGCACAGCGATGTCAGAAATCGAACCCGGGCCCGCCCGCACCCGGGCCGCCCGGCACCGCGGCCGGCGCCGCATCCTTCGGCGCTTCGAACACGGTCGCGTCGGTCGTCAGCAGCAGCCCCGCGACCGATGCCGCGTTCTGCAGCGCCGTGCGCGTGACCTTGGTCGGATCGAGCACGCCCGACTCGACGAGGTCGCCGTATTCGCCGGTCTGCGCGTTGTAGCCGAAGTTGCCCGTGCCTTCCGCGACCTTCGCGACGACCACGCTCGCTTCCTCGCCCGCGTTCGTGACGATCTGGCGCAGCGGTTCCTCGAGCGCGCGCAGCACGATCTTGACGCCCGCGTCCTGGTCGGCGTTCGCGCCCTTGAGCGCGCGGATCGCCTGCCGCACGCGGATCAGCGCGACGCCGCCGCCCGGCACGATGCCTTCCTCGACGGCCGCACGCGTCGCGTGCAGCGCGTCGTCGACGCGGTCCTTCTTCTCCTTCACTTCGATCTCGGTCGCGCCGCCGACCTTGATCACCGCGACGCCGCCCGCGAGCTTGGCCACGCGTTCCTGCAGCTTTTCACGATCGTAGTCGGAGGTCGCTTCCTCGATCTGCACGCGGATCTGCTTCACCCGCGCCTCGATGTTCTTCGCGTCGCCCGCGCCGTCGATCACGGTCGTGTTTTCCTTGCCGACCTCGATGCGCTTGGCCTGGCCGAGTTCGGCGAGCGTCGCCTTCTCGAGCGTGAGGCCCGTTTCCTCGGCGACGACCTGGCCGCCGGTCAGGATCGCGATGTCTTCCAGCAGCGCCTTGCGGCGATCGCCGAAGCCCGGCGCCTTGACCGCGACCGTCTTCAGGATGCCGCGGATGTTGTTCACGACGAGCGTCGCGAGCGCTTCGCCTTCGACGTCTTCCGCGATGATCAGCAGCGGACGGCCCGACTTCGCGACCTGCTCCAGCACCGGCAGCAGGTCGCGGATGTTCGAGATCTTCTTGTCGTGCAGCAGGATGTACGGGTTCTCGATCTCGGCGATCTGCTTGTCGGCGTTGTTGATGAAGTACGGCGACAGGTAGCCGCGGTCGAACTGCAGCCCTTCGACGACGTCGAGCTCGTCGGCGAGCGACTTGCCGTCCTCGACGGTGATCACGCCTTCCTTGCCGACGCGGTCGATCGCCTCGGCGATGCGCTGGCCGATCGATTCCTCGCCGTTCGCGGAGATCGTCGCGACCTGCGCGATTTCCTTGCTGGTGGTGGTCGGCTTGCTGATCTTCTTCAGCTCGTCGACGGCCGCTGCCACCGCCTTGTCGATGCCGCGCTTCAGGTCGAGCGGGTTGAGCCCGGCCGCGACGTATTTCTGGCCTTCACGCACGATCGCCTGCGCGAGCACGGTGGCCGTCGTCGTGCCGTCGCCGGCGGCGTCGCTGGTGCGCGACGCGACTTCCTTCACGAGCTGCGCGCCGATGTTCTGCAGCTTGTCCGCGAGTTCGATTTCCTTCGCGACCGACACGCCGTCCTTGGTGACGACGGGTGCGCCGAAGCTGCGTTCGAGCACGACGTTGCGGCCCTTCGGCCCGAGCGTGACCTTCACCGCGTTCGCGAGAATGTTGACGCCTTCGGTCAGCTTCGCACGTGCGACGTCGCTGAAAATGATTTCCTTCGCTGCCATGATTTGCACTCCGTTATTGATTGACGACCGCGACGATGTCTTCCTCGCGCAGCACGAGGAATTCATTGCCGTCCACCTTGACCGCCTGGCCCGCGTACTTGCCGAACAGCACGCGTTCGCCGACCTGCAGGTCGGGCACGATGCGCTGGCCGTCCGCGTCCTTGCGGCCGGGGCCGACGGCGATCACTTCGCCCTGGTCGGGCTTTTCCGCGGCGCTGTCGGGGATCACGATGCCCGAGGCGGTGGTGGTTTCCTGGTCGAGTCGTTTCACGATGACCCGGTCGTGCAAGGGGCGTAGGCTCATCTGTCCGTCCTGTTCTGTTGTGTCGAAATTGGCTGGCACTCTTTAGCAGAGAGTGCTGACGAGTATAAAAACGCGTGGCGGCGCGATCCAATAACGGATTCCGAAATGCATTTGCGTGGATGCGCTATGGACGATCACCCGACAGCGCTGCTGAACGCTGTGTGTTCTTTTCCGCGTTCTCCAACGTTCGCCGCAACAGCGTCAGTTCGATTAGCTCGAGTTGGTAAGCGAAGCGCGACTGGACGCGCTTCAGCATCATCGAGCCGACGGACAGACCGAAAACCAGCGCGATACCCCAGAGAATCGCCGTATTGCTGAAGTTTCCGGAGACGAATCCGTTCGTCAGCGTGTTCCGCAGCCACGGCAATCCGCCCGCATCTTTGATATTGGTGAGCGTGATGGCAAGAAGCGCATAGGCCGCCGTACCTCCGCCGAAGAATGAAACGACGCGTGAGTCGAGGCGCTTCACCTTGAGTTGCAGGCAATGCTGCGCGTATTTCAGTGTGTTGTCGGCATAGCTGTTCAGAAGCCGGGCGCTTTTCTCATCAGTCTCTATCTCGCGAATGAGCGTATCCAGCGCTTCCTGTTTCCAGCGAAACATCTGCATGACGCCGACGATGGGCTCAACGATGAGAGAGAGAAGGCTCAAGACCACGGTGAACGCATAGAGCGCCAAGGCCGGCGTTTTTTGCCACTCTGCAGGCGCCAGTTTGTGCCATGCCACCATCAAGAGGAGCAGCAGAAAACAAATGCCGCCGCCAGCAAGCAGAAGTATCGAGCCCTTCCGCGCTCGCTCCATCGACAATGCTTTTGCCGGCCGGTAAGGCTCGAACGTAGAGAGGGTTTTCAGTAGGTCCTTGATTTTCAACATGAGGTCTCCGATGAACATTTCACGGTCGGGTGGCATACAGCGTTGTGCTTTCGACCGACAACAATATGCGGTCGCACGCTTTCATCGCGGTATGCGATCGGATTATGCGTTCGGGATTTCATTTCCTATCTCGATATCGGGAATGACCAGCACGGGCAAGCGCGGGGCGGCGTGCATATTCCCCCTTCCCGTTAGCATGTGACGAATCCGACTTTGGGCGCCGCGCGGGCGCCGCTAAGATCGCCGATCCGTAATCGAGCGTTCGACAAAATGAAAAAGTCCGCGTCGCCGTTGCATGCCTTCCGTTTCCGTGTCGTCTGCGCCGCGATTGCCGGCGCGTTGTCGCTCGCATCGTGCGGGGGCGTCGACAGCGATGCGCCGTCGCAGTCCGCCGCGACACCGCCGCAGGCCGCGAAACGCCCGAACATCCTGTACATCATGGCCGACGATCTCGGCTATTCCGACATCCACGCATTCGGCGGCGAGATCAACACGCCGAACCTCGACGCGCTCGTCGCGTCGGGCCGCATCCTGTCGAACCACCACACGGGCACCGTCTGCGCGATCACGCGCGCGATGCTGATTTCCGGCACCGATCACCACCTCGTCGGCGAAGGCACGATGGGCGTGCCGACCGACGAGCGGCGCGGGCTGCCCGGCTACGAAGGCTACCTGAACGATCGCGCGCTGTCGTTCGCACAACTACTGAAGGACGCCGGCTATCACACGTACATCGCCGGCAAGTGGCACATCGGCTCGGGGATCGTCGGCAGTGCGACGGGCAGCGGACAGACGCCCGACCAGTGGGGTTTCGAGCGCAGCTACGTGCTGCTCGGCGGCGCGGCGACGAACCATTTCGCGCACGAGCCGGCCGGCTCGTCGAACTACACGGAAGACGGCAGCTACGTGCAGCCGGGCCAGCCCGGACAGCCGGGCGGCGCGGGCGGCAATCCGGCCGTGTTCTACTCGACGGACTTCTATACGCAGAAGCTGATCTCGTACATCGATGCGAACAGGCAGGACGGCAAGCCGTTCTTCGCGTACGCGGCCTACACGTCGCCGCACTGGCCGCTGCAGGTGCCGGACCCGTGGCTGCACAAGTACGCAGGCGTATACGACGCCGGCTACGATGCGATCCGCAACGCGCGGATCGCGCGGCAGAAGGCGCTCGGCCTGATTCCCGCCGACTTCAAGCCGTTTGACGGCCTGCCCGAAACGACGGCCGCGTCGCCGGCGACGGCGAACAACGGCACCGCGAACGCGAAGTACATCAGCGCCGTGCATTCGGCCGCCGACGGCTACAGCGACTACGGCACCGGCAAGGTCGACAAGCTGTGGGCGAGCCTGAGCCCGGCCGAGCGCCGCGCGCAGGCGCGCTACATGGAGATCTATGCGGGGATGGTCGAGAACCTCGACTACAACATCGGCCGCTTGATCCAGCACCTGAAGGACATCGGCGAATACGACAACACGTTCATCATGTTCCAGTCGGACAACGGCGCGGAAGGCTGGCCGATCGACTCCGGCGCGGACCCGACGGCGACCGACACCGCGAACGGGCAGGAGCCGGTCTATTCGACGCTCGGCACCGACAACGGCAAGCAGAACGCGCAACGGCTGCAGTACGGGCTGCGCTGGGCCGAAGTGAGCGCGACGCCGTTCCGGCTCACGAAGGGTTATTCGGCCGAAGGCGGCGTGTCGACGCCGACGATCGTGCGGCTGCCGGGGCAGACACGCCAGTTGCCGACGCTGCGCGCGTTCACGCACGTGACCGACAACACGGCGACCTTCCTCGCGGTCGCGGGCGTCACGCCGCCGTCGCAGCCGGCGCCGCCGCTCGTGAACACGCTGACGGGTGTCGACCAGAACAAGGGCAAGGTCGTCTACAACAACCGCTACGTCTATCCGCCGACGGGCCAGTCGCTGCTGCCGGTGCTCACCGGCTCGGCGACGGGCGAGGTGCATACCACGCCGTTCGGCGACGAAGCGTACGGCCGGGCATACCTGCGCAGCGCCGACGGCCGCTGGAAGGCGTTGTGGACCGAGCCGCCGCTCGGGCCGCTCGATGGCCACTGGCAGCTGTACGACCTTGCGGCGGACCGCGGCGAGACGACCGACGTGTCGGCGCAGAACCCGTCGGTGATCAGCACGCTCGTCGATCAGTGGAAGACGTACATGAGCAACGTCGGCGGGGTGGAACCGCTGCGCCCGCGCGGCTACTACTGAGGACGGCACGATGCAGTTCCGCTTCCGGACACTCGGCACGGCGCTCGCGGCCACGCTGTTCGCGGCTGCGTTCGCCGTCGGCTATGCGAGCCCGTCGGCGTCGCCCGCCGGCGCCTTCGACGACGCGAATCGCGGCCGCCCGCTCGTGCCGCTCGGCTCGGAGCGGCAGTGCGAGCGCTACTCGGGGCTGCCCGCGAAGTGGCGCGACGACCCGAAGGCCGGGATGGTGCACCTGAGCGGCGGCGCGTTCGTGTTCGGCAGCACACGCGGCTATGCGGACGAGCGTCCGGCGGGCGACGGCAAGACACGCGTCGGCGGCTTCTGGATCGACCAGACGGACGTGACGATCGCGCAGTTCGCTGCGTTCGTGCAGGCGACCGGCTACGTGACCGAGGCCGAGCAGCAGGGCGGCGCGGCCGTGTTTCACGTGCCGACGCGCGACGAACTGAACGCGCGCGACCTCGCGTGGTGGACCTGGGTGAAGGGCGCATCGTGGCGGCAGCCGCGCGGCCCCGGCAGCAGCGTCGACGGGCTCGGCAACCTGCCCGTCACGCTCGTCACGCAGCGCGACGCGCTCGCGTATGCGCGCTGGCTCGGCCGCGATCTGCCGACCGAAGCCGAATGGGAATATGCGGGCAAGGCCGGTCGCGACGACGCGTCGCTCGATGCGGCGCCGCGCGACGCGCAGGGCAAGCCGGCCGCGAACTACTGGCAGGGCGCGTTCCCGGTGCTCGATACGGCCGAGGACGGCCACGCGGGCCTGGCACCGGTCGGCTGTTATGCGGCGAACGGTTTCCACCTGTACGACATGATCGGCAACGCATGGGAATGGACGAAGGACACGTACACGGGCCCGCATCAGTCGCACACGAACGGCGACACGGCGGCCGTCGCACCGCCGACGCGCCGGCACGACACGCCGATGGTGATCAAGGGCGGCTCGTTCCTGTGCTCGCGCGATTACTGCGTGCGCTATCGCGCGTCGTCGCGCGAACAGCAGGAAGCGGATCTCGGTGCATCGCATATCGGGTTCCGCACGATTCTGAGGGATGCGTCATGAAGCGGGTGATGCATTGCGTTGCCGCGTCGCTGATCGTTGCATGCGGTGTCGCCACTTCGGGCTGGATCGTTGCGGCCGAATCCGTCACGTCGACGATCCGCGTCGGCGTGACACGCGGCGTGCATGCGGACATCCTGGACGAGGTGAAGCGTGTCGCCGCCACGCGCGGGCTGAGCGTCGACGTCGTCGAATTCGACGACGCGTCGCGCATCGATACTGCACTCGCCGACGGCAGGATCGACGCGGCGAGCTTCGAGGACGCGCAGCGCCTTGCCGCGACGCGCACGGCGAAAGGTCATGCACTGAACGCCGTCGCGCCGACCGTCACGCTGCCGATGGCGCTCTATTCGCGCAAGATCAGGAGTCTGAACGAACTGCAGCCGGGCGCGACGGTCGCGATCCCGGCCGATTCGCGCGGGATGGCTCGCGCGCTCGTGCTGCTGCAGAACGACACGCTGGTGACGCTGCGCGACCAGGCCGGCCTGCATGCGACGCTGCGCGACGTGACGGGCAACCGGCTCGCGCTGAAGTTCGTCGCGCTGCGCCGCGACCGGCTGCATGCGGCGCTCGACTCGGCCGCGTTCGTCGCGATCGACTACGAGGACGCCGCGCGCGCGGGGCTGCAGCCGGCGCGCGACAGCATCAATCTCGAGGATGCGCGCTCGCCGTATGCGAACGTGCTGACCGTGCGCGACGCCGACCGCACGAAGCCGTGGGTCGCGCAGCTCGTCGCCGCGTATCACTCGGACGACGTCGCGCATTTCATCCTGACGCGCTATCAGGACTCGGTGCGGCGGCCGTGGTAGACGACTATCGCCTCGCGTGCAATGCGTGCGGCCGCTGCTGCAACAGCGCGCCGACGCTGTCGTTGCGCGAACTGTTCCGGCATCGGCACCGCTTCGTCGGCGCGCTGACGATCCATCGTGTGCCGAAGCGGCGCATCGGTGAACGGACGCGCGCGGGCGGACGCGACCATGCGCTCGACGCGGACGACATCGCCGCCTGCGATGCGCTCGCGAACGCGTTGTTCCACCGCGCGCGCGGCGCGAGCGACGAATGGATTGCACTGACGCTCCAGGGCTACGACTATCCGTCGCTCGGGCGCTGTCCGGCATTGGCCGACGACGGCCGCTGCAGCGTGCATGCGGACAAACCTTCGATCTGCGGCGCCGTGCCGCTCGATCCGATGCTGCCGGACCGCCTGCAATCCCGCGTGCTCGCCGGGCGGCGCGACGAGACGGCGTGGCTCGGTGCGAATTGCATCGTCGGCGCGGACGGCGGCACGGCTTCCCTCGATATGGCGTCGGCGCTGCCGCTCGTGACGGCAGGGCAGGTCGCGGACCGCGCGGCGCTCGACACGTTTCGCGATGCGCTCGCGTTCGAGCGCGCGGTATGGCGCGACGCGGTATTCGCATCGCTGATCGACGGCGGACCGCAGGTGCGCGCGGCGTTGGCGCGGCTTGCGCCCGGCGGCTACCTGACGATGTCGATCGTGCCGGTGCTGCTGGCCGTCGCATCGGTGTCCGCACATTGCCGCGCGTTGTGCATCGACTTCATCGACGCGCAGCGCGCGTTGATCGACGCACGTATCGAGGCGGCACTCGCACGCCGTCGTCTCGACGATCGGCCGGCGACGGCCGAATTGCGCGGCTTTGCACAGGCACTCGAACGTGCGGGGCACGCACTCGCCGCGATGCCGGCCGCCACGGCAGGCACGCGCACCGACGCCCCGCGCATCGATGCGTGGCTCGACGATCGGCACGCTTCCATCGCGCTCACCGCGTGACACCGGCGGCACGCCGCGCGTGCCTTACACTTGGCGCTCTTTCAACCGTCTCCGACGGGGCGCGCATGTACGCATCGACCTTCATTTTCCGCGCAGGGCAATACGACGACGAATTCCACCGCCTCGACCGGCAGATCGCCGACATGGCGCGCGCGACGCCCGGCTACCTCGGCGAGGAGACGTGGGAGAACGCCGAGGCGGGGCTGATCCAGAACGTCTACTACTGGGAATCGGAGGCGGCGCTGCGGCAGTTGATGCAGCATCCCGCGCATCTGGAAGCGAAGGCGAAGCAGGCGCGCTGGCTGGACGGCTATCGCGTGGTGATCTCGCAGGTGCTGCGCGAGTACGGCGACGGCAAGCTCGCGCAGCCGCATGCGCGGCAGCCGGCGTAAGCCGATCGCCGAACGGGCGCTTCAGGCGCCGTGCGTGATCCGCCCGGGATCCCCACACCACATCAAAGCGCCTCGACCAGCAGCCGGTTGCTCTTCTCGCAATACTCGTGACACGCGGCGCGCGCCGCGATCGACGCGCCATGCACGAACTTCGGCGCGTCCGCCCGCCGCGACATCGACACGACGATCGACGGCGGCGACGGCTGCAGCGGCAGCTCGACGACCTCGCCGCTCGCGATCAGCGCATCCACGAACAGCACCGGAATCGCGGCGACGCCGAAGCCGTCGCGTACGAGCTGCACGATCACCGAGATCGACGGCGAGCCGGTGATGCGCGTCTCCGACAGCGGCACGCCATGCGCGTGCGCGAGCGTGCGCACGATGTCCTCGAGCGCGCGGTGCGGCGCGGTACCGCGCCCGTAGGTCAGGATCGGCTGGCGCAGCACCTGCCGCGCGAGGCCGGTGCGCGCAGTCGGCAGCAGCCCCGCGCGCGCGATCCAGCGCACCGGATAGTTCGCGAGCGCGTCACAGACGACCGACGCCTCGTCGCTTCCCTCCACGCGAATGATCAGGTCCAGTTCGCCGGCCATCAGCCGGCGCTGCAGCACGACGCTGACGTCGACGGTCAGGTCGATCTCCAATTGCGGATAGTCGGCGGCGAGGCGGCGCAGGTAATGCGGCAGCCAGCTGTGCACGACCGTCTCGATCACGCCGAGCCGCAACTTGCCGCGCAGCGCGCTTTCGCCGGCCGCGGCGGCCTGCAGCTCGTGCGTCGCCTCGACGACGGCCTTCGCATAGCCGAGCAGGTACTCGCCGTTCGGCGTGAGCCGGAATTCGCGGCTGTCGCGGTCGACGAGCACGGTCTGCAATTCGTCCTCGAGCGCCTTCAGGCGCTGCGAGATCGCGGCCGGCGTCGCATGCAGCGCGGCGGCCGTCGTGCGGAAGTTGCGCAGCTTCGCGAGCGTGACGAAGGTTTCGAGGAAACGCGTGTTCATGGCGGTCGGCAAGGCGTTGGGCGCGCAGCTTGCCCCGCTGAAAAAATGAACGGGACTGGGGAAAACCCGGCTTCGTGTAAAGAAATTCTATACACGCGGCGCAAAAAATCTCGTTGGCGACAAAATTTTTTCTTTTCTATTCTTCGCCGTATCCGCTGACGCAACCGTCATTCCGACGACCTATCGATCTGCCCGCGACCATCATGACGCCTACCGAATTCCGCCAGTCCGTGCGCAACGGCACGTTCCGCAGCCCGACGGCCGGCCAGTGCGGCCCGTTCGCGCAAGCGAATCTCGCGATCCTGCCGAACGCGTACGCGCACGATTTCCTGCGCTTCTGCCAGGCGAACCCGAAGGCGTGCCCGCTGCTGGGCGTAGGCGAACCCGGCGCGTTCCGGCTCGACGTGCTCGGCGAGGATCTCGACATCCGCACCGACGTGCCGAGCTACAACGTCTACCGCGACGGGCGCCTGACCGAGCGGGTCGAATCGCTCGAAGCGCTGTGGCGCGACGATTTCGTCGTGTTCGCGATCGGCTGCTCGTTCTCGTTCGAGGACATGCTGGCGCGCGAAGGGATCGGGCTGCGCCACATCGAGGAGGGGCGCAACGTGCCGATGTACCGTACGACGATTCCGAACCGGCGCGCGGGAATCTTCGGCGGCCAGCTGGTCGTGTCGATGCGGCCGCTGCGCGGCGCCGATGCGATCCGCGCGGTGCAGATCACGAGCCGGTTCCCGGGCGTGCACGGCGCGCCGGTCCATATCGGCCATCCGCAGGAACTGGGCATCGCCGATCTCGGCGCGCCCGATTTCGGCGACGCGGTGACGGTGCGCGACGGCGAGCTGCCGGTGTTCTGGGCGTGCGGCGTGACGCCGCAAACCGCGCTGATGGACGCGAAGCTGCCGCTCGCGATCGCGCATACGCCCGGCTACATGCTGATGACCGACATCACGAACGCGTCGCTGGCCGTGTTCTGACCCGACCGACGCCGGCGGCCCGCACGGGCGCCGGTCCGGCCCCGACGCGGCGGCATGCCGCGACCACAGACGATCCGCCCGCCCGGAGGGTGGTGTGCAGCCGCAGCGCGACGCGCCCAAGCAACACACGACGCAAGCAACGCACGACGCCGACACACCACGCGAACACACGACGCAAGCAACACACGACGCAAGAAGCGCACGACAAACACGACACGCACCACCCGCACCACACGCAAGGTCTCGACCGCATATTTCGACAGGAGCTTCACCATGGAAAGCAAGACCCTCGCGGCGCCCGCCGCCGACCCCGCGGGCCCCGCACGCAACGGCCTGTTCGGATGGTATGCGGACGCGCAGCCGCGCGAACGCCGCGCGTTCTGGAGCTGCAAGGTCGGCTACATGCTCGACGGGATGGATACGCAGATGCTGTCGTTCGTGATCCCGACGCTCGTCGCGACCTGGGGCATCTCGCTCGCGGACGCCGGCTTCATCGGCACGATGACGCTGCTCGCGTCGGCGCTCGGCGGCTGGATCGCGGGCATCCTGTCCGACCGGATCGGCCGCGTGCGCACGCTGCAGCTGACGGTGCTGTGGTTCGCCGTGTTCACCGCGCTGTGCGGGCTCGCGCAGAACTATCACCAGCTGCTCGCGGCGCGCGCGCTGATGGGCTTCGGCTTCGGCGGCGAATGGACGGCCGGCGCGGTGCTGATCGGCGAAGTGATTCGCGCCCGCGATCGCGGCAAGGCGGTCGGCCTCGTGCAGTCGGGCTGGGCGATCGGCTGGGGGCTGTCGGCGCTGCTGTATGCGCTGCTGTTCTCGGTGTTGCCGGCCGAACAGGCCTGGCGCGCGCTGTTCCTCGTTGGCCTCGCGCCGGCGCTGCTGGTGGTCGTGATCCGCCGCTACGTGAAGGAGCCGGACGTCTACGAGAAGGAGAAGGCCACGCAGGCGAAGGTAGCCGACGCGCCGTGCCTCACCGAAATCTTCGCGCCGAAGCTGCTGTCGACGACGCTGCGCGCGGCGCTGCTGACCACCGGCGCGCAGGGCGGCTACTACGCGATCACGACCTGGCTGCCGACGTTCCTGAAGACCGAGCGGCACCTGACCGTGATGGGCACCGGCGGCTATCTTGCGATGATCATCTTCGGCTCGTGGGTCGGCTACCTGACGAGCGCGTACCTGACCGACCGGCTCGGCCGCAAGCCGAACTTCATCCTGTTCGCGCTCGGCTCGATGGTGATCGCGTTCGCCTACACGTCGCCGGTGCTGCACCTCACGAACGCGTCGATGCTGTGGCTCGGCTTCCCGCTCGGCTTCTTCGCATCGGGCATCTTCTCCGGGATGGGGGCGTTCCTCACCGAGCTGTTCCCGACGCGGGTGCGCGGCTCGGGCCAGGGCTTCTGCTACAACGTGGGCCGCGCGATCGGCGCCCTGTTCCCGTTCCTGATCGGCGCGCTGTCGAAGCACTACGGGCTCGGCGCGAGCATCGGGATCTTCGCGGTCGCCGCCTACGGCGTGTTGATCGTCGCCGCGCTGACGCTGCCCGAGACGCGCGGCCGCGAACTCGACGCCGCATAACGCCGCATGGGCGGGCGCCCGCCCGCCGCCTTTCTACCGCTCCCTTTTCATCGAAGCCCTCACGCGGCGCGCGACGCGCGCCGTGCGGCGGCGCTCGTCCTTCGTTCAACGACGCATCGAGTTCATCGCCATGACTGACCGACACACTTTCCCCGTTTCCTCCGACGCCGCGCGCTGGCAATTCTGGATCGACCGCGGCGGCACCTTCACCGACATCGTCGCGCGCCGGCCCGACGGCTCGCTCGTCACGCACAAGCTGCTGTCGGAGAATCCCGAGCAGTATCGCGATGCGGCCGTCGCCGGCATCCGCCACCTGCTCGGCCTCGCCGACGGCGAGCCGATCACGCCCGAGCGCGTCGACATGGTGAAGATGGGCACGACGGTCGCGACCAACGCGCTGCTCGAACGCAAGGGCGAACGCACCGCGCTCGCGACGACGCGCGGCTTTCGCGACGTGCTGCGCATCGCGTACCAGAACCGGCCGCGCCTGTTCGATCTCGACATCGTGCTGCCCGATGCGCTGTACGAGACCGTCGTCGAGGTCGACGAGCGGATCGGCGCGCACGGCGACGTCGTCGTGCCGCTCGACGCGCAACGCGCGGAAGCGGCGTTGCGCCGCGTGTTCGAATCGGGCGTGCAGGCGCTGGCCATCGTGCTGATCCACGGCTATCGCTACACCGCACACGAGCGCGCGCTGGCGGATCTCGCGCGCCGGATCGGCTTCACGCAGGTGTCGGTGTCGCACGAGGTGTCGCCGCTGATGAAGATGGTGTCGCGCGGCGATACGACCGTGGTCGACGCCTACCTGTCGCCGATCCTGCGCCGCTACGTCGAGCAGGTCGCCCACGAGATGCCCGGCGTGAACCTGCAGTTCATGCAGAGCAGCGGCGGCCTGACACGCGCCGACGCGTTCCAGGGCAAGGACGCGATCCTGTCCGGCCCGGCCGGCGGCATCGTCGGGATGGTGCGCGCCGCGCGCGCGGCCGGCTTCGAGCGCGTGATCGGCTTCGACATGGGCGGCACGTCGACCGACGTGTCGCACTACAACGGCGAATTCGAGCGCGTGTTCGAGACGCAGGTGGCCGGCGTGCGGATGCGCGCGCCGATGATGAGCATCCACACGGTCGCGGCCGGCGGCGGTTCGGTGCTCGGCTTCGACGGCGCGCGGCTGCGCGTCGGGCCCGAATCGGCCGGCGCGAACCCGGGGCCGGCCGCCTACCGGCGCGGCGGCCCGCTGACGGTGACCGACTGCAACGTGATGCTCGGCAAGATCCAGCCCGATCACTTCCCGCGCGTGTTCGGCCCGCATGCGGACCAGCCGCTCGACCGCGACGGCGTGGCCGCGAAATTCGCGGCGCTCGCCGACGAGATTCACGCGGCGACCGGGCGGCGCGACACGCCCGAGGCGCTGGCCGAAGGGTTCCTGGAAATCGCGATCGGCAGCATGGCGAACGCGATCAAGAAGATCTCGGTGCAGCGCGGCCACGACGTGTCGCGCTACGTGCTGACGACGTTCGGCGGCGCGGGCGGCCAGCACGCCTGTGGCGTGGCCGACGCGCTCGGGATGACGCAGGTGTTCGCGCATCCGCTCGCGGGCGTGCTGTCCGCTTACGGGATGGGGCTCGCCGACCAGACCGCGATGCGCGAGCGCGCGGTGGAAGCCGTGTTGTCCGATGAATCGTTGCCGGCGCTGAACGCGGCGCTCGACCGGCTGGCCGACGACGCGGTCGGCGCGCTGCTCGAACAGGGCGTGCCGCCGGAGCGCATCGCGACCGAGCGGCGCGTGCACCTGCGCTACCAGGGCACCGATTCCGCGCTCGACGTGCCGGCCGGCAGCGTCGCCGCGATGCAGCAGGCGTTCGAGGCCGCGTACCGGCAGCGCTATGCGTTCCTGATGCCCGGCACGCCGCTGGTCGCCGAGCTGGCATCGGTCGAGGCGATCGGCCGCTCGGATGCGCCGGTCGAGATCGCGCCGCTCGTGCCGCGCGACGCGGGCGCGGCGCCGCGCGCGCACAGCGCCGTGCGTTTCCATTCCGGCGGTCAATGGCACGACGCGGCGCTGTACGTGCGCGACGCGCTGCTGGCCGGCGACACGATCGACGGCCCGGCGATCGTCGCGGAGAAGAACGGCACGACCGTCGTCGAACCCGGCTGGCGCGCGCAGATGACCGCGCAAGGCAACCTCGTGCTGACCCGCACGACGCCGCTGCCGACGCGCCGCTCGCTCGGCACCGATGCCGATCCGGTGCGGCTCGAGATCTTCAACAACCTGTTCATGTCGATCGCCGAGCAGATGGGGCTGCGGCTACAGAACACCGCGTATTCGGTGAACATCAAGGAGCGGCTCGACTTCTCGTGCGCGATCTTCGACGGCGACGGCAACCTGATCGCGAACGCGCCGCACATGCCGGTGCATCTCGGCTCGATGGGCGAAAGCATCCGCACGGTGATCGAGCGCAACCGCGGCCGCATGCGCGACGGCGACGTGTTCATGCTGAACGACCCGTATCACGGCGGCACGCACCTGCCGGACGTCACCGTCATCACGCCGGTGTTCGCGGACGGCTCGGACACGCCGCTGTTCTACGTCGGCTCGCGCGGCCACCATGCGGACATCGGCGGCACGACGCCGGGCTCGATGCCGCCCGATTCGACGCACATTGACGAAGAGGGCGTGCTGATCGACAACTGGCAGCTCGTGTCGGCGGGCGTGCTGCGCGATGCCGACACGCGCGCGCTGCTCGCATCGGGCCGCTATCCGGCGCGCAACGTCGAGCAGAACATGGCGGACCTGCGCGCGCAGATCGCGGCGAACCAGAAGGGCGTCGACGAGCTGCGGCGGATGGTCGGGCAGTTCGGCCGCGACGTCGTGCTCGCGTTCATGGGGCACGTGCAGGACAACGCGGAAGAAGCGGTGCGGCGCGTGATCGGCGCGCTGCAGGACGGCGCGTATCGTTATCCGCTCGACAACGGCGCCGAGATTCGCGTCGCGATCCGCGTCGACCGCGCGGCGCGCCGCGCGGAGATCGACTTCACCGGCACGTCCGCGCAGCTCGACAACAACTTCAACGCGCCGAAGGCCGTCTGCATGGCCGCGGTGCTCTACGTGTTCCGCACGCTGGTCGGCGACGACATCCCGCTGAACGCCGGCTGCCTGAAGCCGCTGACGGTGATCGTGCCGGCGCGCTCGATGCTGAACCCCGAGTATCCGGCGGCCGTGGTATCGGGCAACGTCGAAACGTCGTCGGCGATCACCAACGCGCTGTACGGCGCGCTCGGCTGCGTCGCATCGAGCCAGGGGACGATGAACAACTTCACGTTCGGCAATGACCGCTACCAGTACTACGAGACCATCGCCGGCGGCAGCGGCGCGGGCGACGGCTTCGCGGGCGTCGGCGCGGTGCAGACGCACATGACGAACTCGCGGCTGACCGACCCGGAGGTGCTCGAATGGCGCTATCCGGTGCGGCTCGACTCGCATCGGCTGCGCGCGGGCTCCGGCGGCGCCGGGCGCTGGCGCGGCGGCGACGGCGCGGTGCGGCGGATCCGCTTCCTCGAGCCGATGACCGCGTCGATCCTGTCGAACAACCGGATCCACGCGCCGTTCGGCGCGGCGGGCGGCGGGGCCGGCGCGCTCGGCCGCAACACGATCGAGCGGGCGGACGGCACGGTCGAGACGCTCGAGCATATCGGCCGCGCGCAGATGGCGCCGGGCGACGTGTTCGTCGTCGAAACGCCGGGCGGCGGCGGGTACGGCGCGGCGGGCTGAGCGACGGGGTGTGACGTACGCGGAAAGCGGTGCGGCGGGGCGCCCGCCGCACCGCTTTTCGCGCGTTCCGGGCGGCAATCGCACCGGTTCCATTCATGCTGCTGCATCGGCTGCGTGGCCCGGCGATCTATTCGCTCGCACCGATCGACGCGATGTTGCAACAGCGATGGGAATAAGGGCGCGCATTCACGCACGAACGGGCAACGAGAATCCCCGATTCCGCGCGCGGCGCAATGCGATCCGACCCCGCCGCAGCGCCGTGCCGACACATCGCTGCCGGGATGCCTCGATTTCCCGCAAACCGCCGTCCGGCGGGGCGCTCCGGCGATTCCACCGGCCGGGTTCGACGCGTTCGCGACCGGCTTCGCGCCTCCCGCCGATCACGAAAAATCCGTCATGCCAACCGAGTTCCGATTCCTTGACACCCCGTTCCAAATGTGAGTGCCAATCTTCTTCGTCATTTGATAAGATGGGTTCCATCATTCGTTTGGAAAACCTGCGCGCGAGATGCGCGAACGCCGGGTCGCATTGGTTGGAAACAAGTACGGAACGAGGGCCACTGGCACGGTCATCACGACTGCCCCGCCGGGTACGCGCGCTGCGCGCCCGGGGATCGGGGGCGGCCGGCTCGCCTCCGTCTACACTGTGCGTTTTTTCTGGATCGGGGCGTGTCCATGGATGACGAAAACGATCGCGCCGTGCTCGAAGCGCATCTCGGTACGCATAGCCCGTGCTGGCGGCTCGGCAGCGACAGCAATGCACTCGAGCTGGCCGCCGTTCGCGGCCTGACCAATGTCGCGGTGGCGCTGACCGGCGAGCAGGCCGCGCGGATCCGCGCACTCACCGGCGTCACGTCGCATCTCGTGCTCGAACTCGCGCTGTTCGGCGATCCGGTCAGCCTCCATCTGGTCGGCAGGAAGGTCGACACCGCCAATTGGGCCGGCACCGCCTCCGCCTATTCCGATACCGCGTCCGTCGCGGGCGACCTCGCGCACGGGCTCGCGTTCGCCGAGCAGGTCGTGTCCGAAGTGAATTCGCTCGTCGTGATCCTCGACCGCAACGGCATGGTGCAGCGCTTCAACCGCCTGTGCGAGGAAGTGACCGGCAAGCGCGAGGTCGACGTGATCGGCCGCAGCGCGTTCGAGCTGTTCATGAGCCCCGACCAGGGTGCGCAGTCGCGCAGCAACATCACCGGCTTTTTCGCGAGCAACCGGGCGTTCGAGGTCGAGCGCTACATCAACACGGTCAACGGCCCGCGCCTGTTCCAGTTCCGCAACAAGTTCGTGCAGAGCGGCAGCGGCGCCGACGAGCAATTCCTGATCTGCTCGGGCGTCGACGTCACCGAGGAGCGCAACGCGCAGCAGCGGCTCAGCGAACTCGCGAATTCCGACGTGCTGACCGGCTTGCCGAACCGTCATGCAATCAGCGAGCGCATCCGCGTCGCGCTGGCCGCGGACCGCACCGATGTGCGCGGCCAGGTCGGCATCCTGTTCCTCGATCTCGACAACTTCAAGCGCGTCAACGACCACTACGGGCACATCACCGGCGACCGCCTGCTGCAGGACGTGTCCGCGGTCATCGGCGGCTGCCTGCCGTCCGGCGCGACGCTCGCGCGGCTCGGCGGCGACGAATTCCTGGTGCTGTTCGAGCACGGCACGCGGCCGCTGCTCGAGGCGACCGCGCAGATCATCCTCGAGCGGCTGCGTACGCCGATCCACCTCGGGCTGGTCGAGGTCTACACGAGCTGCTCGATCGGCATCGCGATGTATCCGCAGCACGGCGATTCGCTCGAAACGCTGATCCGCAGCGCCGACACCGCGATGTACGTCGCGAAGGAAGAGGGCAAGCATACGTACCGCGTGTTCTCGCTGGAGATGAACCAGAAGGTCGCGAAGTACATGTGGCTCGACACGAACCTGCGCAAGGCGCTCGAGGAAGAGCAGTTCGTGCTGCACTACCAGCCGGTCGTCGACATCGCGACCGGCGACGTGCACGCCGTCGAGGCGCTGATCCGCTGGCAGTCGCCGGATCGCGGGCTCGTCGCGCCGATCGAGTTCATCCGCTTCGCCGAGGAATCGGGGCTGATCGCGCCGCTCGGGCGCTGGGTGATGCGCACCGCGGCCGCGCAGGCCGCCGCGTGGAAGGCGAAGGGACTCGACGTGCGGATCGCGGTGAACGTGTCCGCGCGGCAGTTGCAGGACATGAACATCGTCGATCAGTTCGCGTCGATCCTCGACAGCGCCGGGTTGAAGCCGAGCCTCGTCGACATCGAGCTCACCGAAAGCAGCTTCATCGAGGACGAAGAAGCGGCGCACGAGCTGATGAAGCAGTTCCGCCAGCTCGGCGCGGAGGTTCACCTCGACGATTTCGGCACCGGCTATTCGTCGCTGTCGCAACTGTCGCGGCTGCCGCTCGATTCGATCAAGCTCGATCGCAGCTTCATCACGGGCATCGACCGCAACCCGCGCTCGCAGGCGCTGGTGCGCTCGGTCGTGTCGCTCGCGCGGGCGCTGAGTTTCTCGGTGGTCGCCGAGGGCGTCGAGACGCACGCGGAAGCCGAATTCCTGAAGCAGATCAACGTCGACCACGCGCAGGGTTTCTACTTCGCGCGGCCGATGCCGGCCCAGGCCTTCGAGGCCTGGCTCGCGGAAACCAGAAAGCTCAGGCTGATCGCCTGAGCCTCCCCGCATGACGGGCGCCGCCGCTTGCGCGGCGGCGCGCCGCTCACGTCACACCGTGCGCAGCTTCGATACGCGCCGGTTCTGCAGCATCACCAGGCGTTCCATGTACGCGAGATCCTTCGGCTCGATCGTGAACGCCGCGTGCACCCATTCCTCGGTGATGTCCATCAGCTCGGAACGCGTGAGATGGAACACGCGTTCGCGGGCGCGCAGCATCGCGCGCACGCCGTTCAGCTTAGGCTTCATCACGTCGATGAAGGTGCGTGTCGCGAGATACGCATCGCCCGCGTCGAACGTCTGGTCGACCAGCCCGCGATCCTCGTACCACTCGGCCGCATGCGCCTCGCCGGACGAGATCAGCGCTTCCGCGAGCCCGCGGTCCGCCTTGCGCGCGACCAGCGAATAGCCGCCCATGCCCGGGAACAGGTTGAACGCGATCTCGGGGAAGCCGAGCTTCACGCCCTTCTGCGCGAGCATGTAGTGGTGCGCGAGGGCGGCCTCGAAGCCGCCGCCCAGCGCGCTGCCCTCGACCATCGCGATCGAGATCGCCCCGGTGCCGAAGCCCGTGTAGATCTCGTATACGCCGTCGATGCACGAGCGCGCGTAGGCCATCAGCTGGTCGCGGCGGCCGCTGCGGATCGCGTCGACGAAGAAGCTCAGGTCGCCGCCGACGTTGAACAGCTCGGGGACGAGCGAGCCCGTCACCCAGAAGTCGAACGGCAGGCCCGAGTCGCGTGCGACGCGCGCGAGATGGATGATGTCGGTGACGAGTTGCTGGTTGAAGCACGGCCGCGGCTCCGATCGCAGCATCATCCACATGACGTTGCGGCCTTCTTCGTAGAACGCGGTCAGCTGCGTGAGTTCGCCTGCTTCGTAAAACGGACGGCACGCCGGATGGGATTGGAGTTGCATGGTATGTCCTCGAGAGATGTGGTTTTTCAGAGACCGACGCGGCCGGCGACGTGGAAACCTGCCCCCGCACGGCGCCGGCCGCGAGGCACCGCCATTGTTGCGCGCGCACAAATGTCGAATTGCGGGGAACAACGCATGACGGGGGCGCGGGCGCGTATCGCGTCGGGCGCGAACCGTGCGGGTCATGCGGGCGATGCGAACGATGTGGTCGATGTGATCGCCCGGCGGGAGAACCGTGATGAGAGGTGGGCGGGATCGGGCCGGTGGTCGTCAGGGGCGGTGAAGGTGGTGAAGGCAGCGAAGGCGGCGAAGGCAGCGAAGGCGGTGAGGGCGGCCGCGATGACGATGCCGTGCGCGATCCGCGCGATCCGCGCGATCGGCCGGCGGGCGGTACGGGCACGCCGCTTCGGCCGACGCGCAGCGTGCCGGCCGCTTACGCGTTGAAAGCGGCGCCGTGCCGCCGACCACGTCTCATGGATTGTGCGGACTGGTGCAGCGGCCGGGCGTCGGCTAGCTTTAGAGGATGACGCCGCCGCGCCCGGCGTCCCGGGAGGGGACCGTGACCGCATTCCAGAAGATGTGGCAGCTGCTCGTCGGAAAGCCGCTGGACCCGCTCGATCCGCGCACGCGCCATGCGATCGCGGTGACGCCGTTGCTGGCTTGGGTCGGACTCGGCGCGGACGGCCTGTCGTCGTCGTGCTACGGCCCGGAGGAAGCGTTCCTCGCGCTCGCGCACCACACGCCGCTTGCGCTGTTCCTCGCCTGCGCCACCGCGGCGACCGTGTTCATCATCGCGCTCGGCTACAACCAGGTGATCGAGCTGTTCCCGACCGGCGGCGGTGGCTATCGCGTCGCGACCTCGCTGCTCGGGTCGAAGCCGGGGCTCGTGTCGGGCGCGGCGCTGCTGGTCGACTACGTGCTGACCGTCGCGACGTCGCTCGCGAGCGGTGTCGACGCGTTCTTCAGCCTGCTGCCGGTCAGTGCGCAGGCGTTCAAGCTCACGACCGAGATCGTGCTGATCCTGCTGATGACGGGGCTCAACTTCCGCGGGATGCGCGAATCGATCATGGTGCTGCTGCCGATCTTCATCGGCTTCGTCGTGCTGCATTTCGGGCTGATCGTATACGGCGTCGCGGTGCACGGCAGCGCGCTGGCGACGATCGTGCCCGACGCGGTGCACGAGGCGCACGGGATGTCGCAATCGCTCGGCGTGTTCGTGATGCTCGCATTGCTGATGCGCGCGTTCTCGCTCGGCGGCGGCACCTATACGGGCCTCGAGGCCGTGTCGAACAACGTGAACATGCTCGCCGATCCGCGCGTGCCGAACGGCAAGGCGACGATGTGGTACATGTCGACGTCGCTCGCGTTCACGGCCGGCGGCATCATCCTGCTGTACATGCTGTGGCACGCACGGCCCATCGAAGGCGAGACGCTCAACGCGGTCGTGTTCGGAAGCGTGATCGATCATCTCGGGCTCGGCTCCGCGTTCGCGCGCCACGCGCTGCTCGCGGCGGTGCTCGCGTTCGAGGCTGGGCTGCTGCTGGTCGGCGCGCAGACGGGTTTTCTCGACGGGCCGGCGGTGCTGTCGAACATGGCGTCGGACTCGTGGGTGCCGCGCCATTTCCGCGACCTGTCGACGCGCCTCGTGCGGCAGAACGGCATCATCGTCGTCGGCCTGTCGGGCCTGCTGATCCTGCTGTGGACGCACGGCAGCGTCGACGTGCTCGTCGTGCTGTACAGCATCAACGTGTTCCTCACGTTCAGCATGTCGCTGTTGGGGCTGTGCACGTACTGGTGGCGCCATCGCAGCGAGCGCGGCTGGTTCAAGCACTTCTTCCTGTCGGCGCTTGGGTTCAGCGTGACGTCGACGGTGCTCGTCATCACGCTGATCGAGAAGTTCACGGCCGGCGGCTGGCTGACGGTGCTCGTGACGAGCGCGGTGATCGCGCTGTGCGTCATGATCAACCGCCACTACGCGTACACGCGCGCGCAGCTCGCGAAGGAAGACGCGCTGTTCTCGGGGCCGCCGCCGGCAGTCGACGAGGCGACGGCGCCGGGCAAGCCCGACCCGTCGCAGCCGACGGCTGTGCTGCTGGTCGGCAAGCATCGCGGCGCGAGCATGCATGCGCTGCTATGGGTGAACCGGCTGTTTCCCGGGCACTTTCGCAACGTGATCTTTCTCGCGGTGGGCGAGGTCGATGCGAAGGCATACGACGGGCACGAGCATCTCGAACGCCTGCGGCACACAATCACCGAGGCGCTCGACTATTACGTCGCGCACTGCCGCCGCAACGGCATCGCGGCCGACTACCGGATCGCGTTCGGCACGAACCCGGTCGTCGAATTCATGAACCTCGCGTCGTCGACGCTCGATGCCTATCCGAACGCGGTGTGCTTCGCGAGCAAGCTGATTTTCAGGCGCGTGAATTTCCTGACCGCGTGGCTCCACAACCAGACGCCGGTCGAACTGCAGGCGCGGCTGCACGTCGAGGGGCGGCAGATGGTGTTGTTGCCGATGAACGTCGGGTAGCGATGCACGCGGGAGACGCCCGCGCACGCTTGGAAACGATTCAACATGACGTGGTGCGTCATATTGTTCAGTATTCGCAAACTATTGCCCGTTTTCCCGGAAAGATTTGATAAGATGCGCGCGCTTCGACGCCATCAACAGAACGACAAATCCTTTCCGAGGGGCTCAATGAAGAACGCAGCATCGTCCGTATTCCATGTCGCGCGCCGTGGCCGCAACGCACTGTTCGCCGCCGCGCTGCTGTCGCTTTCGTCGCTGGCGAGCGCCGGCGGCGACAAGCCGGGTGCGAAAGATCATCCGTTGCTCACGCGTTTCGCCGGCGCGACCATCACCGCATATTCGCAGACGCCGTTCGACGAGGCGTTCCTGCCGAACCAGCCGATCGACGACGAGAGGACCGCCAAGGGCCTGAATCTCGAAGGCAAGATCACGCGGATCTCGTACGCGATCGACGGCGGCCGGTCGACGCTGGAAGTCGAGCGCAACTATCTCGACGCGCTGCAGAAGGGCGGCTTCCAGATTCTGTTCCGCTGCACGGCGGAGCAGTGCGGAAAGAGCGGCGGCAGCGACTTCCAGAGCGTCGTGATCAATTCCGGCCGGCTGCGGCAGGCGGGCGGCGGCGACGCGAACTTCGGCGACAAGCACCGCACGATCCTCGCGAAGCTGCCGCGAGCGTCCGGCGATGCGTATGTGTTCCTGCACATCATGGACAGTTCGGCATCGAACAAGCGCACGCTCGTCTACGAGGAAGTCGTCGAAGTGAAGCCGATGCAGACCGGGCAAGTCAAGGTGCTCGATTCCGGTGCGCTGCAGAAGGGCCTCGCCGCGACGGGCAAGATCGCGCTGTACGGCATCTACTTCGACACCGACAAGGCGCAGGTGAAGCCCGAGTCGAAGCCGCAGCTCGACGAGATGGCGAAGCTGCTGACGGCGAACCAGGCGCTGAAGGTGTACATCGTCGGCCATACCGACAATCAAGGGCAGTTCGCGCACAACGCCGACCTGTCGCAAAAGCGCGCGGAGGCCGTCGCACAGGCACTGGCGACGACCTACAAGATCGCGCCGGCGCGGCTCGTCGCGAAGGGTGTCGGGTCGCTGTCGCCGGTTGCGTCCAACGGCGACGACGCCGGCCGCGCGCAGAACCGCCGCGTCGAACTCGTGCAGCAATAACGCACGCCGGACCGGACGCACGCGCTGCGCGAACGAACAGGGCCGCGGCAACGCGACCGTGACGGGCGATGTGACGCCGACGCGCTACGACCTCAACGGGCAATTGCACGGGCAGCATGCACAGGCCGGCGCATACACGCTCGCGTGGACGTGGCGCGGCAAGCACGTCGGCGATTGCCATTGAACGCAACGACGCTCGACGCGCAAGCAGCCGGACCGCGAGCGCCCTTCTGCGCCCGTTGCTGTCCTCGAGAAACATGTGCCGCCATTCCGGGGCTGTACGCTTGAAGGGGCTCGACGTGCGCGGCGCGCTTTCCGCTTACGAATGGTGATGCGTATGCGAGCGTGCCGAGCGCTGCGACGAGCGGTGCAGCAGCCGGTCGCGCGTGCGGTCGCGGCTGCGCCGTTCCGCGAAGAACAGCACCGCGAACACGAGGACCGCGAGCATCAGGATGATCGCGACGATAGCGTTTTCCATGTCGCCTCCGGCAGGTAGGGGCCGGTGCCGGTCGTTCCGACCCCGGGCCGCGAACGCGCACACGGCGCAGCGGAAACGGGGGGCAAGAACGAGGGCCAGGCCGCGTTCGCGTCAGCATCGGCATCGCTTCGATCAGCGCGATTCCGAGCCGCGCGCCGATCGCGGCGCCGACACGTTCAGGATGCCACCGTTCGAGATGCAGCGCACCGATCGGGATCACGCCCGGCAGCGCGAACGCGATCACGAGATAACCGATTTCGAATTCGTGTCGATCGGCACGATGTCTCCCTCCCCATGTCGGCGTGTCGAATTCACCCGATCGTCATGCGTTTCGGCGACCTCGCACGCGCGCGTTACGCGCCCAAATAATATGTCGCGACATGACATAAATGGCGATCGCGCAGCCAGCAGGGCGCGAAAGTGCGACAGTCTGCCGGCGTGACGCATGCGCGCTTCCTCGTGCGCCCGCTGCATGGCGGCGCGGGCCGCCGCCCCGTGGCTTGACGCTCGCGGGCACGTCACCCACACTGGGTTGAACGACGGGGCGCGGCGCGCCAATGCGTGCCCGAGTTGCGTCCCGACCTGAACACGAACGCGCGGAGAGCTTCGACGTGGTGCGTTTTCCGTTCCGATCGACCGGCAGGCTGCCAGGTCGCGCCGCAGCGCTCGCGGTTGCCGTGACCGCGGTCGCGCTGGCGTTCGTGCGTCCCGCGTTCGCCGACGCGGGCGATGCAGCGCCCGTCACGCTCGTCAGCGACGTCCATGTATTCGTGATCCAGCACGACGGCTCGCTCGACGAGGACGACGATTCGACACTGCGCGCGAACGATGCGAACGGGATCGATGCGATCGCGCAGCGCTATGTGTGGTTCGACAAGAACCTCGAGAAGGTCGACCTGGTAGCGGCCGAGACGATCGATCGCGACGGTGTCGCGCATCCGGTCGGTCCGGAAGGCATCCGCGATGTGCAGGAGCCGCGCTCGGCCGGCGCGCCGACGTTCCAGGACGGGCTGCTGCGCACCGTCGTGTTTCCCGGCGTCGAAGCCGGATCGAGCACGCGCATCGCGTTCCGCAAGTCGCGCACGAAGCCGGTCAACGCAGGTTACTTCGGCTACTACGTCGAACCGTCGCGCGAGCCGGTGGAGAACCAGCGGCTGATCTTCGACGTGCCGGCCGACATGCCGCTGCATGCGGACGCGCGCGGTTACGTCGCGCTGCCGCCGGTGACCGCGAACGGCCGCACGCGCTACGCATTCGAATACCGGCACGGTACGTACGACCGGATCGAGAACGGCTCGGTCGGCTATCCGACCTACGGCGACCGGCTCGTGGTGTCCACGCTGCCCGACTACGCGGCGTTCGCCGCGCGCTACCGCAACGCGGCCGTCGACCCGGGCGCGAACGATCCGGCCGTCGTGCAGCTGGCGCGCGCGCTCACCGCCGGCGCCGCCGATCCGCGCGATCGCGCGCGCGTCCTGTACGACTGGGTGCAGGCGAACGTGCGTTACGTCGCGCTTTTTCTCGGCGAGACGGCGGCCGCGCCGCACCGCGTGACCGACATCCTGCGCAACCGCTACGGCGACTGCAAGGACCACGTCGCGCTGTTCGGCGCGTTGCTCGCGGCGGCCGGCATCCGCAGCGAAGCGGTGCTGATCAATCTCGGCTCCGTGTACACGCTGCCGTCGGTGCCCGGTTACGGCGGCGGCGCGATCAATCACGCGATCACGTGGCTGCCCGATCTCGGCGTCTACGCGGACACCACGACGGCCGGCATCGCGTTCGGCTACCTGCCGCCGATCGTGATGGACCGGCCGGCGCTGCTCGTCGACACCGGCGTGCTGTCGCGCACGCCGGCCACCCAGCCGAAGCACCGCGCCGCGCGCGTGGAGATCGATGCCGCGCAACCGGGCGCCGCGCGGTTTCATGCGCGCGTCGAGGACGACGGCTGGACCGCGGAACTCGAACGCACGCTGTTTCGCCGGGCGGCGCCCGACCGCATCCGGCAGCTCGCGAACGAACGCCTGCGGCAAAGCGGGCTGCGCGGCCGCGCGCAGATCGCGACGAGCGATCGCCGTGCGACGGACGGGCCGTTCGACGTCACGTATGCCGGCACGCTCGATCACTTCGTGTGGCCGGACGGCACGACCGCCGTGCCCGCGCTGTCGAGCCTCACGGGCGGCATCGCGACGCAGGTCGAGGGCTGGCTGGCCGAGCCCGTGCGCACGCAGCCGTGGGCATGCATCGGCGGCACGTTCGACGAGACCGGCCAGGTCGCGCTGCCGGCCGACGTCGCGGTGACCGACCTGCCGGCCGATACGGCCGTGCACGACCGTTTCGTCGAGTTCACGTCGCATTACGTATTCGATGCGGCTGCGCACGTCGTGCAGGTCACGCGGAGGATGAAGGCCGAATTCGGCCGCCAGGTCTGCACGCCCGACGAGTTCACGGCACTGCGCGCGTCGCTCGAACGCATCGAACGCGACACGCAGGCGCAGATCGTCGTGCGGGCCAGGCAACGTTGAAGGTCGGGCGCGGCGCACGCAGCGCCCGGTGCAATCGCGCGTGCGGCCGAAGCCGGCCGGCGCGCAGGAGACGAACATGACGGAACGGGAACACGAGATCGCCGACCTGTCGAAGGAATTGCTGGGCCGGATCGTGCAGGGTGCGGTGACGAACGGCGCGCCGGTGGAGCGCAACAGTGCGCGGCGCTGGCCGTGAAGTGCGCGACGGCGCTGATCGACGAACTCGACGCGCGCAGCGGCTGAGCAGGATCGTCACGCGCGGCGGCTGATCGTGCGATGCCGGGGCGACCCGGCAGGCGTTCGCTGCGCCGTGCGTTGCGCGTGACGCGTTACACGTCACGCATCGGCGTGCGTGTCGCCTTCGGCACGCACCGCGCCCGGCGGCCTGCCGACCACGCGCTTGAACGCGCGGCTGAACGCGGCGAGCGACCCGTAGCCGAGCCGGTACGCCACCGCTTCGATCGTCTCGCCCTCGCGGGCGATCCACTGCGCGGCGAGCCGCATCCGCAACTCGGTCAGGTAACGCACCGGCGTCATCCCGGTGGCCGCGAGAAAGCGCTCGGCGAATACCGAGCGCGACACGCCGGCTTCGGCGGCCAGTTCCGCGACGCTCCAGTTGCGCCCCGGATCGCGATGCAGCGCGACGATCGCGCGGCCGAGCTTCGGCTCGCGCAACGCCTGCACCCAGCCCGTCGCGTCGCCGCATCCGCACTCGACCCAGCCGCGCACGATGAACGCGGCGACCACATCCGCGAGCCGCGCGAGGATGCCCGCGAAACCCGCGCGCGCGGCGCACGATTCGCGCTCCATCGCGTCGAGCATCGGGCGGATTTCCGGGTAACGCGCGAGCAGCGTGCCGACGTGCATGAATGCCGGCATCGTCCCGACGAGCGGCTGCATGCCGCCGAGATCGAGCTCCATGCACGCGCTGAAGATCAGCGCATCGCCGGCGGCCGGCTCCGTCGCGGCGCAGGTCGTCGCGCCCACCGACGCGACCGTGTCGCAGATCTTCGCGGCCGCGAAGCCGCCGATCTCGCGGCACGGCGCGTCCGGATCGGACACCAGCGCATGCGTGCGGCCGTGCGGCAGCAGGATCGCGTCGCCGGCCTCGAGCCGCACCGTCGTGCCGTCCGCGTCGCGCAGCAGCACGGGCCCGCGCCCGACGAAATGGAACTGCGCGCGGCCCGGCGCATGACCGAAGCTCAGCCCGAACGGCCGCGGCACCTGGATCCGGCGGTACTGCACGCCGCTCAGGCGCATCCCCAGCAGCAACTCGCTGACGAGGTCGTGTACGTCGGGCACGGGGGGAAGCAAGGGCTCGGACATCGCGAGATTCGGACGATCGATCAACAAGAACGGATTGTATGTCATAGACCGTCCTGCCGCTGTTCCTTACGATACGCCCTCATCAGTACTTTCCCTAACCGACACGGAACCCCGCATGAATCCCGGAATCTCCTCGGCCGCTTCGACGGCGGCCCCCCGTGAACCGGCCTGGGGCGCGGTATTCGCGATGACGCTCGGCGTGTTCGGCCTCGTCACCGCCGAATTCCTGCCCGCGAGCCTGCTCACGCCGATGGCCGACAGCCTCGGCGTGACCGAAGGCGTGGCCGGCCAGGCCGTCACGGCCACCGCGACGGTCGCGCTCGTCACGAGCCTGCTGATCTCGGCGCTGACGCGCACGATCGACCGCCGGCGCGTGCTGCTCGCGTTCTCGGTGCTGCTCGTCGCGTCCAATCTCGCGGTCGCGTTCGCGCCCGACCTGACGACGCTGCTGATCGGCCGTGTCGTGCTCGGCGTCGCGCTCGGCGGTTTCTGGACGATGGCGACGGCCACCGCGATGCGGCTCGTGCCGACCGCGATGGTGCCGCGTGCGCTGTCGATCATCTTCAGCGGCGTGGCGGTCGCGACGATCGCGTCCGCGCCGATGGGCAGTTATTTCGGGCACCTGATCGGCTGGCGCAACGTGTTCCTGATCGCGGCCGGGCTCGGCGCGCTCGCGTTCGTGTCGCAGGTCATGACGCTGCCGTCGATGCCGCCGAGCGGCACCACGCGGCTGCGCACGCTCGTCGACGTGCTGCGCCGGCCGACCGTCGGCCTCGGGATGTTCGCGACGATCCTCGTGTTCACCGGGCATTTCGCGTTCTTCACGTATCTGCGGCCGTTCCTCGAACAAGTCGCGGGCGTCGGCGTGAACGGGCTGTCGGCGATCCTGCTCGGCTACGGGATCGCGAACTTCGTCGGCACGTCGCTCGCCGGGCGCGTGCTCGAGCACCGGCTGCGGCCGATGCTGATCGGGATGCCCGCGCTGATGGTCGTGCTCGGCGTCGCGCTCGTCGCACTCGGCCGCGCGCCGATGATCGACGCGGTGCTCGTCGCGTTGTGGGGGATGGCGTTCGGCGGCGTGCCCGTCGCCTGGTCGACGTGGGTCACGCGCACCGTGCCCGACGAAGCCGAGAGCGCGGGCGGGCTGATCGTCGCGGCGATCCAGCTCGCGATCGCGACGGGCGCGGCGGCCGGCGGCGTCGTGTTCGACGCGAACGGCGCGGGCGGCGTGTTCCTGGGCGCGGCGGCGGTGCTGGCCGTGGCGGTCGCGACGATCGTGACCGGCGTGCCGAAGCGGGTCGGCGTGGCGCCGGCGCTGGCCGACTGACGGATTGCGGCACGCCGATGCGCGCGATCGCGCATCGGCTGGTGGCGCGGCGAGGTCGCGCCAGTCGCGCATTAGCCGGCCCGAGTCATGCGGCGCGGCGTGGCCGAGTCGATCGTATCAAGCGGGTAGCGGGACAGGACGCCTCCTGGGCGATGTGCGCCGCCGGCATGGCGGCGCGACACCCGAAGCGTGCTTTCGGCATCTGCTCGCTGTCGACGAAACCGCCGGAAACCTACGCACTGCGGCTCGCAACCGTCATCGACGGCGCGCTCAGCAGCGGGCAGGCACTGCATGCGCACGGGCCCGTGCGCTTCCTGCAGGAATGCGCGCAACTGCTGATGCCGAAGAAGGGCCGGAAGTGAATGACGTGACGCGCCGCTTCAGCCGCGCGTAGCCGGATCCTCCGACAGCGCGCGCAACTGGCCGCGCAACACATCGACTGCTTCCGGCGCGAACGGCCGTTCGATCTCGGTATGGGTCTGCTGCCAGAGCGGGAACGCTTCGGCCAGCAACTGATGACCGGCCGGCGTGAGTTCGAGCAGGCGGCTGCGCTTGTCGTCCGGATCCGTCGTGATCGTGAGCAGCCCGCGCCGCTCGAGCGGCTTGAGCGCGGCGGTCAGCGTGGTGCGATCCATCGCGAGCAATGACGCGACCGATTTCATCGCGGCCGGCTGCGGCCGGTTCAGCGACATCAGCAGCGAGAACTGGCCGTTGGTGAGATCCAGCGGACGCAGCACATCGTCGAAGATGCGCGCGAGATTGCGCGCCGCGCGCTGCATGTGCAGGCACAGGCAGCAATCGCGCACCATCAGCGTCGTTTCGAAAGGGAGCTTTTCTTTGCGTGCCATGTTGCAATTGTGTTGATATCAACCTATTGTGTCAAGGGCGAGGTGCGGCAGCCCGCCGTGCCCGCCATCGGACGGAGGAAGCATGAGTGCTCAACAGCAGTTGTATCTCGCGGTATTCCTCGGCAGCAAGGATAGCCCGGGGATGAAGGCGTGGATGGCGTTGCCGGAGGACGAGCGGCGCACGCGGGAGCGCGAAGGGATCGCCGCGTGGCATGCGTGGGTCGAGCGGCATCGCGACGCGATCGTCGAGCCCGGCGGGCCGCTCGGCAAGACCAAGACGATCGGCAAGGGCGGCGTGACGGACACCGCCAATGCGATGAGCGGCTTCACGGTCGTGCGTGCCGCATCGCACGACGCGGCCGCCGCGCTGTTCGAGGGCCATCCGCATTTCACGCTGTTCCCGGGCGATGCGATCGACGTGATGCCGGTGCTCCCGGTACCCGGCATGTGAGCGGCGACAGGCGCTGCATGCGTGGGCGAAGCGGCCGAAGTGATCGAAGCGTTCGAAGCATTCACATCATTCAAAGCACTCGAAGCGGCCGATTGGCCGTCGCCTGCGCGCGGCGATTTTTCCCGACATTATCGATGGAGACATTGCGATGAAGCTTTACGGATTCGCCGGCACGCGCACGCAACGCGCGCTCTGGGGGCTCAAGGAACTGGACGCGGATTTCGAGTTCGTGTCGGTCAACCTGCTAAAAGGCGAGCACAAGCGGCCCGAATTCCTGCGCCTCAATCCGGCCGGCAAGGTGCCCGTGCTGGTGGACGGCGACCTCGTGATTCCCGAGTCGGCCGCGATCGTGCTGTATCTCGCGGACAAGTACCCGGAGAAGGCGCTGCTGCCCGTCGATCTCGCTTTGCGCGCGCAGGCCTATCGATGGGTCATGTTCGCGGTGACGGAGCTTGAGCAGCCGCTGTGGCGGATTACGCGCCATTCGTTCCTCTATCCGCCGGAAAAGCGCTCGCCGGCCGATATCGAGCTGGCACGCGAGGATTTCGCGACGATGGCCGCGATCCTCGACAAGCATCTGGAAGGGCGCGAATTCATCGTCGGCGACACGCTGACGGTGGCCGATTGCGTGACGGTCTACCTGATCGACTGGGCGAGCGAATGCCACCTGATCGAACCGTTCCCGCAATTGCGTGCGTACCTCGAGCGGCTTTATGCGCGGCCGAAGGCGCCGCAACGGATCGCGGACGCACGCAAGGCGGCGTGAAGCGGCGGTCGGTCATGTCGACGGGCGTGATCGACCGCGGCCGCGCGATCTTGCGGGCTTGCGGTTACGACACCGCGTCGGGCGCACCCAGCGCGCGACACAGCACCGACAAGTCGCGAACGGTCAGATGCGGCGACGGGGCACGATGCGCAGCGTGCTCCGCTTGCGCCCCTGCGTGACGCACGACCCAGGCTGCCTGAAGCCCCGCATTCAACGCGCCGACGATATCGAGGTGAAAGTCGTCGCCGACGTGCAGCAGCTCCCCCGCAGGCACGCCGAGCGTCGCGGCAGCCGCATGGAAGATTTCCGGCTCGGGCTTCGCGAACCCGAACGCACGCGCGCTGAGCGTTTCACGGAAGAACTCGCCGCCGCCGGTCAGTTGAAGGTCCGCATTGCCGTTCGTCACCGCGATCAGCGGAAACCGCGCGCTCAGCCACGCGAGCGCCGGCAATGCATCGTCGAAGAACTCGACCTGGTTTCGCGCCGAATAGAACACGTCGTAGGCGCGGTCGGTCAGTGAGGCGTCTTCGTTCGCGCGCTCCAGCGCCAGCCGGATCGATCCGATGCGCAACGCGCGATAGTCGCCGACGAGATCCGGCCGCGAGCGTTCGTATTCATCGCGCAGTTGAGCCAGCGTCTGCGACGTCGGCAGCACGCTCGCGGTATCGGGTGCGTGCGCGATCAGCCACGCATGCAGCGACGCCTCGGCCCGTGCGACGGAAGGGCCGAACGGCCATAGCGTGTCGTCGAGATCGAACGAGATGGCGGAAACTTTGGATAGACGCATGGCGATGGAAGATATCACGCCGTTGCCGTTCACCACGGCCACGGGATCGAGCGTCCCGTGCCGCTCTCCACGGCGTGCCGATACAGGAAGCGCGCCACGGTCAGGTCCTGCAGCGCGAGCCCCGTCATGTCGAATACGGTGATCTCGCTCGGCGAGCGATCGACCGGCACGGTCCCGGCGAGCACGTCGCCGATTTCGGTGCGCGGCAGATCGGGCGCCCATTGGCACTCGCCGATGCCGCGCGCCTGCTCGTGATCGTCCACGAAAATGCGCGCGCGCTGCAGCACGCCTTCGGGAAGCTCGCGCTTGCCCGCGGTGTCCGCGCCGACGCAGGTCAGGTGGGTGCCGGGCTGAACCGCGTCCGCATCGAACAGCGGGCCGCCGCCCGGCGTGGCCGTGATGACCACGTCGCTGTCGGCCACCGCATCGTTTCGGTCTCGTGCGACGCGGATGTCGCAGCGTTCGCGGAATGCCGATTCGAACACCGCGTCCGCTTCGCCGCGCGCGTTCACGTACTGCACCGTGCCCCGTTGCGGCAGCAGCGTGAGCGCATGGTCGAGCTGGACGCGCGCCTGCACGCCGGTGCCGAACACGCAGAGGCGCGTACTGTCGCGGCGGGCCAGCGCCTGCAGGCCCAGGCCGCCGGCCGCGCCGGTCCGGGCGGTGGTGATCGCGTTGCCGTCCATGATGCAGAGCGGGCGGCCGGTGGCCGGATCGAACAGCGCGATCGTCGCCTGGTGCGGCTCGCCGCCCAGGCTGCGATTGCCGGGCCAGAATCCGGCCGCCTTGAAGCCGAGCAGATCCTGGCTCGCGACGTCGCCCGACTTGATGCCGAACACGCCGCCGGTATGCAGCTTCTCGCGCACGACCGGGAACACGCGCCCTGCGCGTTGGCTGTGCAGCACGAAGGCTTCGCGGACCGCCGCCATCACATGTTCGGCTTGAAGGGCCGGTTCGACGACATCCCGGTCGAGAAGAAGGAGGTGGGCGTCTGTCGGCATGGTGGGGAGCCTGTGCAGGTGCAATGTGAATCGCGGCTTTATAGTTTGTATAGATTTGGACAAATAGTCAATGTCGGGAGGGAGGGCGTGCACGCGGCGGCGGTTGCATCGCCGGACATCGGCGTATCACTCCGACGAATCGGCCACCGCACCGCGATGCCTGGTGCTTACCACCCGTAGAAGCGCGGCCAGTTCCGCACGGTGCCGTCGTCGCCCAGCGCGTGGTATTCCGGATGTTGCGCGCCGGTCGCGCACGCGTGGTTCGGCAGGATCCGCAAACGGGTCCCGATCGGAAACCGCTTCGCGATATCCGTGTCCGGCGTCCCGATGCGCGACACGATGCCGTGCTCCTGATTGGCCGCGCTCATCACGTACTCGCCGAGCACGTCACCGTCTTCGCGACACACCTGCCCGTAGCCGAAATCCCGCGCCTGCCGCTGCGTGCCGCGATCGCGGCTCATCGCCATCCAGCCCGCGTCGACGATGGCCCAGCCTTTTTCTTCCTGGTGCCCGATGACGGTGGTCAGCACCGACAGCGCGATGTCGGACAGTGCGCACACGCCGACGTTGTGCATCACGAGGTCGAACAGCACGTACACGCCCGCGCGGACTTCGGTCACGCCGTCGAGGCGCTCCGCGGACAGCGCGGTCGGCGTCGAACCGATGCTGACGACCGGGCAGGGCAGCGCGGCGGCCCTGAGGCGCTCCGCGGCGTGCACGGTCCGGCTGCGCTCCTGTTCGGCGATCGCGACCAGCGCGTCGCGGGTGTCGTATTCGTAGCTGGAGCCGGCGTGCGCGAGCACGCCGCCGAGCGTCATGCCGCCGTCGACCAGCGCGCGGCCGACGTCGATCAGCAGGTCGTCGTCGGGGGCGATCCCCGAGCGATGGCCGTCGACATCGACCTCGATCCAGACTTCGAAGCGCTCGCCGTGCGCGCGCCCGAATTCGGCGATAGCGTGCGCGGCCGGCAGGCTGTCGGCGACGATCTTCAGGTCGCAGCCCTGCCGGCGCAGCGCGAGCGCCTGGCCGAGCTTCGCGGGAATCATGCCGACCGCATAAACGATGTCGCGCACGCCGCCCGCGAAGAACTGCTCGGCTTCCTTCAGCGTCGATACCGTGATGCCTTGCGCGCCGGCCGCAACCTGCGCGTCGACGACGTGCTGGCACTTGGTGGTCTTCACGTGTGGTCGGAACCGGACGCCGAGCGCGTCCAGATGCGCCTGCATGCGCGCGATGTTGTTACGCATGCGACCGACGTCGATCAATGCGGCGGGGGTGTTGAGAAGGAGGGGAGTGCCCATGATGCGTTGCCTCGGTGGATTGCCGACAGCGAACACAGTAGGACGTTTGGCGCGCAGCGTGTTTAACGCGTGACAAATCGAGCATTAAGCAGCATTTAATCCCAGGACCGCGCTCATGCCTTGCCGCGCCACGGCGGCGGAGCGAGGAATTGCGTCGCGGCTTCGAGGAAAACCCGCTGCCGCGCGGAGCGGCCCGTGCGTGACGGCAGCAGCGCGGTCACGGGCGCGGGCGGCAGATGCCAGTCGGGCAGCAGCCTGACCAGCTTGCCATTCGCCAGCAGCGGCGCGACGTCCCACTCGGAGCGCTCGACGATGCCGAGCCCGGCCAGCGCCCAGTCGGTGATGACCGTGCCGTCGTTCGACGACAGCGCGCCCGTGACGCGAATCACCGCCGATCGTCTGGATTCACCCTTGCCGTCGCCGGCTTGCGAGAAGCGCCAGCGCGGCACGTCCTCGTCGTTCTCGCGCAGGCACAGGCAGTCGTAGCGCGCGAGGTCGGACGGATGGGCCAGTTGCTTGATGCGCCGCGCGTAACCGGGGCTCGCGCACAGGAAGCGCTCGTTGGGCGCGAGCGGATAGCCGATCCACGACGACGACTTCAGGCTGCCGACATGGATGACCACGTCGGCCCCCGCCGCGCTGGTCAGCGGACTCTCCGACAGGTGCAGCGAGATTTCGAGCTTCGGATGCGCGCGTTGCACGTCGCGCACGATCCGCGCGACGTACTTGCGTCCGAAGCCGAACGGCGCGACGACGCGCAGCGTGCCCTGCACGTCGCCGTGATCGCCCGCGATGTTGTTCGGCAGCGCGTCCACGCGCTCGAGAATCTCCACGGCTTCCCGATAAAGCCGCTGACCTTCGTCGGTCAGCTCGATCCCTTTCGGCTGCCGCACGGCGAGCCGGACGTCCAGCCGCGCCTCCATCCGCTGCAGGCGGATCGTGACCGCGGGCGGGGTGAGGTCGAGCAGGCGCGCGGCGGATGCCAATGAACGCGACGCGCCGATCGCGCGCACGAGGCGAAGGTCGTCGAGGTCGAGCATTGCGTGTCCTTTAATGCTGGCGTTGCCGGCCATTAAACATCACATTGCATGAAGCATGTAGCGCTACGCCGGCGCGGTCCCGATGCGAGTGCATGCGTTTCACGTCGCGCGCCCGAATTCGCGCGATTTTCGGGTGAAGGCGGCACGCCGCCGCAAGCCGCGCTGACGCGCCGCAACATCGCGGCCGACGCCCGGCCGACCCCCGATAGCCGGCAGTCCGATGCAATCCGGCGCCGCGCAAAACCCGCGCGTCGTTGTGTTCTGTCCCCCAACTTCTGCCCGGTTCGCCCGCCACAGGGCAAAATACGGGTTTTCCGCACCCGAGAGGGCGCGCCCGAATCACGCGCCGGGCGGCGGCAGTGCGCATTCGCACGCCGCCGCCCGGCGCCCAGGCAAGCTGCTCGCCGTGTCGCGAGCCCACAGGAGTCCAGACCCCATGCCCGAAACCAACCTGTCCTTCTTCGGCCGGCTGTCGCTGGCCGTCGGCACGTTCTTCTCCGTGATCGGCAACCGCGAGTTCGCGGCCGGCGTGCTGCGCGTGCGCGACGGCGCCCCGGCACCGGTCGCGCCGGCGCCGGTTGCGCCGGCCCCCGCGGCAGCCCCGGCGCCCGCGCCCGTGAAGGCGCCGACCCCCGAGCTGCGCGAAGCGAGCCCGCAAGCCGCGCTGCAACTGCTCGGCCTGCTGCAGCGCGATGCGCGCTTCATCGATTTCGTCGAGGAAGACATCGCCGGCTACGCGGACGCCGACATCGGCGCCGCCGCACGCCTCGTGCACGACGGCTGCCGCGCCGCGCTGCGCGAGCATTTCACGATCGTGCCGGTGCGCGATGAAGCCGAAGGCAGCCGCGTGACGCTGCCGGCCGGCTTCGACGCGACGGCCGTGCGCGTGACGGGCAACGTGGTCGGCGCCGCGCCGTTCACGGGCACGGTCAGCCACCGCGGCTGGCGCGTGGCCGACGTGCGCCTGCCGAAGCTGACCGGCAGCCACGACGCCTCGGTGGTCGCACCGGCGGAGGTGGAACTGTGAACGATCCGCGCTATTCGATCGGTATCGACCTCGGTACGACCCACTGCGCGCTGTCGTACGTCGACAGCGCCGCGAGCGACGGCGAAACGATCGCGCAGCAGGTGCTGCCGATCGCGCAGCTGACCGCGCCCGGCGCGCTGGAGTCGCGCGACCTGCTGCCGTCGTTCCTCTATCTTCCGCATGAAAGCGAGCTGACGCAGGGCGACCTGACGCTGCCGTGGACGGCCTCGCGCGCGTTCGCGGTCGGCGAAATGGCGCGCACGCGTGGCGCCGGCACGCCGATCCGCCTCGTGTCGAGCGCGAAGAGCTGGCTGTGCCACCCGGGCGTCGATCGCCGCGCGGCGATCCTGCCGAGCGATGCGCCGCCGGAAGTGGCGCGCGTGTCGCCGCTGGAAAGCTCGATCCGCTACCTGACGCACCTGCGCGAAGCGTGGGACCACGCGCATCCCGACGCGCCGTTCGCCGACCAGGACGTGACGGTCACGATCCCCGCGTCGTTCGACCCGGCCGCGCGCGAGCTGACGGCGGAAGCTGCGCGTGCCGCCGGCTATTCGCGCATGACGCTGCTCGAGGAGCCGCAGGCGGCGCTCTACAGCTGGATCCAGAAGAGCGAAGGCGGCTGGCGCAAGCAGGTGCAGGTCGGCGACCTGATCCTGTGCGTGGACGTCGGCGGCGGCACCACCGACCTGTCGCTGATCGCGGTGGTCGAGCGCGACGGCAATCTCGAACTGCATCGCGTGGCGGTCGGCGAGCACATCCTGCTCGGCGGCGACAACATGGACCTCGCGCTCGCGCACGTGGTCGCGCGCAAGCTCGCGCAGCAGGGCACGCAGGCCGATCCGTGGCAATTGCGCGCGCTGACCTACGCGTGCCGCTCGGCGAAGGAAACGCTGCTGTCCGACCCGACGACCGACGCGGTGCCGCTCGTCGTGCCGAGCCGCGGCTCGAAGCTGATCGGCGGTTCGATCCGCACGGAACTGACGCGCGCGGAACTCACGCAGACGATCCTCGAAGGTTTCTTCCCGCAAGTCGACGCGGCCGCGCGCCCGGTGAGCCGCGCGCGCGTCGGCCTGACGCAGCTCGGCCTGCCGTATGCGCAGGACGCGGGCATCACGCGCCACCTCGCGGCGTTCCTCGGCCGCCAGGTCGCGGCGCTCGACGCACTCGAAGGCGTGCAGCGCACGCTGCCGCAAGGCGCGACGTTCCTGCATCCGACCGCGGTGCTGTTCAACGGCGGCGTGTTCAAGTCGCCGCTGCTCACGCAGCGCGTGCTCGATACGCTCAACAGCTGGCTCGCCGCCGAAGGCGCGCCGGCCGCGCGCCTGCTCGAAGGCGCGGACCTCGATCTGGCGGTCGCGCGTGGCGCGGCGTATTACGGCTACGTGAAGCGCGGCCGCGGCGTGCGCATTCGCGGCGGCACGGCGCGTGCGTACTACGTCGCGATCGAGTCGGCGATGCCCGCGGTGCCGGGGCTGGAGCCGCCGGTGCAGGCGCTGTGCGTCGCGCCGTTCGGGATGGAGGAGGGCTCGGATGCGGCGTTGCCGCCGCAGGAGTTCGGCCTCGTTGTCGGCGAACCGGTGCAGTTCCGCTTCTTCGGGTCGTCGGTGCGTCGTCAGGACCAGGTCGGCACGCTGCTCGACTACTGGTCGCCGGAAGAGCTGCAGGAACTCGAGGAAATCCAGGCCACGCTGCCCGCCGAAGGGCGCACGGTCGGCGAGGTCGTGCCGGTGAAGCTGCATGCGCGCGTGACCGAAGCCGGCACGCTCGAGCTCGAGGCGATCCCGAGCGGCACGAACGAGCGCTGGAAGGTCGAGTTCGACGTGCGCGGCGCCGCCTGAGCGCGATGAAGCGCTATACGGTCGGCATCGACCTCGGCACGAGCAACACGGTCGTCGCGTACGTCGAGGCCGGCTCCGACGCGATCCGCGTGTTCGACGTCGAGCAGCTGGTCGGCCCCGGCGCGGTGGCCGCGCAGCCGCTGCTGCCGTCGGTGCGTTATCACCCGGCGGCGGGTGAACTGCCGCCGGACGCGCTGCGGTTGCCGTGGGCGGCCGATTCGAAGGCGGGTGCGAAGGCTGATCCGAAGGCCAACGCGAATGCGGCCGGTGCACCGCCGGCCGTGATCGGCCGCTATGCGCGCACGCTCGGCGCGCAGGTGCCGGGGCGGCTCGTCACCAGCGCGAAGAGCTGGCTGTCGCACGCATCGGTCGACCGGCTTGCGGCGATCCTGCCGTGGGGCGCGGCCGACGGCGTCGACAAGGTGTCGCCGGTCGACGCGAGCGCGAGCTATCTCGCGCACGTGCGGGCCGCGTGGGATGCGCGTTTTCCCGATACGCCGCTCGCGAAGCAGGACGTCATTCTGACGGTGCCGGCGTCGTTCGACGACGGCGCCCGCGCGTTGACGGTCGAGGCGGCCAAACGCGCGAAACTGCCGGCGCTGCGCTTGCTGGAAGAACCGCAGGCCGCGTTCTACGACTGGTTGTACGGCCAGCGCGCGACGTTGCGCGACACCTTCGCCGCACCGCGCCGCGTGCTGATCTGCGATGTCGGCGGCGGCACGACCGACCTCACGCTGGTCGACGTCGCGCCGGGCGACGACGGCGAACCGGCCTTCACGCGCGTCGGCGTCGGCAATCACCTGATGCTCGGCGGCGACAACATGGACCTCGCGCTCGCGCGCCTGGTCGAGACCCGGCTGACCGAGCCCGGCACGCGGCTGTCGGCCGCGAGCCTGTCGCAGCTCGTCGAACGCTGTCGCGCGGCGAAGGAGCGGCTGCTCGGCGACGACGCGCCGGCCTCCGTCACCGTGACGCTGCTCGGCGCGGGCAGCAAGCTCGTCGGCGGCGCGCGCTCGGCCGAGCTGACGCGGCAGGAAGTCGAGCAGATCGTCGTCGACGGCTTCTTTCCGCAGGTCGAGGCCGGCGAGCTGCCGCGCCGCGCGCGGGCCGCGATCGTCGAATTCGGCTTGCCGTATGCGAGCGACCCGGCCGTCACGCGCCACGTCGCCGCGTTCCTGAATCGTCATGCGGAAGGCCCGCTGCCCGACACGCTGCTGCTCAACGGCGGCGTGTTCCGCGCGGGGGCGCTGGCCGGCCGTCTCGCGCAGACGCTCGGCGCGTGGCGCGGCGCGCCGCTCGACGTGTTGCACAACGCGCATCCGGACGTGGCGGTCGCGCGCGGCGCGGTGGCCTATGGCCTGGCGCGGGCGGGGCATGCGCCGCGCATCGGCGGCGGTTCCGCGCGCAGTTATTTCCTCGTGCTCGACGATGGCGAGGGCGCCACGGCGGCGCGCGGCGTCTGCCTGCTGCCGCGCGGTGCCGAGGAAGGCCGCGAGATCCGGCTCGAGGAACGCACGTTCGCGCTGCAGCTCGGGCAGCCGGTGCGTTTCCACCTCGTGTCGACGGTCGCCGACACCGCGTACCAGCCGGGCGATCTGGTCGAGCTGGACGGCGGCGACTTCGTGCGGCTGCCGCCGATCGCGACGGTCGTCGACGCGAAGGCCGGTAGCGATGCGCGCGAAACGCCGGTGAAACTCACCGCGTCGCTGACCGAGGTCGGCACGCTCGAAATGCACTGCATCGCGACCGACGATGCAGCGCGCCGCTGGCGGCTCGAATTCCAGTTGCGCGGCGATGCGCCCGCGCAGGGCGACGATGCCGCGCTCGCGCGCCATCCGCGCGTCGATCACGCGATCGAGCTGATCGACCGCTCGTTCGGCAGCAAGGCCGCGGACGTCACGCCGAAGGACACGCGACGGTTGCGCGCGCAACTTGAACAGGTGCTCGGCCCTCGCGACGAGTGGGACGTCGCGCTCGCGCGCGAGCTGTTCGACGCGTTGCTTGCGCGCGCGCGTCGCCGGCGGCGCTCGGCCGATCACGAACGCGCGTGGCTGAACCTCGCCGGCTATTGCCTGCGCCCGGGCTTCGGCCATCCGCTCGATGCGTGGCGCATCGAGCAGCTGTGGCCGCTGTTCGACGACGGGATCCAGTACGTGAACGACGCGCAGGTGTGGTCCGAATGGTGGACGTTGTGGCGGCGCGTGGCCGGCGGCCTCGACGACGACGCGCAGACGCAGGTGCGCGATGCGATCGCGTTCCTCGAACCGTCCGACGACAAGCGCCGCAAGCTGCCGTTCGACCCGGCCAAGGTCGGCCCGGCCGACATGACGCGCTTGTCGGCATCGCTCGAACGATTGCCGGTCGAGCGCAAGGTGGAACTGGCCGAGCGGTTGATCGTGCAATTGCAGAAGCCGGCCGAGCGCACGCTGTGCGCATGGGCGCTCGGGCGCATCGGTGCGCGCCGGCCGTTCTACGGCAGCGCGCACAGTGTCGTGCCGGCTGACGTCGCGAACCGCTGGCTCGACGCGCTGTTCGCGCTGGACTGGAAGCAGGTCGAACCCGCGGCGTTCGCGGTCGCGCAGATCGCGCGGATGACGGGCGACCGCGAACGCGATTTGCCGGACGAAACGCGTGAGGCCGTGATCAAGCGCCTGTCTTCCGCGAATGTGTCGGCCGCGTGGATCGACATGGTGCGCGAGGCGATTGCGTTCGACGAAGCCGACACCGCACGTGTGTTCGGCGAAACGCTGCCGGCCGGGTTGAAGCTGCTGGGCGGTTGATGAACGGGCCGGACGATGTTTCGAACTGATTCGTAGATCGAAGCATCGTCCGGCTGCGCCATCGGGCTATCCACGCAGGATGTTCGTTCAGGCCGAAGCATTGTCCGGCGGCGCCATCGGGCTATCCGCGCAGGATGTCCGTTCAGGCCGAAGCGTCGTCCGGCTGCGCCATCGGGCTATCCGCCGCAGGATGTCCGCTCAGGCGTGCGGCACCGATTCGCGTTACCGCGCCACCGATTCCATTTCCTTCACGTCATGTGCTGCGGCCCGCCGCGCGAGATGAATGCCCGCGAGCATGCAGCGCACCGAGCCGCCGGCCAACTCGATCGTCGGCACGTCGAGCGGCAGCAGCCGCGCGGAGCGTTCGATCGTCGCGCGCTGGCCGCCGGTGAGGCAGTCGAACGCGCGCCGCGACAGCGCGAGCACGCGCCCGTCCTTGCCCGACAGCTCCAGCGTATTGCCCGCGAAGTTCGCGATCTGCGCATGATCGAGCGCGATCACGGTGCGGCCCGTTTCGGTCAGGCGTTGAGCGATTTCGTCGCGGCGCCGGCGCTCGGCGATCAGGTCGAGGCCGATCATCGCGAACTCGGTGGCGACGCTCATCATCACGTTCGTGTGATAGATCGGGTTGCCGTTCGCATCGGCCGTGTCGAAGCAGATCGGCTCGAAGTTGAAATGCGTGCAGAAACGCTCGAGCGCGACCGGATCGGCGCGGCGCGAACGCGCGGTGTACGCGATTCGTGCGACGTGGTCGAGCACCATCGCGCCGGTGCCTTCCAGGAACACGTCGTCGTATTCGAGCCCCGAGTAGTCGATCACGTCCTGCACGCGGTATTCCGCTTTCAGCATCTCGACGATGTCCGCGCGCCGCTCGCGGCGGCGGTTCGGGCTATGCATCGGAAACAGCGCGATATGCCCGCCCGGATGGGTCGAGAACCAGTTGTTCGGGAACACGGAGTCGGGCGTGTCGCGCTCGCCGTGATCGTCGAACACGTGCACGCGCACGCCTGCATCGGCGAGTGTGCGCGCGGCGGCCGTGACTTCGTCGCGCGCGGCGGCCGACACCGACAGCGTGTCGTGCGCGCCGCCGACGGCCGTGCGCTGGAACGCGTTGTCGGCCGCGGTCTGCGGATTCGGCAGGAAGCGGTGCGGCCGGATCATCACGACGGCGGCCGGCGCCTGGATCGATACGAGATTCATGAACGTTTGAAGAGACAGGCGGAGAATCGGGCGGCGCGCCGGCCGCCCGGGATGACGATCAGCGTGCGAACGCGGCGACGGCTTCGGTCACGAATGCCGCGTGACCCTGCGCGATCGCGGCCGGATCGTCGATCAGCGCGAACAGGTTCTTCGGATCGACGGCCGGCGGAATCAGCGCGATCTCGACGCCCGCGTTGTGCTGCTGCGCGAGCGCATACAGGTAGCGCAGCGCCGAGTAGTCCTCGAGCGCGAAGCCGACAGAGTCGAACACCGTGACTTCGTCCGCGCGTTCGCGGCCGGTCGTCTCGCCCTGCAGCACGCGCCACAGTTCGGTCACCGGGAAGTCGGCCGGCATCTGCTGGATCTCGCCCTCGATGCGCGACTGCGGCTCGAATTCGACGAACACGCGGCCCGCCTGCAGCACGCCCGCGTCGAGCTCGGTCTTGCCCGGGCAATCGCCGCCGACCGCGTTCAGGTGCATGCCGGGCTCGATCATGTCGGCCGTGACGATCGTCGCATACGCCTTGTCGGCGGTGACGGTCGTCACGATGTCGGCGCCACGCACGGCGTCGGCGGTCGACGCGGCGCGCACGACGCGTAATTCTGGGTAAGCGGCGAGGTTCTTCACGAGCTTGTCGGTCGCGAGCGGATCGACGTCGAACACGCGGATCTCGTCGATGCCGAGCAGCGTATGGAATGCGATCGCCTGGAATTCGCTCTGCGCGCCGTTGCCGATCAGCGCCATCGTGCGCGCGTCGGGGCGCGCGAGCGCCTGCGCGGCCAGCACCGACGTCGCGGCGGTGCGCAACGCGGTGGTCAGCGTGAGTTCGGCGAGCAGCAGCGGGTAGCCGGTGTCGACTTCGGCGAGCGCGCCGAACGCCATCACGGTGTGCATCCCGCGCGCGGCGTTGACGGGGTGGCCGTTCACGTATTTGAACGCGAACAGCGACGCGTTCGCGACGGGCATCAGCTCGATCACGCCGTCGCGCGAGTGGCAGGCGACGCGCGGCGACTTGTCGAAGTCGGCCCAGTGCAGGTAATCGGCGCGCAGCGTGTCGACGAGCGCGCGCAGGAACGGCGTGACGCCGGTCTGGGCGATCAGTCGGGCGGTGGCGGGAACGTCGAGGAAGCGGGTCATCGGTCTGTCTCCATTTTGTTGCCCGGACGCGTGTCCAGGCGTTCTGGTCGACCGGGGCGGGCGTGTCGGCCCGGGCCCCGGCTCCATCAAAAGCGGCGTCGCGGCCCATGCGGCCGGTCGATGGAGTCATTATTTCCGTGAGTCGAGCCAACAAAAAGACGGCAAAAATGGCAGATTTCTCGATAGACTTGGCAGATTGCTGGCCGGATATGGCAGTTTGTTCAAATCATGCTGGTCGAAATGCGTGCCGTCCGGCACGCTGGCGGCCGTGTCACGTTCAACAGGAAGGTCCGTTCATGATTACGCTCGACGACGTCGACCGGCAACTCATCGCGCTGCTGCGCGACAACGCGCGGATGCCCGTCGTCGCCCTTGCGAAGGCGTTGCGCGTCGCGCGCGCGACCGTGCAGAACCGGCTGACGCGGCTGGAGAAGAACGGCGTGATCGTCGGCTATACGGTGCGGCTCAAGCCGGCCGCCGAGCGGCACCGGATCCGCGCGCTGATGTCGATCGCGGTGCAGGGCAATCGCGGCGCGGAAGTGGTGAAGGTGCTGCGCGGGCATCCGAACGTCGCGTCGATCCACAGTACCAACGGGCGCTGGGATCTGGTCGCCGAGCTGCACGCCGATTCGCTCGAGCATTTCGATCGCGTGCTCGGCGCGATCCGGTTGATCGACGGGATCGCGAATACGGAGACGAGCATTCTGTTGTCGACGCACAAGGCGTGACGCGCGGCGGCGCGCGTCGGCCGGTGTGGTCGCCTGCGCCAGCGCCGGCGCGGCGGCGTGTCAGTCGCCCGCTGCGGATTCGGGAAACACCGGTTCGCCCAGCGTCAGCATCAGCCGGTTCGCCCACGCGAAGATCGCGACGGCGTGCGACAGGTCGAGAATTTCTTCGTGGGTGAGCCCTTCGGCTTCGAGCGCGGCGATGTCGCGTTCGTCCACCGTGTCGGGCCGCTCGGTCAGCGCGACCGCATAGCGGATGATCGCGCGTTCGCGCGCGGTCGTGCCGGCTGTTGACGGATCGTCGAACACCTGGTCGATCGCATCGGTGCGTTTCGCGAGCTGCGCGAAGCGTTGTGCGTGCACCGATGCGCAATACACGCAGCCGTTCACGCGCGACACGGCCGTGCTTGCCAGCTCGCGTTCCGCGCGCGACAGTCCGCCGGGACCATACATGATCGCGTTGAACACGCCGGAACGCTGCCGCAGGATGTCGGGCAGGTGGACGAGCAGCAGGTAGTAGTCCGACGTTTTCGCTTGCGGATGGCTCGCTTCGAGCACCGCGAGCTGGTCGGCCGTGGCGCGCTCGAGCGGCACCGTGTCGAGCCATGCACGCCAGCCGAGCGTGGCGGACGTGAAACCGTGCGTGGCCATCGTCATGCGGCCTCCCGGGCGGCACGCGCCTGCAACGCTTGCGCCGCTGCCGCGACACGAAGCTGATACGAGACGAAGGCGACGAGCTGCGACAGCGCGACGATCGCGGGTGTCGTGAACCCGGCCGACTTCAGTGCGTCGAGATCGGACGGGCGTGCGTCGGCGGGCGAGCGCGTCAGGCGCCGCGCATGCGCGAGGAGCGCGCCGAGGCGCGTGGGCAGTGCGTCGAACGCATCGGCGTCCGCGCGGGCGATGTCGTCGGGCGTGCCGCCTGCATCGATCAGCCGTGCGCGATAGGTTGCGGCCAGTGCGTGCGCATTCGAGCGCTGCGCGACATAGCGTGCCGCATGCAATCGTTCGATCAACGAAAGATCGGGCAGCGCGGTGTCGAACAACGCGGCTTCGCTGAGCCGCGTATGGAGCAGCACCTTGTCGCGTGCGCGACGCAGCGTGGCCACGGCATCGCCTTCGCGCAGGCCGGCGACGGCGTCGATCGTATCCGGCGCGGCGGCCGGCGGGATGGGTTCGGTCATCGTGATGGATTCCAGTCGTCGTGAGTAGCGTGGAGCGCGGCGGCGCTCATGCGTCGGCGTCGCGCCATTCGTCGCCCTGCAGCTCCGCGGTCGCGAACGCGACGAGCGCGTCGTAGTGGCGGTCGCGATCGGCGTCGAACAGCCGGCTCGCGATGCCGCGCGCGAGCCGCCCGGCGCCCGCGCTGATCGCGGGGATGTCGCCCGACAGCTTGCCGTGGCTCAGGCTCGCCGCATGGTTGAAGCAATGGATGCGCGTGACGGCCGGGCAGGCGCCGCGCTCGCGTTCCTGGAACGCGAACGCGGGGCCGAGATCGGGCGACTCGGCGAGCTCGTCGAGCCATGTGCCCGGTTCCGGTTGATAGCGATCCTTCCAGCGCCGCACATGCGGCCCGAACGACGCGAATTCCGCGCGTGTCGTCCAGTCGGAATGAAAGCCCGTCGCGAAGATCAGGAAGTCGACCGTGTAGCGGCCGCGCGGCGTGACGACGTCGAGGCCGTCCGCGTGTTCGACCAGCGTTTCGATCGGGCTGGCTGCATGGAAGTGTGCGTGAGCATGCCGCGACACGTGCAGCACGCTGTCGCGCGGCGGCGGTGTCTGCGACGTCAGCGCGTAGTGCATGAAGCGCCACTTCGTCGCATCGTCGAGGTCGGCATAACCGTGCACGAGGCCCGGGCTGCCGATGCCCGTCAGCTTGTTGATGCGCGGAATGTCCGCGCGACGGAAGAACAGGTCGACGCGCGCGGCGCCCGCTTCGAGCGCGGTGCCCGCATTGTCGAACGCGGACGCGCCCGCGCCGACCACGCCGACGCGCTTGCCGGCGAGCGAAGCGAAATCGATCGGCTCGGACGAATGGGCCCAACGCGAGCGCGGCGCGCGTTGCGCGACGGGCGGCACGTACGGGCCACCGAGCCCGTCGCGGCCGGTCGCCAGCACGACGTGTCGCGCGAGCACGGTCTGCGCGTGGCCGTTCGCGCGCAGGTCGAGCGCGAGCAGGCCGTCGTCGCGCGGACGCAGTGCCACGAGCGCGGTGTCGTTGCGCACCGGCAGGTCGAGCACGCGGCGATACCAGCGCAGGTATTCCATCCATTGCGTGCGCGGAATCTTGTAGAGCGCATCCCACGCGTCGCGGCCGTATCCTGCTTCGAACCACGCGCGGAACGTCAGCGCGGGCAGGCCGAGCGCGGGGCCGGTGAGCTGCTTCGGCGAGCGCAGCGTCTCCATCCGCGCGAACGTGATCCACGGGCCTTCGTAGCCGGCCGGTGCGCGGTCGATCACGCACTGGTTGTCGATGCCGAGCAGGCGCAGTTCGGCGGAGGCCGCGAGCCCCGCCATTCCGCCGCCGACGATCGCGACGTCGAGCACGCGCGTGCCGTCGACGTCGCGCGGCGGCACCCACGATGGCGCGGGCAGGTCGAGCCAGCGCAGGTCCTGGGCGAGGCGGGCTTCGAGTGCGTCGAGCGTGTCGGGTGCGTCGGGTGTGTCGGGCGTCGCCGTCATGCGGCCTCCGGGCGGGTACCGCGTGTGCGTGCGGTTCGTGTGGCGCGCGTCGCGCGAGGCGGGCGATCGATGCGCAACCGGTCGCCTCGCAACAACGCGTCGTGCACGGATGCATCGTGAAAGGTCACGTCGTCGAGCAGCGCGCGCGTCGTGTGCTGCAGCGCGTCGAGCAGCGCCTCGACGGCGGCCGTGCGCGTCTTGCCGGCGGGCGTCGCGACACCGAACGCGAACGGGATGTCGACATCGAGCGGTCGTGCGACGACGCCGTCGACCGGCAGTGCCACGCCGGTCGCCGGGTCGACGATGCCGATCCCGACGCCCGCGCGCGCGGCCATCACCGCGTTCAGCGATGCATTGGTTTCGATGAACACGTGCGCGTCGACGCGTGCGGCCGCGAATGCCGCATCGATCCGCTGGCGCAACCGGTGCCGGTTCGCGACCGTCACGATGCGGCGGCCCGCGAGATCGCGCAGCGCGATGCGCGGCTTGCCGGCGAGCGGATCGTCGGCCGGCAGCACGGCGACGCAGGGCGTTTGCGCGATCCAGTGCACGTCGAGCCCCGCATGCGCCATCGGCAGCGTGACGACGCCGATATCGGCCGTGCCGGCGAGCACTTCGTGCACGACGTGTTCGGCCGACTCGCTGCGCAACTGGTAGTGCGGCGCGTGCGCGCCGTCGGGCAGTGCGGCGAGCGCGGCCGGCACGAGCGTGGCCGCGAGTGAAGGCGTGGCCGCGATGCGCACGGGTTCGGCGGTTTCTTCGCCGAGTGCGCGCGCCCGCGCTTCGATCGCGCGCAGGCCGACGAGCGAGCGTTCGACTTCCTCGTAGAGCAGGAATGCACGGCGCGTCGGCGTGACGCGCGGGCCGTGCCGGTCGAACAGCGCATAGCCGAGATCGGCTTCGAGCTCCTGGATCTGTCGCGTGACGGCCGGCTGCGAGCGGCCGAGCAGTTCGCCCGCGCCGGTCACGCTGCCGGCCGACATGACCGCGGAAAAGGCTTCGAGTTGATGCAACTCCATGACGCGTTCCGATGATGCGATTTGCGCATTGTAGGAGTGCGAGCATGCACGATTCATATAATGATTTTTGCTATCGACAGTGCCAAACATGCGAAGCGCACGCGCGCCGGGACGACGCGCCGTGCATGCATGCGCGTCGGCCGGCAGCGCTGCACGACGGCAAACGTCAATCGAATCAATGCGCTGCAGCGCATGCCGATGCGTCGCGCGGGACGCGCCGTGCAGGAGACCGTGGCAGTGACGTTGCGCTTCGCGCCGCGCACGATATCGATATGCGCAAAACTTCGTTGGAACGCCCTGAACCGGATGGTTACATGCCCTCACTCTTTTCGACTGACTGAAGCTGGGGGGACGCATGAACGTTTCGGGGAACGACGCACGCGGCGCATGGCGGAGCGTGCTGGGCACGGTGGCGGCACTCGCTGCCGCATGGGGCTTGTCGACGGGCGGCGCGCTCGCGGCGGGCGTGTCCGGCGAGCCGGTGGTGATCGGCGTGAGCGGGCCGCTCACCGGGCAGGACGCGCAATACGGCGAACAATGGAAGCGCGGCTTCGATCTCGCGCTCGACGAGATCAACGGCGGCGGCGGCATCCATGGCCGGCCGCTCGCGGTCGACTTCCAGGACAGCCGCAGCGATCCGCGTCAGGCGGTGGCGATCGCGCAGAAATTCGTCGCGGACCCGCGCATCGTGATCGAGCTCGGCGACTTTTCCAGCGCGACGTCGATGGCCGCGTCGCCGATCTACCAGCGCGGGCAGCTGATCCAGTTCGGCTTCACGAACTCCCATCCGGATTTCACGAAGGGCGGCGACTACCTGTGGAGCACCGCGCTGAGCCAGGCCGAGGAGCAGCCGCTGCTCGCGCGCTACGCGGTGAAGGAACTCGGCTTCAAGCGGATCGCGGTGCTGTACCTGAACACCGACTGGGGCCGCACCAGCAAGGACATCTTCGCGAAGGCGGTGACGGGGCTCGGCGCGCAGGTCGTCGCGGCCGAAGGCTACCAGCCGGCGGAGAAGGATTTCCGCTCGACGCTCGTGCGGATCGGCGCGTCGAAGCCCGATTCCATCGTGCTGATTTCCTACTACGCGGACGGCGCGCAGATCGTGCGGCAGGCGCGTACGTCGGGGCTCACGCTGCCGATCGCGGCAGTCGGCTCCGTGTATTCGCCGAAGTTCCTCGAACTCGGCGGCACGGCCGTCGAAGGCGTCTATACGGAATCGAACTTCTTCCCGGCCGAACCGCGCCCGGAGGTGCAGGCGTTCGTGCAGCGCTATCGCGCGAAATTCCATGCCGATCCCGATTCGTTCGTCGCGCGTGCATACGATGCGCTGATCCTGTCGGCCGAGGTGCTGCGCCGCTACGGCGTGACGCGCCAGGCCGCGCACGACGGCTTCGAGAAAGTGAGCGACGTGCCGAGCGTGATCTTCGGCAAGGTGCGTTTCGATCCGCAGACGCGCCGCGTCGCGGGCGCACGCACCGTGTATCTCGTCGTGAAGCAGGGGCAGTGGGCGCTGTGGGACGGCGCGAAGCCGCAGCTCGCGGCGCGCTGACCCCGACCCGGAACCGCATGCAAATGACGGACGCATCGTGATAGCTTCCTGGCTCGACTACACGCTCAACGGCCTCATCGTCGGCAACATCTACGCGCTGCTCGCGGTGGGGCTCGCGCTGATCTTCGGCGTGTCGCACCTGATCAACTTCGCGCACGGCTCGGTCTACATGGTCGGCGCCTTCATCGGCTGGCTGTGCCTGACGCGCTTCGGCTTGCCGCTGCCGGCCGCGCTCGCGGCGGTCGTCGTCGGCTGCGGCGCGCTCGGCATCGCGATCGAGCGGGTCGGGCTGCGGCCGTTGCGCCACGCCGCGCGCATCGCGCCGCTGCTCGCGACGATCGGCATCAGCTTCATCCTCGACCAGCTCGCGCAACTCGCGTTCGGCGCGGACCCGCGTGCGGTGCCGACGCCGCTGCCCGACTGGCACCTGCGGATCGCCGGCGCGACGCTCGGTGCGCTCGACCTGCTGATCGCCGGCATCGGCCTCGCGGCGGCCGCGCTGCTGTACGGCTTCCTGCGCTTCACGCGGCTCGGCTGGGCCGTGCGCGCGACCGCGCAGGATCGCGATGCGGCGCTGCAGATGGGCGTCGACGTCGATCGCGTGAACCAGACGGTGTTCGCGATCGCGTGCGCGCTCGGCGGTGTCAGCGGGCTGCTGGTCGGCATGTACTACAACAGCATCGATCCGGCGATGGGCTTCCAGGCGACGCTGAAGGGCGTGGTCGCGCTGCTGATCGGCGGGCTCGGCAACGTGCCCGGCGCGATCGCCGGCAGCCTGCTGCTCGGTCTCGTCGAAAGCTACGGCGTCGCGCTGTTCGGCACCAGCTATCGCGACCTGTTCGCGTTCGGACTGCTGATCGTGTTCCTCGTGTGGCGGCCGAATGGCCTGTTCAGCGGGAAGCGCGCGCTGCCGCCGGAGCCGATGACGGGCACCTTCCTCGCGGCCGCGAAAGCCGTGCGCGTGCCACGCCCGGTGCTCGTCGTGCTGATCGTGGCGGCGGCCGTGCTGCCGTGGCTCGGTGCATCGCCTTATGTGCTGCAGACGCTGACCAACGCGTGGCTGTACGGGCTGCTCGCGCTGAGCCTCACGCTCGTCGCGGGCACGGTCGGGCAGATCTCGCTCGGCCACGCCGCGCTGCTCGTGATCGGTGCGTATGCGTCGGCGCTGCTGTCGTCGGATCTCGGCTGGTCGCCGGCCGTGACGATTCCGTGCGCGGGCGCGATCACCGCGGTGCTCGGCACGTTGCTCGTCTATCCGGCGTTCCGGCTGCGCGGGCACTACGTATCGATCGCGACACTCGGGATCGGCGAAGTGGTGAGCCTCGTGATCCTGAACTGGGACGGCCTCACGCGCGGCCCGCTCGGCATCACCGGCATCGCGCCGCTGCCGTGGGCGACGACCGCGCGCGCCGCGTACTGGTTCACGCTCGCGGTGCTCTTCGCGTTCGCGCTCGTGCAGGTGCGGCTGCTGCGCTCGCATCTCGGCCGCACGCTGCGCGCGGTGCGCGAGGACGACGTCGCCGCGCGCGCGCACGGCATCGCGCCGAACCGCTACAAGGCGATCGCGTTCGCGGTCGGCGGCGTCGCGGCCGGCGTGAGCGGCGGCATCGCCGCGCACCTGTACAGCTACATCAATCACCAGACCTTCGATTCGCAGGTGTCGATCCTCGCGCTGACGATGGTGATCCTCGGCGGGCTCGGCAACGTGCTCGGCGGCGTCGTCGGCGCGATCGCGCTGATCGGGCTGCCCGAGCTGTTCCGCTGGGCGGCCGACTACCGGATGCTGATCTACGGCCTCGTGCTGCTGCTGCTCGTCCGGTTCCGGCCGCAGGGCCTGCTCGGCACGGTATGAGGAGGAATGCGATGACCACCACTCGACCCTTGCTCGACGTGCGCGGCCTGACGCGTCGCTTCGACGGCGTGACCGCGCTCGACGCGGCAAGCCTGACGCTCGCCGACGGCGAGCTGCTGAGCGTGATCGGCCCGAACGGCGCGGGCAAGTCGACGCTGTTCAACCTGATCGCGGGCGCGGACCGCCCCGATGCCGGCCGCGTGACGTTCGACGGCCGCGACATCACCGGCACGCCGCCGGAACGGCTCGCGGCGCTCGGCATCGCGCGCACGTTCCAGCACGGCCGCGTGTTCGGCAACCTGAGCGTGCTCGACAACGTGCTGATCGGCGCGCACGCGCGGTTGCGCGCGGCGCGGCCGGGCTGGCCGGCGCTCGGCGCGGCGGCCGAGGTGTGGCGCGCGCTCGTGCGGCCCGCGTCGGTGCGGCGCGAGGAAGCGGCGCTGCGCGACGAGGCGCGCGACATCATCGCCGGGTTCGGCGAGCGGCTCACGCCGCGCATCGATCATCCGGCGCACAGCCTGTCGTATGCGAACCGGCGGCGCGTGGAGATCGGCCGCGCGCTCGCGCTGCATCCGCGCCTGCTGCTGCTCGACGAGCCGACCGCCGGGATGAACGAGACCGAGACCGCCGAGATGCTGCAACTGATCCAGTCGCTGAAGACGCGCGGCCTGACGATCCTGCTGATCGAGCACAAGCTCGAACTCGTGATGCGCGTGTCCGACCGCGTGATGGTGCTCGACAATGGCGTGAAGATCGCCGAAGGCGCGCCACGCGACGTGCGGCACGATCCGCGCGTGATCGAGGCTTATCTCGGTCGCCGCCATGCAGGCGGCACGACGGCCGAGCGCACCGTGCAGGCGGCCGCATGAGCGCACCTTCTTCCGGACCCGACACGACCATGACCGACGCGCTGCTGAAACTCGAACACCTCGACACGTTCTACGGCCCGGTGCAGGTGCATTTCGACGTGAACGTCGAAGTCGGCCGCGGGCAGATCGTCAGCCTGCTCGGCGGCAACGCGAGCGGCAAGTCCACGACGATGAAGCTGATTCTCGGGCTGATGCGGCCGCGTCGCGGCGTCGTGCGTTTCGACGGCGACGACGTGACCGCGCTCGCGACGCCGCAGCGCGTGCGGCGCGGGATCGCGGCCGTGCCCGAGGCGCGGCGGCTGTTCGGCGACATGAGCGTGCGCGAGAACCTGCTGATGGGCGCCTATACGCGCGGCGATCGTACGTCGGTGGCCGACGACTACGCGCGCGTGCTCGAACTGTTTCCGCGCGTGCGCGAGCGGCTCGCGCAGCGCGCGGGCACGTTGTCGGGCGGCGAGCAGCAGATGCTCGCGATGGCGCGCGCGCTGATGGCGCGGCCGAAGCTGATCTGCATGGACGAGCCGACGATGGGGTTGTCGCCGCTCTACGTCGACAAGGTGCTGGAACTGATCGACACGATCAACCGGCAGGGCGTGACGGTGTTCATGGTCGAGCAGAACGCGAGCCTCGCGCTGGAGATCGCGCATTACGGATACGTGCTGCAGACGGGGCGCGTCGTGCTCGAAGGGCCCGCGAAAACGCTGCTCGACGACGAACGTGTGCGCGATGCGTATCTCGGCGGGGAGGCGGTCGCGGCGTAGTCGACGGAAGGGGCGCCGCGTCCCGCCGATTCATGCGTGACCGGCGTGCGCCGTTGCCGGCCGCGGAAACGTCAGCACTACCGCGAATCCGCCCGCATCGGGAAACGCGAACCCGACGCGCCCGCCGTGCGCCTTCATCACTTCCTGCACGATCGCGAGCCCGAGCCCCGACCCGGTGCGGCGTTCGCTGCCGTCCGGCGCGATCCGCACGAACGGCTGCAATGCCGCGTCCCAATGCTCGCGCGGAATGCCGCGCCCGTTGTCGGTGACGGTCAGCGTCACCGCCCGATCCGCGTTGCCCGCGGTGGCGACCGACACGACGATATCGTCCGCATGCCCGTGCAGCAGCGCGTTGTGCAGCACGTTCGACAATGCCTCCTGCAGACTGATCGCGTCGCCGTCGATCCACGCATGCGGCGCGTTGCTCGCGAACGCGACGGCCACGTCGCGCGCGTCCGCGAGCGGAATCGTGCGGCCGAGCACGTCCTTCGCGAGCGCGACGAGATCGACGGGCTGCAGCGGCACGACCTCGGTGCGATGAATCACCATCGCATGATTGAGCAACTGCCCGGTGAGACGCCCGACGTCCGAGCAGGTCGCGCGCAACGCATCGAGCCGCGCCGCATGACGCGCGGGATCGGCTTCGCCGTCGAGCAGTTCGATCTGCGCGTCGAGCCGCGCGAGCGGCGTGCGCATCTGGTGCGCGGCGTCGGCGATGAAGCGCTGCATCGCGTTGATCCGCTCGGCGAGCCGCCGCATCAGCCCGTTGATCGACCCGATGATCGCGTCGATCTCGCTCGGCGTGTCGACGGCCACCGGCCGCAGGTCGGCCGGGTCGCGCGCGGCGATGATCGTGCCGATCTGCGCGAGCGGGCGCAGCCCGCGCCGGATCGCGAGGCCGCTCGCGCCGATCGCGAGCACGCTCATCAGCAGGATCAGCGTCCACACCTTGATGCTCATGTCGTTCGTCAGCTGTTGCCGCGCATTGGTTGTCTGCGCAACCGTCACGAGCGCCCAGCCCGGCGTGCTTTCCTCCGGCATGTAGCGCGCGATGGTCGCGGTGCGGATCCGGTGACCCTGGTAGACGGCGTTCGCGAACGACGGGCCCTGTTTCGCGGCCGCGAGCGTCGCGGGGCTCGCGAGATCGTTGTAGCCGGCCACGACGACGCCGCGCGAATCGACCACCTTGTAGTAGACGAGGTCGTAGCGCGACAGCGTCGACAGCGCGGCGACGGGCGGGTTCAGCGCGAGCACGCCGCCTTGCACGTACAGGTTCTCCGCGACCTGGATCGACGCGCCGGCGAGCAGCTGGTCGTACGCGCGCTCGGCCGCGACGCCCGCGTAGTAGCGCGCGATCGCGGCCAGCGCGAGCGCGCCGGTCGCGACGACGAGCGCGATGAACAGCAGCGTGCGCCCGAACAGCGTCTTCGGGAACCAGTCAGTGCGCGGCAATCTGATACCCCATCCCGCGTGCGGTGCGAATCTCGACCGAGCTGCCCTGCAGCTTCCTGCGCACGCGCGTCACGTATTGCTCGACCGCGTTCGCGGTCGGCTCGTTGCCGAAGCTGAACAGCTGGTTCAGCAGTTCGTCCTTCGAGAAGATCCGCTGCGGACGGCTCGCGAGGATCTCCAGCAGCGCGAATTCCTGGCGCGACAGCGACAGCGGCCGGCCGTCGAGTTCGGCAAGCCGGCTGCTGCGGTCGATCACGAGGCCGCCGAGCGTCAGCACGTCGTTCGCATGGCCGCTGTTGCGGCGCAGCAGCGCCTGGACGCGCGCATCGAGCTCGCGGTAGTCGAACGGCTTCACGAGATAGTCGTCGGCGCCGAGGCCGAGGCCGCTCACGCGGTCGTCGATCGCCGAGCGCGCGGTGACGAGCAGCACCGGCGTCGTGCTGCCCGACGCGCGCAGGTTGCGCAGCACCGCGAAGCCGTCGAGGCCCGGCAGGTTCGCATCGAGCACGACGAGGTCGAAGCGCTCGACGCGCAGCAGGCCGTTCGCGGTCGAGCCGTCGGTTTCGAGATCGACGGCATGGCCGAGCCGCGCGAGGCGGCTGCGGATCGCCGCGCCGATTTCGGCATCGTCCTCCACGACGAGAATGCGCATGGTGCCGTTTGCAGGGTGAGGGGTTAGGGGTTTTCCCGGGGGCGGGATGTCAGTATTTTCTCAGACTCGCTCGATAACCTGTGTTCAGCCGGAGCAAGCGACGACGGCATTAATACCAGAGGAGACGGCAACATGCAGCATGTCACGGGCACGACGAAGGCGCGGCCGGATGCACGGCGTAGCCTGACGCCGGCTGCCGCGTTGCCGCTGGTCGCGCGCCGCATGGAGGCATGCGCATGAAGACGTCGCCGCGCCGCCGCGCGTTGCTCGCCGCCGGCCTCGGTATGCTGGGCGCACCGTTGCTGGTGCGCGCGAAGCCACGCACGGTGCGGATCTCGAAAGGCTATGGCGTGTTGTACCTGCCGCTGCTCGTGATGGAGAAGCAGCGCCTGTTCGAGCGGCATGCGGCGCGGCACGGCCTGCGCGACGTCGCGGTCGACTGGGTGCTGCTCGACGGCGGCAATTCCGTCAACGACGCGATGATGGCCGGCACGCTCGATTTCGCGGGTGCCGGCGCGCCGGGCTTCATCGAGCTGTGGGCGCGGGCGCGCGGGATTCCGAACGTCGAGGTGATCGGCATCAGCGGATTGTCCACGACCTCGCTGTCGCTCAATGCAAACCGTCCGGGCTTGACGTCGCTGCGCGACTTCACGCCGTCCGACCGGATCGCGGTGCCGGGCATCCGCACGTCGCTGTCGGCGGTCGTGCTGCAGATGGTCGCGAGCCGGCAGCTCGGCGCGCGGCATTTCGCGCAGCTCGACTCGATCACCGTGAACCTCCCGCATCCGCAGGCGATGCAGGCGCTGATCCGCCGCGAGAACGGCGTCACCGCGCACTTCACGTCGCCGCCGTTCTCGACCCTCGAATTGCGGCAGCCGGGCATTCATCGCGTCGTGAATTCGGTCGACGTGCTCGGCCCGCTGACGCTCGACGTCGTGTTCGCGCCGAAGCGGCTCGTCGATACGGAGCCCGCGCTGGCCGCGGCGTTTCTCGGCGCGCTCGACGAAGCGAACCGCCTGATCGCGCAGGACCCGCGCGCGGCGGCCGCGCTGTATGCGGCGTCGTCGGGTGTCGCCGTGTCGCACGACGACGTGATGCAGATGCTCGCCGCGCCTGACACGCGTTTCTCGGTGCGGCCGAACCAGCTGATGGACTACGTCGAATTCCTGTATCTCGCCGGCACGATCAAGGCGAAGCCGCGCGCGTGGCACGAGATGTTCGCGCCGATGCTCGACGACTACCGGACCGGCTGACGACGGCGGTCATTCGTTTCCGGATCCCGATTTCCTCGAACCCCACCGCGCCCGCGCATGCATCGCGCGCGGCGCCGATTCAACCGACAAGCAACTGCTTCACGGAGGAGCCCGCAGTGAATGCCACCGAAACCCTGGACCCCGCGTCCGCCGAAGAGCAGCGCATCATGTCGAAGATGGCGCGGCGCCTGATGCCCATCCTCGTCGTGATGTTCCTGATCGCGTTCATCGACCGGCAGAACGTCGGCTTCGCGAAACTGCAGATGGTGCACAGCCTCGGGATGACCGAGGCCGCGTTCGGTCTCGCGTCGTCGCTGTTCTTCATCGGCTACCTACTGTTCGAGGTGCCGAGCACGCTCGCGCTGCATCGCTACGGCGCACGCGTGTGGCTCGCGCGGATCATGCTGACGTGGGGCCTCATCACCGTGCTGATGGGCTTCACGACTTCGATGCCCGCGTTCTGTTCGCTGCGCTTCCTGCTCGGGATCGCCGAGGCCGGCTTCTATCCGGGCGTGATCTATTACCTGACGCTGTGGTTCCCGCAGAGCTATCGCGCGAAGGTGCTCGGCATCTTCACGCTCGGCAGTGCGCTCGCGAACATGCTCGGCTCGCTGGTCGGCGGTGTGCTGCTGAGCCTGAACGGCGTGTGGGGGCTCGCGGGCTGGCAGTGGGTGTTCGTGGCGACGGGCATCCCGGCCGTGATCGTCGCGATCGTCGTGTTCCGCGTGCTGCCGGCGTCGTTCCGCGAGGCGCCGTTCCTCGACGAACGCGAGAAGCAGATCGTCGCGGCCGCGCTGGAGCGCGAGAAGCCGGCGCAGGCCGAGCATGCGCAGCCGTGGAAGGCGCTGCTCGATCCGCGCGTGATGCTGTTCGCGGCGACCTACATGCTGATGTCGACGTCGCTGTACGGCGTCACGTACTGGCTGCCGACGCTCGTGAAATCGTTCGGTGTGTCGAGCAGTACGAACGGTTTGCTGAGCATGCTGCCGTGGGCGCTCGCGGTGGTGCTGCTGGTGTGGCTGCCGTCGAAGCTGCGTCGTGCGAAGAGCATCCTGCGCACGATCGCGATCGTCGCGGCGCTCGGCGCGCTCGGCTTCCTGCTGAGCCTCGTGCTGCCGTCGACGCCGCTGCGCTTCGTCGCGCTCGTGCTGGGCGGGGCGTGCATCCCGCTGCTGTATCCGTGCTTCTGGTCGATGCCGCCGCGTTACTTCACCGGCGCGCGTGCGGCGGCGAGCGTCGCGGCGATCAACTCGATCGGCAACCTCGGCGGCTTCTTCAGCCAGAACCTGATGCCGTTCGCGGGCAAGGTGACGGGCACGGCGTTCGGGCCGATGATCGTGCCGATCGTGTGCCTCGCGCTGCTCGGGATCGGCGCGCTCGTCGCGTGGACGCGCTCGGAGCGGGGGATGGTGGCAGCGCGGGTGTGAGCGTTCCCTCTACGGCCGGGCCAGACCGAACGGCCGACTGCCGTCGATTTGGGGTATGTGCTACCATGCATTACATGTGTAATGCATGGGGAATGCGATGAAAACGGCCACGATGCCCGCGCTGCGAGTCGATCCGCAGTTGCGTGAGGAGGCGGAATCGGTCCTGGCAGAAAACGAGACGCTGTCAGCGTTCATGGAATCGGCGTTGCGCGATGGCATTGCACGGCGACGCTTGCAGCGCGAATTTGTCGAACGAGGTTTGGCGTCGCGCGACGAGGCGAGACGCACGGGCGAATACGTCGATGCCGCGGATGTTCAGCGTGAGCTAGAAAGCATGCTCAAAGCGGCTCGTTCGAAGAAGGCGGCCGATTGAGCTATCAGGTCAGATATACGCGCGTGGCGCGCGAAGACTTGATGCGCCTGTATCGATACCTGCTCGAACGTGATGTGGAAGCGGCAGCGAGAGCGTTGGAAGCGATCGAACGAGGTGTGGCCATGCTGCGATTGTTTCCGTTTTCCTGCCGCAAGATCGATGAGAGCAATCCGTTTCTGCGCGAACTGATCGTCTCCTTC
>NZ_CAJPHM010000038.1:0-61986 GCF_905339955.1 Burkholderia sp. BCC1996
ACTGGCGTCGCTGTGCATCGGCGGCGGGATGGGCGTCGCGCTCGCGGTCGAGCGTCCGTAACCGGTCGTCCGTCACTGCCAAACCAATCCGGGCGCCGGCCGATTGCGGCTTCGGCCGGTGCCACGTGAAGTCAGAGGGGCCTCCGGCGGCTCTCGAAACCAAAAAATGGAGTGAGATTTATGTCTCAGCGAATTGCGTACGTAACGGGCGGGATGGGCGGCATCGGCACCAGCATCTGCCAGCGTCTGTCGAAAGACGGCTTCAAGGTGGTCGCGGGTTGCGGCCCGAACTCGCCGCGTCGGGTGAAGTGGCTCGAGGACCAGAAGGCGCTCGGCTACGATTTCATCGCGTCGGAAGGCAACGTCGGCGACTGGGACTCGACCAAGGCAGCGTTCGACAAGGTCAAGGCCGAAGTCGGCGAGGTCGACGTGCTGGTCAACAACGCGGGCATCACGCGCGACGTCGTGTTCCGCAAGATGACGCATGAAGACTGGACGGCCGTGATCGACACCAACCTGACGAGCCTGTTCAACGTGACGAAGCAGGTGATCGACGGGATGGTCGAGCGCGGCTGGGGCCGGATCATCAACATCTCGTCGGTGAACGGCCAGAAGGGGCAATTCGGCCAGACGAACTACTCGACCGCGAAGGCCGGCATCCACGGTTTCACGATGTCGCTCGCGCAGGAAGTCGCGACGAAGGGCGTGACGGTCAACACCGTGTCGCCCGGCTACATCGGCACCGACATGGTGAAGGCGATCCGTCCGGACGTGCTCGAGAAGATCGTCGCGACGATTCCGGTGCGGCGTCTCGGTGCGCCGGAGGAAATCGGCTCGATCGTCGCGTGGCTCGCGTCGAACGATTCCGGCTTCTCGACCGGCGCCGACTTCTCGCTGAACGGCGGCCTGCACATGGGCTGAACGTCCGGGCTGCGCAGGCCGGACCGGCCGTGCAGCCTGGCGTTTCCGAAGGCCCCCGCCTCCCGGATCCGGGAGGCGGGGATTTGTCACTTGCGCTACGCTGCACCCAAAGGCGTTTCATGACTACTACAAAGAAAACGGCCGAGCGGCTCATCAAGAAGTACCCGAACCGCCGGCTCTACGATACCGAGACGAGCACGTACATCACGCTGACCGACGTCAAGCAACTCGTGCTGGAACAGGAGGACTTCAAGGTCGTCGACGCGAAATCGAACGAAGACCTGACGCGCAGCATCCTGCTGCAGATCATCCTCGAGGAAGAGAGCGGCGGCGTGCCGATGTTCTCGTCGTCGATGTTGTCGCAGATCATCCGTTTCTACGGTCATGCGATGCAGGGCATGATGGGCACGTACCTGGAAAAGAACATCCAGGCGTTCATCGACATCCAGAACAAGCTCGCGGATCAATCGAAGAACCTGTACGAAGGCAACGCGATGAATCCGGAAGTCTGGTCGCAGTTCATGAACATGCAGGCGCCGATGATGCAAGGGATGATGACGAGCTACATCGAGCAGTCGAAGAACATGTTCGTGCAGATGCAGGAGCAGATGCAGAATCAGGCGAAGTCGATGTTCAGCACGTTCCCGTTCAAGCAACCGGGCACGCCGGAGCCGGAGAAGAAGTAACGATGTCGCGGCAGGCCGGCCGCGGCGGCGCGAGCCGTCGGGCGTCGGTGCCGCGACGTGCGGCGGGTGCGATGCGGCCGGTCGCGTGCCCGGGCACGACGATGATTGGCGGCTCGCTGCCGCGAGATGTCGCCGACGGTCGTCCCTGATCGTCGGCACCGAATGCCCGTGCCCCTGGGTGGGGGCGGGCATGACCGTCGTCCGGTCGATCGAATTCCAGACAAGCAGCGAAATACAAGCGGAGCATGTCGCGCCTGATGGCGCGCGTGCGTGCGCGGGCGCGGGCGGCCGCCGTTGTGTCGGACGGCGCGACGACGCGCCGTCTCAATGCCGGCATGGCGCGCCGGCTTCGCTCAAAGCGCGCGATCGAAATCCTGTTGATCGTCCGCCGGCGGCAGGTCGAGCACGAGCTTCACCGCGCAGTAGTTCGCCTTCAGCGAAAACACGCGGCCGATCACGAGGAACGTTTGCTGCGAGTTCTCGATCTCGACGAAATCGCCAGGCTGCGGCACGTGGGCGCCCTGGTCATAGGAAAAGCTGGTGCTGGTCTGCTCGCCGATGGTTTCGGCGGCGTGCTCGGTGAATTCGATCGTGATGTGGGTGGTCATGCGAACCCCGTCGTGCGTGGAGTGAAGCGGTTGGAGGTTCCGATTCTCGCATAATGGCGGGTCGCGTCCGGGGCGATTGTCGTGCGCCGGCGGTTGCGGATCGTGCTGACCCGCCGGGCAGCGGCTCACCGGAATGCGCACTCGTCGAGGATTTCTCATGAGCGCTGCAGTGAGTCTCCCGTTGGAGATGCGTGGCAGTGCGATGGCAGCGGCCCGGGCGAAGCCGGGCGCGGCGCGGAACGAAGCGAGGCGGCGGTTATTTCTCTGCAATCGTGCCGAAGGCCATGTCCAGTACCCAGTGGATGCTGTTCTCGATACGCCAATGCACTCTGCATCGGGAGGCAGGCTACGACAAGTAGTAACGCCGCTCGGTCGTCTTGGTATCGCCGATTTCGCGAGTGGCCTCGACTATCACGATCGAACGCTTCCCGATCAAACCGCTACGACTTGACTGAAGTTTGGCTGAGAAACGCAGCTTGGCGTCGCTTTCAAGCGCCCCAACGGTGTTCCATTGAGAAATGAGCGTCGGGATTTTTGCGTGAGCATCATGAGTTGCATCCACAAAGAGGAAGTCCATGCCCCTCGGGATTTTCATACCGTTTGCTTGAGCACGAACGCCGGACAGGCGTATGAACTCATCCGGTCGATGTCGGTGCGCGGGCTCGATAGCTGGTTACGAGCCGAACGGCATAGCACATCAGCATCTGGCTCTGTTACGCCAATCGATGCTGAAAAAGATATGCCATCCTTAATAACCTACCGCTTTCAGGACGTATTTGATTGCGTTGCCCTCATCCGCCAGCCTCGCTCACGCCAATTGCATCGGCACTGGCCAGTCGTCCGGCCGGAGCAGGGCATCCGTACCACCGTCGAGCCAGATCACCGAGCCGCACATGAATCGGGACTCCGTTCCGAGCAAGAACGCGATGAGCGAGGCGACTTCTTCAGGTGTTCCCGGGCGGCCAGCGGGAATCGGGAAGGCGTCGAGCTGACGTGCGATGTCGGGATCGGTACGACCTTCAGCCGCGAGTGCCGTCTCGATCAATCCCGGTGCAATCGCGTTTAATCGTATTCCGCTTCCGATCCAGTCCTTCCCTGGCGCCAAACGCCTGACAAGTCGGGCAATCGCGGCCTTTGTCGCGGGATAGGTCAATACTGGTCCGAACGTGTCGGCCATCGTGCAGGCGAGCGTTTCATCCCCGGACAGACACGCGGCGGCCAGTGCTTCGGGCCACCCGGGTTGGGCCGTAGACGAGTTGGAACTGATGACGACGACCGACGCGTTTCCCGACGCCGCGAGAGCCGGCCTCAGTCCGGACAACAGAACGGCCGTGCCGAAGTAATTGATCGCGGCGACTTCCGCGCCACGACGATGCGGGAAGCCGCCGACCCCGGCACAGGTCACCAGGCCATCGAGGCGACCGTCCGAAAGCGCGTTGATGCGTTCGATCGCGAACTGCCGACCCGGCTCGGAGCCCAGGTCGCAGACAACATCGGCCTCGTGACGGTCGACGCTGATGACTCGATGCCCTTCACTCGCCAGGCGCGCCTGCGTTGCCGCTCCGATGCCGGAAGCGGTTCCCGTCACTGCAATCGTACCCATCTGCTTACTCCTTCGATGTGTGTCCATCTTTACTCAGGAACGTGCGGTGGAGGTCTGCAACTCCAGCGAACATGACTGGCCGACATCCAGCACGCGCATGGCTCTGCCAGCACCGACCCACAGTGCACAGCAAATGCCGAGATCGACGATCTCGGCATCTTCGAATGCCACGCGCAGACGCATCCAAAAATCATCATCCGCGCTCAGTGCAACGTGATCCAATGCAAAGCGTTCGGCAAACTCGATGGCCAATCGCTCGCGCTCGCTGTATCCGGGCCAGGTTCGCCATTCGACGACGTGTTCATACAGCGCGTCGTCGACACCATTGGCTTGTCCTTGGGCGTCGCGCGTGTTGCGGCACAACTGACACTCGTTGGCCTCCGCGATCCTCATGCGTGCCGCTTCGCGTACTCGCATCGGTAACCGGCTCTTTCCATACACTGCGTGGCTGAGGGCGTTCAGGCCGGCGGCCAGTTCAGGTTGTAGTTCCATCCAGCTCTGGGGATCGTCAACGACGTCGATACGCGGCATTTCAGACTCCGTCCGGCGAGGTCAGGTCAATGCGGACAGGCTGCCTCAATGACGATCGCAAAGCTTCACTCAAATGGACTACTTCGGAGATATCGCGCTGGAGTGTTCGCAGACGGCGGAAACGGAAGCCACGCTTCCATGGTCGCGGTACTGGCGGCCTGGCTCAGGTAGATTGTTTGTCGATCGCGTCCGAGTTGCACGAAGACGCGAAGCCATTCGATTTCGGTCTGGCAGCGATTTCCCAATTCGAAGCGGGCGAAAGTGGATGTGCGGCCGATCGGCGCCGACTTTCCATCTGCAAGGAGCCCCCAAGATTGGTGCTGTCGACGCTACGGTGATGCCGTCGGTGACGAGCTGGGGGAGCTGCCTCCGCGCCGGTAACGACGCAGGCCGTGCCGGGTTGAGCTCGGCTCGGCTCGCGGCTCGATGGATCCGACCCTCCGCCCGTAGCGCGGACCTGTTCGGCATGTGGCAATCCCGGGCTACGCGAAGGAACACCCCGCGAGGCCCTTGGCGCTGGTACCGGGACGGAGCCCAACGCCCATCCTCCCCAAACTGAAAGGGACGCATCAAGCGCGACATCGGGGGCGGCCGCCCGCCGGCCAGCTCATTCGAGCCGGCGCCTGCACCGCCACCAACCGCCGTTTTTGCCTCGCTGACCCATAAATAGCTGTAAACTCACGCTTTTGCCGCCACGCCCCCACATTCCAGATGTCCCAGTCCCCCAAAGTAGGCTTCGTATCGCTCGGGTGCCCGAAAGCCCTCGTCGACTCCGAACAAATCATCACGCAGCTGCGTGCCGAAGGTTATGAAATCTCCGGCACCTACGACGGCGCCGACCTCGTCGTCGTGAACACCTGCGGCTTCATCGACGAAGCCGTGCAGGAGAGCCTCGACGCGATCGGCGAAGCGCTGACCGAGAACGGCAAGGTGATCGTCACCGGCTGCCTCGGCGCGAAGTCGAGCGCGAGCGGCTCGAACCTGATCGAGGAAGTCCACCCGAAGGTGCTCGCCGTCACCGGCCCGCACGCGGTGGGCGAAGTGATGCAGGCCGTGCATTCGCACCTGCCGAAGCCGCACGACCCGTTCACCGATCTGGTGCCGGCGGCCGGCATCAAGCTCACGCCGCGCCACTACGCGTACCTGAAGATTTCCGAAGGCTGCAACCACCGTTGCACGTTCTGCATCATCCCGTCGATGCGCGGCGACCTCGTGTCGCGCCCGGTCGCCGAAGTGATGCTCGAAGCCGAGAACCTGTTCAAGTCCGGCGTGAAGGAACTGCTCGTGATCTCGCAGGACACGAGCGCATACGGCGTCGACGTGAAGTACCGCACCGGCTTCTGGAACGGCAAGCCGATCAAGACGCGCATGACCGACCTGGTCGCCGCGCTCGGCGAACTCGCCGCGCAGTACGGCGCGTGGGTGCGCCTGCACTACGTGTACCCGTATCCGAGCGTCGACGAAGTCATTCCGCTGATGGCCGAAGGCCCGTTCAAGGGCCACGTGCTGCCGTATCTCGACGTGCCGTTCCAGCACGCGCATCCGGACGTGCTGAAGCGCATGAAGCGCCCGGCGAACGCCGAGAAGGTGCTCGAGCGCGTGCAGAAGTGGCGCGAGATCTGCCCGGACCTGACGATCCGCAGCACGTTCATCGCCGGCTTCCCCGGCGAGACGGAAGAACAGTTCGAAACGCTGCTCGACTTCATCCGCGAGGCGGAGCTCGATCGCGTCGGCTGCTTTGCGTATTCGCCGGTCGAAGGCGCGACCGCGAACGAACTCGACGGCGCACTGCCGGACGAGGTGCGCGAAGAACGCCGCGCGCGCTTCATGGAGGTCGCCGAGGAAGTGTCGGCGCGGCGCATCCAGCGCAAGGTCGGCAAGACCCTCAAGGTGCTGATCGACGAAGTCGGCGAGGAAGGCGGCATCGGCCGCACGGCGGCCGATGCGCCGGAGATCGACGGCGTCGTCTACGTCGAGCCGGCGACCAAGGCGTCGAAGCGCTACAAGGTCGGCGATTTCGTGTCGGTGAAGATCACGGGCGCGGACGGCCACGACCTGTGGGGCGAGGTTTAAGCGATGACCGCAGCGCTGCCGCAGATCCTCGCGCTCGGCGAGGCGATGATCGAATTCAACCAGTCGCAGCCGGGCCGGCCGGAGTTCCTGCAAGGCTTCGGCGGCGACACGTCGAACTTCTGCATCGCCGCGGCGCGCCAGGGCGCGTCGACGGGCTTCGTGTCGGCGATCGGCGACGATCCGTTCGGCCGCCTGCTGACCGAGATGTGGGCGGCGGAGCACGTCGATACGACGTACGTACGGATCGACCGCACGGCGCCGACCGGCGTGTATTTCGTCACGCACGGTGCTGACGGCCACCAGTTCGACTATCTGCGCGCGGGTTCCGCGGCGAGCCGCTACGCGGTGGCCGATCTGCCGCTCGATGCGCTGGCCGCGGCGCGGGCCGTGCACCTGTCGGGCATCAGCCTCGCGATCGGCACGGCCGCGTGCGACGCCGCGTTCGCGGCGATCGACCACGCGCGCAGCAACGGCGCGCAGGTCAGCTTCGACACGAACCTGCGCCTGAAGCTGTGGCCGCTGCCACGCGCCCGCGCGGTAATGCGCGAAGCGCTGCGCCAGACGGACATCTGCCTGCCGAGCTGGGACGACGTCACGGCGCTCACCGGTGCGAACGACCGCGACGCGATCGTCGATGCGATGCTCGAGCACGGGCCGCGGGTCGTCGCGCTGAAACTCGGCAAGGAAGGCGCGTATGTCGCGACGCCGAACGAACGGCGCGTGGTGCCGGGCTTCGCGGTCGCGGCCGTCGACGCGACGGGCGCGGGCGACTGCTTCGGCGGTGCGTTCGTTGCGCGGATCGTCGCAGGCGACGATCCGTTCGCGGCCGCGCGTTATGCGAACGCGGCGGCGGCACTGTCGACGACCGGCTACGGCGCGGTCGCGCCGATTCCGCGCCGCGACGCGGTGGAACGCCTGATGCAGGGCTGACGCGGCTCCCGCACGCCGGCGACGCGACGTGTTCACTCGAACGCCCGGATGACGGGCGACGTGAACGGCTGGCGAGCGGTGTGCGTACCGCGCTCGGCGCCTGCGCATCGGCGGTCGCCACGTGCGCGTGGCGATCGATGTGCAGCGGCGACGCGCAGCATGTCGCCGCGATTTTCGAGCGAATCTGAAGCAAGGAGCAACACAAGGTGGGTCGATATTCGCAATGGCAACGGGCGCTGGTGATTGCCGGCGCGCTGGCGGCGGGCCTCACGATGCCGGGCGTGGTCGCGGCACAGGCTGCCGCGTCGGGCGCGCAGCAGGATGAAGCGGCGCCCGCCCGGCCGCTGCGGCCGAATCCGGAATTCGCCCGCCTGCCGCGTTACGAAGGCACGCTCGGCGATCGGCCGATCGTCGTGCATCTCGGCCCGAAGACGGACGAGGAAGGCGTGCACGGCGAATACCAGTTCGCGGACACGGGCGAGGTGGTGCTGCTCGCCGGCGATCGCGACGGCGACACGCTCGAGATCGAGGAATCGAACGACGGCACGAACATCACGGGCGTGTGGATCGGCCGCTTCGACGCGACGGGCGAGCTGAAGGCCGACCGGATGAACTCGGACGAATCGGATCCGCAACCCGTCGTGCTGCGCCTGGCGCCGGGCAAGCGCGCGGCGCTGCAGGTACGCGACGGCCGCGTGCAGGAAATCGAGACGGTCGGCAACGTTGTCAATCTGCGCACCGACGACTGAGCGCGCGCTGGCTCGGCGCATGCGGCGCGCATTGTACCGGGCCAACAGCGCCGATTTTGGCTAACCTAGCGACCTATTCCGCAACCGAACGGCCTTTCTCCGGGCCTCCTGCCATGACTGCATCCACTCCGAAGCGCGCACTCCAGACCCGCATCGTTCAACCCGACGACAACATCCCGGATGGCTTCCGTTCGTTCGTGCCGCCGGTCGAGCGTGCATCGACGGTCGTGTTCCCCGATCTCGCGACGATGCGCGCGCTGGTCTGGCACGACGACAACCAGTGGCGCTACGGGCTGCATGCGACCCCGACGTCGCTCGCGCTCGCGCAGCGGCTCGCCGAGATCGAAGGCGGCTCGCATGCGCTGCTGCAGCCGTCGGGTCTCGCGGCGATCATGAACGTCTATTTCGGGATCGTGAAGGCGGGCGACGACGTGTTGATCCCGCACAACGTCTACGGGCCGAATGCCGATTTCGGCAACTGGCTCGCGAAGGATTTCGGCATCACCGCGCGCTTCTACGATCCGCTCGTCGGCGCCGGCATCGCCGACCTGATCCAGCCGAACACGCGGCTGATCTGGATCGAGGCGCCGGGCTCGGTGACGATGGAAGTGCCCGACGTGCGTGCGATCACGGCGGTCGCGCAGGCGCGCGGCATCGTCACCGCGATCGACAACACGTATTCGGCCGGGCTCGCGTTCAAGCCGTTCGAGCATGGCGTCGACATCTCGGTGCAGGCGCTGACCAAGTATCAATCGGGCGGCAGCGACGTGCTGATGGGCGCGACGATCACCGCGAGCGCGGCGCTGCAGGCGCAACTGAAGCTCGCCCGGATGCGCTGCGGGATCGGCGTGTCGGTCGACGACTGCTCGCTCGTGCTGCGCAGCCTGCCGAGCATGCAGGTGCGCTTCGATGCGCACAGCAAGAGCGCGCTCGCGCTCGCGCAATGGCTGAAGGCGCGTCCGGAGATCGCGGCCGTGCTGCATCCGCAACTGCCGGACTGTCCGGGGCACGCATCGTTCATGCGCGACTTCACCGGCGCGGGCGGGCTGTTCTCGGTGGTGTTCGACGAGCGCTACAGTGCCGAGCAGATCGATCGTTTCGTCGAGGCGCTCGAGCTGTTCGCGATCGGCTGGAGCTGGGGCGGCGCGTGCAGCCTCGCGATGCCTTACGACGTGGCGTCGATGCGCCCGGACTGGCCGCATCGCGGCACGCTGGTACGCTTCTACGTCGGTCTCGAAGACGAAGCCGACCTGCGCGCGGATATCGAGCGCGCGATGCAGTCCACGCTCGGCTGAGCACCGAACCCCGAGCGGAACAACAAAACGCCCGCGCGATGTTGCATCGCGCGGGCGTTTTTCATGGGCGGCTTGCGCGGATCGGAAATCAGAACAGCCGCAGCAGCCCGTCGAGGCCGACGTGGTCGAATGCGACGGTGGCCGCATCGCGCACGACGGGCTTCGCGTGGAACGCGACCGACAGCCCGGCTTCGGCCATCATCTTCAGGTCGTTCGAGCCGTCGCCCATCGCGATCGCGCGGCTCGGCTCGATGCCGAGCGATGCGCAGGTGTCGCGCAGCAGGCGCGCCTTGACGTCGGCGTTGACGATCTCGCCGAGCACCTTGCCGGTCAGCTTGCCGTCGACGATCTCGAGCGTGTTCGCGTGCGCGAAGTCGAGGCCGAGGCGCGCCTTCAGGCGCTCGGTGAAGAACGTGAAGCCGCCCGACACGAGCAGCGTCTTCAGGCCCGCGGCCTTCACGCCGGCGAGCATCGTCTCCGCGCCGGGCGACAGCTGCAGCCGTTCCTCGTACACGCGCTCGAGCGCCTGCGCGTCGAGCCCCGCGAGCAGCGCGACGCGGCGCGTGAGGCTTTCGTTGAAATCGCGGATCTCGCCGCGCATCGCCGCCTCGGTGATCTCGGCGACCTGCGTCTTCAGCCCGCAGAAATCGGCGATCTCGTCGATGCATTCGATTGTGATCAGCGTCGAGTCCATGTCCATCACGACGAGCCCGAAATCGCTCAGCGCGCGGCCGGCTTCGACGAAGCCGAAGTCGAGCGCATGCGTGCCGCAGTACGCGTCGATGTCGAGACGCTGCGCGGGGTTGGCGTTTTCGATGCGCAGCGCGTGATCGTCGGTCTGCACGATGCGGGTGCCGCGCGACAGCGCGAGCAGCGGTTTGTGATGCGCGTCCGACAACGGCGCGAGACTCTGGATGACGAGGTTGTGGGTCATGACGGAATGTTTGGAAGCGAATGAAACGCGTGCGCGGCCGGCATGCGGCCGCCTGCGAGCGCGGGCCCCGTTCGGCGTCGGGCCGTTGCGTCGCGAACGCGCCATTGTAGCCGGTTGGTATCCGATCGCGACCGGATCGCCGCCGGGAGCCGGCGCGGGCGCCGTGCCGGGTGCCGCACGCACGGCGATTCGGCGGACGGTGCGGGTTATTCGGGTGATTCGTGCGATTGCCGGTCGCGATCCCAGTAAGGCGGATCGCCGAAGTGTTCGGCCAGGAACGCGATGAACGCGAGCGTCTTCAGCGGCACGTGCGCGCGGCTCGGATAGACGGCCCAGATCGCGACGTCGTTCGCGAACGGGTAGTCGTCGAGCACGGTGACGAGCGCGCCGCTCGCGAGCAGCGGGCCGACGTCCCAGGTCGACTTGATCGCGATGCCGAAGCCGTCGACGAGCGCTTCGCGGATCGCCTCGCCGTTGCTCGCGACGAGCCGGCCGCCGACCCGCACGGTGAGCGGGCCTTGCGGCGTGACGAACGACCAGTCGCGCTGGTCGCCGAGGATCACGCATTCGTGCTGCGCGAGGTCGGCCGGATGGCGCGGCGTGCCGTGTTCGGCGAGATACGCGGGCGAGCAGCACAGCACGCGCCGGTTCGTGGCGAGCCTGCGTGCGACCAGCGTCGAGTCCTTCAGCGCACCGAGGCGGATCGCGACGTCGTAGCCGTCGTCGACGAGGTCGACGATCTCGTCGGACAGCCGCAGGTCGAGCGACACGGACGGGTAGCGGCGCAGGAACGCGGGAATCACGGGCGCGACGTGCTGGCGGCCGAACGACGACGACATCGACACTTTCAGCCGCCCGTACGGCTCGCTGCGGCCGTGGCCGACCGAGGCGCGCGCGTCGTCTGCGGCCGACAGCAGCGCCTCGGCGCGGGCCATGAAGACTTCGCCGTCCTGCGTCAGGCTGATGCGGCGCGTGGTGCGATGCAGCAACCGCGCGCCGAGCTGGCGCTCCAGCTGCGCGATGCGTGCGCTCGCGACCGCGGCCGATACGCCGAACTCGCGCCCGGCCGCGCTCACGTTCGCGAGCAGCGCGGCGCGCACGAACAGGCCGACGTCGAGCAGGTCGAGCGGCTTGTCGGGGGCTGGAATCGGATCGGACCTCATTATTCTGAAATTCCTGAAAATGTTTCAGGAAATATAGCGGTTTTCTCGAAGGATCGGGGCGCCTACGATGGCATGCATGGGGCTGCGCCGCGGCCCGCCCGATTTCCCTGAAGGAGTTTCGTGATGAAAGCCGTTGGACTGACCCGTTACCTGCCGATCGACGACCCGCAGGCGCTCGTCGACGTGGAACTGCCGCAACCGGTGCCGGGCCCGCGCGACCTGCTCGTGAAGGTCGAGGCGATCTCCGTGAACCCGGTCGACACCAAGGTGCGCGCGCCGAAACCGCAGGTCGAGGAGACGCCGCGCGTGCTCGGCTGGGATGCGGCCGGCACGGTCGTCGCGGTCGGTGCCGAGGTCACGCTGTTCCGGCCGGGCGACGAGGTGTTCTACGCGGGCAGCATCACGCGGCCCGGCGCAAACAGCGAATTCCACGCGGTCGACGAGCGGATCGCCGCGCTCAAGCCGCGCTCGCTCGATTTCGCGGCATCGGCCGCGTTGCCGCTCACCGCGCTGACCGCCTGGGAGGCGCTGTTCGACCGGCTGCGCGTGTCGCCGCAGGGCGCGGACGCGGGCAAGTCGGTGCTGATCATCGGCGGCGCGGGCGGGGTGGGTTCGATCGCGATCCAGCTCGCGAAGACGCTCGCCGGGCTGCGCGTGATCGCGACCGCGTCGCGGCCGGCGTCGGCCGAATGGGTGCGCTCGCTCGGCGCGGACAACGTGGTCGATCATTTCGGCGACCTGCCCGCGCAACTGCGTGAAATCGGCCACCCGAGCGTCGACTACGTGCTGATCTTCAACGACACGGACCGTCATTTCCCTGCCGCGGCGGAAGTAATTCGCCCGCAGGGCGGCATTTGCACGATCGTCGAGAACGAGAAGCCGATTCCGGTCGAGCAACTGAAGGCGAAGAGCGCCGCGTTTCACTGGGAATTCATGTTCACGCGTGCGATGTTCGAGACGCCGGACATGATCGAGCAGCACAAGATCCTGGGCGAGGTGGCGCGGCTCGTCGACGGCGGCACGCTGCGCACGACGCTCGGCGAACAGCTCGGCACGATCAACGCCGCGAACGTGCGGCGCGCGCATCAGCTGCTCGAAGCCGGGCGCGCGATCGGCAAGCTGGTGCTGAGCGGCTTCTGAGTGCCGCAGACGCGTCGCTTCGCGCCAGGCGCCGATGGGCATCCCCCAAGGGGACTTCCTTCGGGGCGGAAAACCTGGGTCTGCCCGGCGTGTTCCCGAGCGCCGGCGTCGCGCGTACGGGATGCCGCGTCGCGAACGCAAGCGGGGTAACACCCGATGCGTTTGCGGCGCATTGCATGCCGCTTGGCGGTAGACTGGCAACGCATCATGCATCGAAAACCGCGCGGCACGCGCGTGCCGCCGCATTACAAGGAGGTCAGCATGAGCCAACGCAGCTTGTCAGTCGCCGCATCGTGGTCTGCCGTGTTCGCGGCGGCGTGCGTCAGCGCGAGCGTATTCGCGGCGCCGCCGGTCAAGGGCAGCCTGAAGGGCGGCGGGACAGGGCAGCTCGAATACACCGTCAAGGTCGATTCGAAGACCTTCGGCAATACGCAGGAGACCCGCAAGATCCGCTCGGGCGAAACGGACGACTTCAACTGGAAGTCGGTGCCGCCGGGCGGCGCGGTCGCGATGCCGGACGGTTGCCCGAACGCCGACAACCTGCCGCGCGACGCGAACGGCGCGATGGTGCGCCAGACCCAGGTGCGGCTCGCGCCGTCGGTCGACGCGAAGGGGATCGCGAACGTGCAGATGAGCTTCCAGGCCGCCGCGCCGAAAGGCACGCGCAACGTGAGCGCGGGCGGCAAGTCGCTGCAGTGCCCGGATGTCGTGTCGGTGAGCCAGGTCAAGTGGGTGTCGATTTCGACCAATGGCGGGTCGAAGTCCGTCTCGATGAGCGACGGCACGAAAGTGACGGTGTCGATCAAGCGCTGAGCGGTGCGCGCGGGCCGGCGAGACGTCCGGTGCGTGCGCAACCAACCGCGATGCGTATCCGGTGATCCGGGCAGGGCCGCGCGTGACGGTTTCGTGGCGCGCGGCTTCGCGTATTTCCGTTGTTTGAGGTTTGATGTGCGTCGTGTCCGGCGCGCACCGACAGCGCGGCCATTCGCCCCGCGGCGCGCGTGACGTGATGCGGATGTCGCGCTATCCTCCCGGGCTTCTCCCTCTCCCAGTACGACATCCCGATGAAACATTGCATGCGCGCGCTGCTGTCGGCCGCTGCGTTCGTCGCCACCCATGCGCAGGCGGCCGACGATTGCAGCTTCGCGAAGAAAGTCGAGCTGCCGTCGCGACAGCAGGTCGCCGTCGTGTCGAGCGGCGCACTCGAGCCGTGCTCGACCGGCAGCTATGCGGTGCGCGTGTATTCGACCGCGCATGCCGCGCCCGGCTTCGATACGGACGACTACGTAACCGGCGTGCTGCATGCGCGTGACGGCACCGTCGCCGACGCCTTCACGGCCGACCTCGGTGCGCGTGCGCCGCAGGCGCTCGTCGTCACGACGCGCTCGGCCGGCAGCGGCGGTTATGTCGGCGCGCAGGCCTATGTGACGACACCACGCGCGGTGCGGCTCGTCGCGTCGGTCGACGGGCTGGCGCCCGATGCCGACGTCACGGCCGCGTTGCGCCAGGCCCTCGGCAAACGCCGCAGCGCCCGCTGACCGCACGCCGCGCCAATGCCGCGCGGGTCGCGGCGCCGCGCGTCAATGCGCGCGTTCCTCGAGCCGCGATGCGAGAAAGCGGTGATCGGCGGAGAACAGCCGGCGATACGTCATCAGCACCGCGCCGACCGTGCCGAGCGCGGACGCCGCGGCGATCAGGAACATGATCACGATCTGGTAGCGCACGGCCTGCAGCGGCGACTGGCCGGCCAGCACCTGGCCGGTCATCATCCCCGGCAGGCTCACGACACCGACGACGGCCATCTGGTTGAGCGTCGGCAGCATGCCCGCCCGCACGGCCTGGCGCGCGGCGTCCTGCGCGGCTTCCCAGCGCGTCGCGCCGAGCGCGAGCGCGGTCTCGACGCGGTCGCGCCGTGCCGTCAGTTCCTCCATCATCCGTTCGACGCCGAGCGACACGCCCGTGAGCGTATTGCCGAGGATCATCCCGAGGATCGGGATCGTATATTGCGGCGCGTACCAAGGATGAATGCGGATCACGACGAACAGCCCGATCGCCGCGACGAACCAGCTGCTGAACCAGATGGACGCGATGCTGTCGACGCGTTGTCCGCGATACGTGTGCTTGCCGCGGCCGGCGCCCGCAAAGCCGGCGATCAGCGTCATCAACGCGGTCAGCGGCAACACGACCGTCCAGTGCGGATGGCCGAACACCCAGCCGAGCACGTAGCCGATCGCGAGCAGCTGCACGACGGTGCGCACGGCGGCGAGCGCGAGCTTGCGCCCGAGGCCGAGCGACAGCGCCGCCGAGATCGCGCCATTGACGGCGACGAGCGCGGCGGCGATGCCGACGTCGACGAGACTCAGATCCTGCAGTGCCGGGCTCATCGTGCCGCCTCCGTCGTGCTCGCGGCGTGCAGCACGCCGGCCTGCATCACGAGCCGCATCGTGCCGATCCGTGCGGCCTGCGCCGGATCGTGCGAGATCCACATGCAGGCGCGCGCATCGGGTGCCGCGTCGAACCAGGCGCCGACGAGCGCTTCGATCGCGCGCGTGGAGTCGGGGTCGAGCGCGGACGTCGGCTCGTCGAGCAGCAGCACGTCGGGGTCGAGTTGCAGCACGCGCAGCAGCGCGGCGATCTGCGCTTCGCCGCCCGACAGTTCGCTCGCGCGCTTGTCGAGAAAATCGGCGCCGCGACCGGCGCGGGCCGCGAGCGCTTCGGCGCGCGCACGGTCGAACGTCGCGTCGCGATAGATCGCGAGCGAGTACGGATAGCGCAATTGTGCCTCGACGGTGCCGTCCATCTGCGCGGGTCGCTGGCGCACGTAGGCGACGCTGCGCCGGTAGCGCGGAATCGCGCCGCGCCTGATCCGCTGGCCGCGCCACAGGATCTGACCGCCATCGAGCGGATCGAGCAGCGCGAGCGCGCGCAGCAGCACGCTCTTGCCGGAACCCGATGGACCGGTGATAGCAATTCGCGATCCCGCGGCGAGGCTGAAGTCGGTCGGCGCCAGCAAGGTCTTGCCGCTGCTGGCGTCGCGGCGCGTGATGTGCTGCGCATCGATGAGACCGGTCGGGGCTGTCATGTCGAAAATGAAAAAAAGCGTTAATGGCGCCGAGGCGTCGTCGGAGCGTGCGTCATAATACAGATTGAAAAGCCGCCAGTGTCGTGCTTCGTTCATTCACGCACGTGGCCCGACATGGCGTGCACACTCTGCATAACAACAACGGAATCGCCATGACGCTAGCCCGAGCCATCGGCAAATCGGCTGCATGGATCGTCTGCATCGTCGCACTGATCATCGCGGCCGCCGGCATTTTTATCGTCACGTTCGACTGGAACCGCGCGAAACCGTGGGTCAACGAACATGTGAGTACCGCGCTTGGCCGTTCGTTTGCGATCAACGGCGATCTCAAGGTCGGCTGGCGTCGCCCCGACGGCGAGACCGGCTGGCGCGCATGGGTACCCTGGCCGAGCTTCTCGGCCACGCAACTCGAGATCGGCAATCCGGACTGGGCGAAGGGGCCCAGGTTCGTCACGGTCGATGCCGCGCATTTCGATCTCGCCATCCTGCCGCTCCTCGCGCACGAAATCGTCATTCCGTCGATCGATGTCGTCAATCCCGCGGTCGACCTCGAGCGGCTCGCCGACGGCCGCAATACGTGGACCTTCCAGTTCAAGCAATCCGCGCAGCCGTCGCCGTGGAAGGTGCGGCTCGACAGCTTCGGGTTCGCGAAGGGCATCGTCACGTATCGCGATGCGATCACGAAGGCCGATCTCACGGTCGCGATCGATACGCTCGGCCAGCCGATTCCGCTCGGCGACGTGCTGAAGGAACAGGAACAGAGGTCGCGTGCGGCATCGGCCCAGCGCGTCGGCAAGCACGGCGCCGCGCAATTGAGCGCGAAGGCGAATGCGGAAGCCGCGTCGGGTGCGTCGGCGCCGCAGGCGGCGAGCGGGGCGTCTGCCGTTGCGGCGTCGGGAGTGTCCGGCGCCGCTCCGGCTACTTCGGTTTCCTCTGCATCGACGGCCGCGCCGGCATCCGGCGCGAGCGGTGCGTCAGGTGCATCCGGTGCGTCGGCGGCCGCCGCGCCCGCGAAGCCGTCCGGCCCGACCTATGCGTTCGGGCTCAAGGTCGACGGCCGCTACAAGAACGTGCCGATCAGCGGCACCGGCAAGGTGGGCGGCGTGCTGGCGATCGAGAAGTCGACGCAGCCGTTCCCGCTGCAGGCCGACGTGAAGGCCGGCGACACGCGGCTCGCGATCGTCGGCACGCTGACCGACCCGATGCATCTCGCGGCGCTCGACCTGCGGTTATGGCTGCAGGGCACGTCGATGTCGCACCTCTACCAGATTACCGGCATCACGCTGCCCGACACGCCGCCGTATGCGACCGAAGGGCGGCTGATCGGCAACATCAAGCAGGGCGCCAGCACGTTCCGCTACGAGGACTTCAACGGCCGCGTGGGCGGCAGCGATCTGCGCGGCACGCTCACCTGGGCGCAGCGCGAGCCGCGGCCGAAGCTGTCGGGCGAGCTCGAGTCGAAACTGCTGCAGTTCTCCGACCTCGCGCCGGTGATCGGCGCCGACACGGCCGCGAGCAAGGCGAAGCGCGGCGACACGACGCGCCAGCCGCCGGACCGCGTGCTGCCGGTTTCGAGGTTCCGCACCGAGCGCTGGAGCGCGATCGACGCGGACGTGAAGTTCACCGGCCGCAAGCTGATCAAGAGCCCGCAACTGCCGATTACCGACCTGTACACGCACGTTCTGATGCAGGACGGCGTGCTGACGCTCGAGCCGCTGAAGTTCGGCGTCGCGGGCGGCACGCTCGCGACGACCGCGCATCTGGACGGCAGCCGCACGCCGCTCAAGGGCCGCTTCACGCTGTCCGCGCGTCACCTGAGGCTCAAGCAGCTGTTCCCGACGCAGAAGGTGATGCAGACCGCGCTCGGCGAGATCAACGGCGACGCGTCGCTGTCGGCGACCGGCAACTCGCCGGCCGCGCTCGCGGGTACCTCGACCGGCGAAGTGAAGGCGCTCATCACGGATGGCCGCATCAGCCTGCTGCTGATGGAGGCGGCGGGGCTGAACGTCGCGAACGTCGTTTACGAGAAGCTGTTCGGCACCCGCGACGTGAACATCAACTGCGCGGCGATCGACTTCGTCGCGACCGACGGGATGCTCGACCCGAAGGTGTTCGCGCTCGATACGGACGATGCGCTGATCAACGTCGACGGCCCGGTCAATCTGCGCGACGAATCGATCGACCTGAAGATCCACCCGCACACGAAGGGTTTCCGGGTCTTCTCGCTGCGCTCGCCGCTGTATGCGAAGGGCACGTTCAAGAACCCGAAGGTCGGCGTCGACGCGGGCGCGCTCGCGCTGCGCGCCGGCGCGATGGTCGGGCTCGGCCTGATCAACCCGTTCGCGGCGCTGATTCCGCTGATCGCGCCGAGCAACAACCGCGACGTGCCGTGCGCGGAGCTGTTCGGGCAAATGAAGGAGAAGGCGGCGCAGAAGCGCGCGGCGAAGGAAGGCAAGTAGGGGCCACGAAGGGAGGCGCCGGCGCCGCGCGCGGCGGCCCGGCTGGCGGGGCCGGAACAGTGCGGTCGGCAGTTTCTCCGACACCTGCTAAAATACACGGTTTTCCGTCGATTTCTCTCTTACGGGACCTGCCGTGCTTTCTACTGCCAACATCACGATGCAATTCGGGCCGAAGCCCTTGTTCGAGAATATCTCGGTCAAATTCGGCGAGGGCAACCGCTATGGTCTGATCGGCGCGAACGGCTGCGGCAAGTCGACCTTCATGAAGATCCTGGGCGGCGACCTCGAGCCGAGCGCCGGCAACGTCGCGCTGGAGCCGAACGTGCGCCTGGGCAAGCTGCGCCAGGACCAGTTCGCGTATGAAGACGTGCGCGTGCTCGACGTCGTGATGATGGGCCACACCGAAATGTGGGCCGCGATGACCGAGCGCGACGCGATCTACGCGAACCCGGAAGCCACCGACGACGACTACATGCACGCGGCCGAGCTCGAAGGCAAGTTCGCCGAATACGGCGGCTACGACGCCGAGGCGCGCGCGGGCGCGCTGCTGCTCGGCATCGGCATCGAGGAGAAGTTCCACAACGGCACGATGGCCGACGTCGCGCCGGGCTGGAAGCTGCGCGTGCTGCTCGCGCAGGCGCTGTTCTCGAAGCCGGACGTGCTGCTGCTCGACGAACCGACCAACAACCTGGACATCAACTCGATCCGTTGGCTCGAGCACACGCTCAACGAGTACAACTCGACGATGATCATCATCTCGCACGATCGTCACTTCCTGAACTCGGTGTGCACGCACATGGCCGACATGGACTACGGCACGCTGAAGGTCTGGCCGGGCAACTACGACGACTACATGCTCGCGTCGGCACAGGCGCGCGAGCGCCAGGCCGCGGCGAACGCGCGCGCGAAGGAGCGCGTTGCCGAGCTGCAGGACTTCGTGCGCCGCTTCTCGGCGAACAAGTCGAAGGCCCGCCAGGCAACGAGCCGCGCGAAGCAGATCGACAAGATCAAGATCGAGGAATTCAAGCCGTCGTCGCGTCAGAACCCGTTCATCCGCTTCGAGTTCGAGAAGAAGCTGCACAACGTCGCGGTGGTCGCCGAAGACATCACGAAGAAGTACGAGCGCACGATCTTCCAGAACTTCAACCTGTCGGTGCAGCCGGGCGAGCGCATCGCGATCATCGGCGAGAACGGCGCGGGCAAGACGACGCTGCTGCGTTCGCTGCTCGGCGCGCTGCAGCTCGATCACGGCACGGTGAAGTGGTCGGAGAACGCGAACGTCGGCTACATGCCGCAGGATACGTACGAGGAGTTCCCGAACGACATCACGCTGATGGACTGGATCGACCAGTACCGCAAGGACGGCGACGACGAAACGATGGTGCGCGGCACGCTGGGCCGCCTGCTGTTCTCGTCGGACGACATCAAGAAGTCGGTGAAGGTGCTGTCGGGCGGCGAGAAGGGCCGCATGATCTGGGGCAAGCTGATGCTCGGCCGCCACAACGTGCTGCTGATGGACGAGCCGACCAACCACATGGACATGGAGTCGATCGAGTCGCTGCAGATCGCGCTCGAGCAGTTCGAAGGCACGCTGATCTTCGTGTCGCACGACCGCGAATTCGTGAGCGGGCTGGCGAACCGGATCATCGAAGTGCGCACGGACGGCACGCTGTTCGACTTCGGCGGGAATTACGAGGAGTTCCTGACGAGTCAGGGGCAGGAGTAATTGCCCGGGCGGCCATGCCCGACCTGATGTACCGGAAGCCCGCCAGGTGCAAGCCTGGCGGGTTTTTCGTATCCGGGCAGATGTTCGCCGTTACCGGATCGGCACGACGGGCCATTGAAGGGAAAATGTCAGGTCGAGTGCGGCACCTTCGATGACGATTCGACGCGCCGGCGCCGTTTCCGGCCGGCAGCCGCCGCGACCGCAACCGGCGCATCACCTCGCGCACCGCCCGCCGCCCAGTGCCGTCGCGTCAATCCGCGAGCCGCTTGTCGGCAAGCGCCTTGCAGCAGTCTTCGTATACCCATTGCACGAGTTTCGCCCGGTAATCGAGATCGTCGGTATCGACGATTTCCTCGACCGCGTCACGCGCCCACGACGCATCGACGAAGTCGGCGTGCCGCTTGGCGATGTCCTGCGCCAGCGCGGCCAGCTTCGCGATCGCGAGCCAGTCGGCCTGCCGGTGATGGCGGTCGAGCCAGCGGTGCGCGGCCTGCACCTGGAACGATGCGTCCGGCCAGGTTTCGTTCAGGTAAAACGCGCCGAGATTGCCGCAGGTGAGCCAGCACAGCAGCTCCAGGCGATCTTGCGAGCCGAGGATATGGGATGCGTCGGTCATGGCAGCGCTCACGAAGGCATCGATTCCGGGTGGCGCGGCCTGCAGCGGCCGGCGCCGATACTAAAAACATAGCACGATGCGGGCCACGTCGTGCGGCCTCGTGGCGTGCCGGCGTGGCGCGGATGCCGCAGCCGCGGGCGTCCGGTATCCGGCACCCGCTCGCCGGCGCCCGTGCGGACCGTTCGGCGGCGCTCGCGGTCTGGTCCGGCGTCATCGCCGGGCGGCGCCACACTCGTTAGAATGGCCGTTTTCCGGGAGACAGGAAGCGATGAAAATCTACAACCAGTTCTACATCGACGGTGCATGGCGCAAGCCGGCCGGAACGGGCACGATCGACGTGATCGACTCGGGCACCGAGGCCGTGATCGGCCGGATTCCGGAGGGCACGGCCTCGGACGCGCAGGACGCGATCCGCGCGGCGCGCGCGGCGTTCGACGCGTGGGCCGCGACGCCGGCCGCGACGCGCGCGGACTACCTGCGCAAGATCGTCGAGCGTCTGCAGGCGCGCAGCGAGGAACTCGCGCAGTCGATCACCGGCGAAGTCGGGATGCCGATCAAGCTGTCGCGTGCGATCCAGGTCGGCGGCCCGATCTACAACTGGAAGGCATACGCGAAACTCGCCGAATCGTTCGAATTCGAGGCGACGGTCGGCAACTCGCTGGTGGTGCGCGAGCCGGTCGGCGTCGTCGCGGCGATCACGCCGTGGAACTACCCGCTCAACCAGGTCACGCTGAAGGTCGCGCCGGCGCTCGCGGCCGGCTGCACGGTCGTCCTGAAGCCATCCGAAGTCGCGCCGCTCAATGCGTTCATGCTCGCGGAGGCGATTCACGAAGCGGGCCTGCCGCCGGGCGTGTTCAACCTCGTATGCGGTTACGGCCCGGTCGTCGGCGAGGTGCTGGCGACCGATCCGGACGTCGACATGGTGTCGTTCACGGGTTCGACGCGCGCCGGCAAGCGCGTGGCCGAACTCGCGGCCGCGGGCGTGAAGCGCGTCGCGCTCGAACTGGGCGGCAAGTCGGCGTCGGTGATTCTCGACGATGCCGATTTCGCGACGGCGGTGAAGGGCACGGTCAACGCGTGCTACCTGAACGCGGGCCAGACCTGTTCGGCGCACACGCGGATGCTGGTGCCGGAAGCGCGTTACGACGAGGCGCGCGCGCTCGCGAAGGCGGCGGCCGAAGCGTATGTCGCGGGCGACCCGCGCCAGGAAACGACGCGCCTCGGCGCACTCGCATCGGCCGCGCAGCAGCAGCGCGTGCAGGCCTACATCCAGCGCGGGATCGACGACGGCGCGGAACTCGTGACGGGCGGCACGGGCCTGCCGGAAGGGCTCGCGAAGGGCTTCTTCGTGAAGCCGACGGTGTTCGGCCGCGTCGATCCGAAATCGACGATCGCGCAGGAAGAAATCTTCGGGCCGGTGCTGTCGATCATCACGTATCGCGACGAAGACGAAGCCGTGCGCATCGCGAACGATTCGCCTTATGGGCTCGGCGGCGCGGTGTGGGCGGGCAGCGACGAACGCGCGATGCGCGTCGCGCGCCGCATCCGCACGGGGCAGGTCGACATCAACGGCGGCACGTGGAACAGCGCCGCGCCGTTCGGCGGCTACAAGCAGTCGGGACACGGCCGCGAGAACGGCGTGTACGGGCTCGAAGAGTATCTCGAATACAAGTCGATGCAGCTCAAGCCGGCGAATCCGGCCTGAGCGTCTCACCGCGCCTGACCCGAAACGGCACGCTCGCGTGCCGTTTTTTTATTGACGGCCGTCAAGATGCGCGTCGGTGGATCGTCGATCATCGCGTTTCCGATTTCCGATGTTTCGACGAGGTTCAGATGACCGCACGCACTTCCTTCCCGCCGCTCACGATTCGCGGCCGCGCGTTGCTGCCCGTGGTGCAGGGCGGCATGGGCGTCGGCATCTCCGCGCACCGCCTCGCGGGCAGCGTCGCGCGCGAAGGCGCGCTCGGCACGATCGCGAGCATCGACCTGCGTCACCACCACGCGGACCTGCTCGCGCGCTGTCGTGCGAATCCCGACCGCGCGACGCTCGAGGCCGCGAACCTCGACGCGCTCGCGCGCGAGATTCGCCTCGCGAAGACCTACGGCGAAGGCCGCGGGATGATCGCGGTCAACGTGATGAAGGCGGTGCGCGCGCATGCGGACTACGTGCGCGTCGCGTGCGACGAAGGCGCGGACGCGATCGTGATGGGCGCGGGCCTGCCGCTCGATCTGCCCGATCTCACGCAGGGACGCGACATCGCGCTGATCCCGATCCTGTCGGACAGCCGCGGGATCGCGCTGGTGCTGAAGAAGTGGATGAAGAAGGGGCGGCTGCCGGATGCGATCGTGATCGAGCATCCCGCGCATGCGGGCGGCCACCTCGGGGTCACGCAGATCGACGACATGCACGATGCGCGTTTCGATTTCGCGCGCGTGCTCGACGAGGCCGCGCAGGTGATGGCGTCGCTCGGCGTGGCGCGCGACACGATCCCGCTGATCGTCGCGGGCGGGATCAACAGTCACGACACGGTGCGTGCGGCACTCGCAGCCGGCGCGAACGGCGTGCAGGTCGGAACGCCGTTCGCGGTGACGGAGGAAGGTGACGCGCATCCGAACTTCAAGCGCGTACTGGCCGACGCGCTACCCGACGACATCGTCGAATTCGTCAGCGTGACGGGGCTGCCGGCGCGCGCGGTGAAGACACCGTGGCTCGATCGCTACCTGCGCAACGAAACGCGCATTCGCGACAAGCTTGGCGCGTTCAGGCAGCGCTGCCCGACCGCGCTCGAGTGCCTGAGCGTCTGCGGGCTGCGCGACGGCATCGAAAAGTTCGGCCATTTCTGCATCGACACGCGGCTCGCGGCCGCGTTGCGAGGCGACGTCGCGAACGGCCTGTTCTTCCGCGGCCGCGAAGCACTGCCGTTCGGCAACGCGATCCGCAGCGTGCGTGATCTGCTCGATCTGCTGCTGACGGGCCGTGCCGCGGCGACTGCGACAAACCGTCCGAGGTTTACGCTGGCTTGACGGATATCAAAACGACGAAAAGACCCTACGAGGAAAATGGAATGCATTCTTCAGGGGTCTTTACCATGCATAAAACGATTCGAACATGTGTCACCGCTGCCGCCGTCGCGGCGAGTCTGGTCACGATACCCACGCTGTCGCACGCGGCGTCTCCGGGCGACGGGATCAACCAGGGTGACGTACTGGTCCGCCTGCGCGCGATCAGCATCCAGCCGAACGAGCGCGCGAGCGACACGCTCGGCGCGATCAATACCGGCGTGAACAACGCGATCGTGCCGGAACTCGACTTCACCTACATGATCCGCGACTACCTGGGCGTGGAGCTGATCCTCGGCACGTCGCGGCACCAGATGACGTCGAGCCTCGGCAACCTGGGCGGCGTGGGCGTGCTGCCGCCGACGCTGCTGCTGCAGTACCACTTCAACCATGCCGGCAAGGTGCGTCCGTACGTCGGCGCGGGCCTGAACTACACGTACTTCTACAACAACGGGCTCAACGTCGGCGGGGAAGGCGTGTCGATCAACAAGAGCAGCTTCGGTCCGGCGCTGCAGTTCGGCGTCGACGTGCAGTTGACGAAGAAGGTGTTCATGAACGTCGACGTGAAGAAGATCTGGATGAGCACCGATGCGACGCTCGGCGACAAGGGCATCGGCACGCTGCACATCGATCCGCTGATCGTCGGCGTGGGCGTCGGGATGAAGTTCTAAAGCTTCGAGGACAAGAACAGAGTTGGGGTTGGCGGCATGGCAGTCGGCATGCCGCTCTTTTTTTGTGCGGCCGGTTTACAGCTTGTCGTACTGGAAGCGCATCGCGGTGCCTTCGCGCGTAATGCGCTCCCACACCGCCTGCTTCTCGGCGTCGCTCAGGAACACCCAGTTCGACACTTCGCCGGCCGTGCGGCCGCAGCCCTTGCAGACTTCGTCGAAGAGGGTCGAGCACACGCCGATGCAGGGGCTGTCGGGCAGGTCGTGGAGATTGGAGGCCATCGGAAGGGTTCGCGCAGTGAAATCGTCAGGGCGTCATTTTAATGCATCGGGACGGGGCGGCCGGCGGACGCCGCTACCGTGCCGTACGGTCGCGTTGCCGTGACGGTACGGTCGGCCGGTGGCCGGATCGCCGCCGGCGACGGCTGGTCCGCCGTGCCGTGCCGGACAGGACAGGGCGTGCGGCGCGTGTCGCAGCGTGTCGCGATTTCACCTGTGAAACGGCCGCATACACCGCACGTTGCGCGTGCCGCTTGTGCTGTATGCGGACGCGGTTTCGCCACCGCTTTCTTTTCCCGATGGACAGACGCCGATTACCCGATAGAATTCCCCCGGAACGCCCCGCTGCGCGGGCCGCCCGAGCGGCCGGCGGCGGGAATCTGTTCCGTTTGCGCGACACGGGCATGATTTTTTTGTGACGGAGCGCGAATGGTGGTAGCGTTCGGGGTTTTCGAGGGGCGGCGTGCCGGAACGCGCCGCCATGACGAGGCAGACGGCAGCCGGACAAGCGGTCCGGCCGAAGGGAGAACGGGATGAAAGCAAACGTAGTGGGCCGGTTCGCAGCGCTCGCGCTGTGCGTGGGTGCATCGGCGGCGGCGGCGAAGGATACGCAGCTCAATGTCTATAACTGGTCGGACTACATTGCGAAGGACACGATCCCGAACTTCGAGAAGCAGGCGGGCGTCAAGGTCCGCTACGACAATTACGACAGCGACGACACGCTGCAGGCGAAGCTGCTGACGGGCAGCTCGGGCTACGACATCGTCGTGCCGACCAGCAACTACGCGGGCAAGCAGATCGCCGCCGGCATCTTCACGCCGCTCGACAAGTCGAAGCTGCCGAACCTCAAGTACCTCGATCCGCAACTGATGGCGCTCGTCGCCGGCGCGGACCCGGGCAACAAGTACTCGGTGCCCTGGGCGTACGGCACGACCGGTCTCGCCTACAACCTGACGAAGGCGCAGCAGGCGCTCGGCAAGGTCCCGCTCGACAACTGGGACATCCTGTTCAAGCCGGAAAACATCTCGAAGCTGAAGACCTGCGGCGTGTCGGTGCTCGACGCGCCGGACCAGATGTTCGCGGCGGCGCTGCACTACATCGGCAAGGATCCGATGAGCACGAACCCGGCCGACTACAAGGCCGCGATGGAGGTGCTGAAGAAGATCCGCCCGTACATCACGCAGTTCAACTCGTCGGGCTACATCAACGACCTGGTCGGCGGCGACATCTGCTTCGCGTTCGGCTGGTCGGGCGACGTCGTGATCGCGAAGCATCGCGCGATCGAGGCGAAGAAGCCGTACAAGGTCGAGTACTACATTCCGAAGGGCGGCGCGCCGGTGTGGTTCGACGTGATGGCGATCCCGAAGGACGCGAAGAACAAGGACGCCGCGCTGCAGTGGATCAACTACATCGAGGATCCGAAGGTGCACGCGGCGATCACGAATGCCGTGTACTACCCGAGCGCGAACGCCGAGTCGCGCAAGTACGTGCGGCCCGACGTCGCGAACGACCCGGCCGTCTATCCGCCGGCCGACGTCGTGAAGACGCTGTTCCTGCTCAAGCCGCTGCCGCCTGAAATCCAGCGTCTGCAGACGCGTCTGTGGACCGAGCTGAAATCGGGCCGCTGAAGCGAACCGGAGTCAGCCAGCAGTCATGAAGCCCCTGGTGTCCCCGGGGGCTTTGTTCGTCAAACGCAGGAGAGAAGCAGCACATCATGAATAGCCAGTCGGGTGCGCCGGTCGCGGGCGCACCGTCCTTCGTTCCTTCGTCCGGCGCCGATACGCGCGCCGAGAATTTTGTCCAGATCGTCGACGTCGTCAAGAAGTTCGGCGAGACCGAAGTGGTGCGCAGCGTGAACCTGACGGTGCGCCAGGGCGAGCTGTTCGCGCTGCTCGGCAGCTCGGGTTCCGGCAAGTCGACGCTGCTGCGCATGCTGGCGGGCCTCGAGACGGTCACCTCGGGCAAGATCCTGATCGACGGCGAGGACCTCGCACAGATGCCGCCGTACAAGCGGCCCGTGAACATGATGTTCCAGTCGTATGCGCTGTTTCCGCACATGTCGGTCGAATCGAACGTCGCCTACGGCCTGAAGCAGGAAGGCACGCCGAAGGCGGAGCTGAAGGAGCGCGTCGCCACGGCGCTCGAGCTCGTGCAGATGAGCAAGTACGCGAAGCGCAAGCCGCACCAGCTGTCGGGCGGCCAGCAGCAGCGCGTCGCGCTCGCGCGTTCGCTCGTCAAGCGCCCGAAGGTGCTGCTGCTCGACGAGCCGATGTCGGCGCTCGACAAGCAGATCCGCCAGCGCACGCAGATCGAGCTCGTCAACATCCTGAACAAGGTCGGCGTCACCTGCATCATGGTCACGCACGACCAGGAAGAGGCGATGACGATGGCGAACCGGCTCGCCGTGATGAGCGAAGGGCAGATCGTGCAGATCGGCTCGCCGAACGAAGTCTACGAATATCCGAACAGCCGCTTCTCGGCCGAGTTCATCGGCTCGACCAACCTGTTCGAAGGCGTCACCGTCGAGGACGAACCCGATTACGTGTATATCGAATCGCCGGAGCTGCCGAGCCGGCTGTACGTGAGCCACGGGATCACGGGTCCGCTCGGGATGCCGGTCACGGTGTCGGTGCGCCCCGAGCGGATCGCGCTCACGCGCAAGCCGCCCGAAGGCGCGTTCAACTGGGCGCACGGCAAGATCACCAACGTCGCGTACATGGGCGGCTACTCGCTGTATCACGTGAAGCTCGACGCGGGCAAGACGGTGATCGCGAACGTGTCGAGCCTCGCGATCTCCGAGCTCGACACGCCGGCGCTCGGCGACGAGATCTACGTGCGCTGGAGCGCGACCGCTGGCGTGGTGCTGACGTCATGAGCACGCTCAAGTCCCTGCTCGCATGGCCCGTGCGACGCTTCAACCTGACCGGCGGCTCGGCGGTCGTCGCGGGGCCGTACACGTGGCTCGTGCTGTTCTTCCTCGTGCCGTTCGTGCTGGTCGTGAAGATCAGCTTCGCGGAGCTGCAGCTCGGCATCCCGCCGTATACGGAACTCGCGTCGTTTGCGGACGGCGTGGTGCACATCGCGCTGAACCTGTCGCACTACGCGTTCCTGCTCACCGACAGCCTGTATTTCGCGACCTACGTGAATTCGGTGGTGGTCGCGGCGATCACGACGCTGCTGTGCCTGCTGATCGGTTATCCGATGGCGTACTACATCGCGCGTTCGAACCCGGCGACCCGCAACCTGCTGATGATGGGCGTGATGCTGCCGTTCTGGACGTCGTTCCTGATCCGCGTGTACGCGTGGATCGGGATCCTGAAGAACAACGGGCTCCTGAACAACTTCCTGATGTGGATCGGCCTGACCCATACGCCGATCGAGCTGTACCGCACCAACTACGCGGTGTACATCGGGATGGTGTATTCGTACCTGCCGTTCCTCGTGATGCCGCTGTACGCGCATCTCGTGAAGATGGACCTGCGCCTGCTCGAAGCCGCGTACGATCTCGGCGCGAAGCCGTGGAGGGCGTTCGTGCAGATCACGCTGCCGCTGTCGAAGAACGGGATCATCGCGGGCTGCCTGCTGGTGTTCATTCCGGCGGTCGGCGAGTACGTGATTCCGGAACTGCTCGGCGGCGCGAACACGCTGATGATCGGCCGCGTGATGTGGAATGAGTTCTTCAACAACGCAGACTGGCCGATGGCGTCGGCCGTGACCTGCGCGATGGTGCTGCTGCTGCTCGTGCCGATGGCGATGTTCCAGCATTTCCAGGCGAAGGAGCAGGAGGGCCGCCGTCGATGAAGCCGAATCGTTACCTGCAGTTCGCGGCGCTGTTCGCCGGCTTTGCGTTCCTGTATATCCCGATCATCAGCCTGATCGTCTATTCGTTCAACGAGTCGAAGCTCGTCACCGTGTGGTCGGGCTTCTCGTTCCGCTGGTACTCGGCGCTCGTGGAGGACGACGAGCTGCTGACGGCCGCGTGGCTGTCGCTGAAGATCGGCGTGCTGACCGCGTTCGCGTCGGTGTTCATCGGCACGTGGGCCGGCTTTGTGCTCGCGCGGATGGGGCGCTTTCGCGGCTTTGCGCTGTTCAGCGGGATGATCAACGCACCGCTGGTGATCCCCGAGGTGATCCAGGGGATCTCGCTGCTGCTGCTGTTCATCGAGCTCGCGAAGTGGATCGGCTGGCCGGCCGAGCGCGGCGTGTTCACGATCTGGCTGGGCCACGTGATGCTGTGCATCTCGTACGTCGCGATCATCGTGCAGTCGCGCGTGCGCGAGTTGAACCCGTCGCTCGAGGAAGCGGCGCTCGATCTCGGCGCGACGCCGCTGAAGGTGTTCTTCACGATCACGCTGCCGCTGATCTCGCAGGCGCTGATCGCGGGCTGGCTGCTGTCGTTCACGCTGTCGATCGACGACCTCGTGCTGTCGGCGTTCCTGTCGGGCCCCGGCTCGACGACGCTGCCGCTCGTCGTGTTCTCGCGCGTGCGCCTCGGCCTGAACCCGGAGATGAACGCGCTCGCGACGCTGTTCATCGTCGCGGTGACGGCGGGCGTCGTGATCGCGAACTTCGTGATGCTGCGCCAGGAACGCAAGCGGATGGCCGCGTTCGCCGTCTGACGCGCTCGCGCACAGGTTGCCGACGCAACGAACAACGCCCGGTGCCGACGATGAGTCGGCCTGGGCGTTTTGTTTGGTGTGCGAGCCGCGTGCGGCTTATGCGCCGAACGCCGCCTTCGCGAGCAACCCGAGCGCGACGCAGACGAGCACCGCTGCGAAGCCGGCCTGCACGTGCCGCGCGGACAGGTGCCGGGACGCGCTGCGGCCGATCGCCATCCCGAACGCGGTCGCGACCGTGAACCACAGCATCATGTCGAGCGGCGCGCGCGTGCCCGACACGAGCGTCGCGACCACGCCGCCGGTGCCGACCAGCGCGATCACCATCAGCGACGTCGCGACCACGCCGTGCATCGACACGTTCGTGAACTTGCGCAGCATCGGCACGATCACGAAACCGCCGCCGACACCGAGCAAGCCCGTCATCAGCCCCGTCACCGCGCCGGTCGACGCGAGCGCGAGCCCGACCGGCCAGGACCAGACGAGCCGGCCCGTGTCGGGATTCACGCGGCCGACGCACAGCGGCGACGCGTCCGCGTCGCCGGGCGCGTGACGCAGCGCCTGCCGCAGCAGGCGGCCCGCGACGACCAGCATCGTCAGCGCGAACAGCGCCAGCAGCACGCGTTGCGGCAGCACGTGCGCGAGCTTCACGCCGAGCGTCGTGAGCGGCACGCCGGCGACGGCCATCAGCAGCGCCGCGCGATAGCGCACGAGCCCGCGGCGAAACCCTTCGAGCGCGCCGAGCGCGGCGCTGCCCGCGACCGCGACGAGCGCGACGGGCGTGGCCTGCTGCATCGGCCAGCCCATCCCGACGACGAGCGCGGGCACCGCGAGAATGCCGCCGCCCGCGCCGGTGAGGCCGAGCACGGCGCCGACGAAGCCGCCGAGTACGAGGGAAATCAGCATGGTGTCATCGGGTTCCGGTCAGCGTGCGATCGCGGGCTTCGCGAGCCATTCGCGGCCCTTGAGCATCGCCTTCCAGTAGAGCGGCGGCAGCACGCGCTCCTTGAGCAGCCACGCGAGCCGCGACGGGCGCCGGCCGTCGATCAGCCACGCGGGGAAGGTCGGCGCGACCTTGCCGCCGTACAGGAATTCCGCGAGCACGATCTTGCCGCGCTCGACGGTGAGCGGGCACGAACCGTAGCCGTCGTACGCGGCGTCACCGTGCGCGCGGCCCAGCGATGCGAGCACGTTGTGCGCGACCACGGGCGCCTGCTTGCGGGCGGCCGCGGCAGTTTTCGCGTTGGTCGTGTTGGTGACGTCGCCGAGCGCGAAGATGTCCGCGAACTGCTTGTGCCGCAGCGTCGCCGGATCGACGTCGATCCAGCCGGCCGCGTCGGCGAGCGGGCTCGCGCGCACGAAATCGGGCGCCTTCTGCGGCGGCACGACGTGGATCATGTCGAACGGACGCTCGACGGTTTCCGTGCCGCCGTCGGGCAGCGCGCGCCGGAACGTCGCGCGCCGCGCCGGCCCGTCGATCGCGACGAGGTTGTGGCCGAACGACAGCGCGATGTCGTAGCGTTTCACGTACTCCATCAGCGCGGGCACGTAATCGGCGACCCCGAACAGCGCGCCGCCCGCATTCAGGAACTCGACGTTCGCGGCACCGAGGCGGCCCGCGCGCCGCCAGTGATCGCACGACAGGTACATCGCCTTTTGCGGCGCGCCCGCGCACTTGATCGGCATCGGCGGCTGCGTGAACAGCGCGTTGCCGCCGCGGAACGCCTGCACCAGTTCCCACGTGTACGGCGCGAGATCGTAGCGATAGTTCGACGTGACGCCGTTGCGGCCGAGCGTTTCCGCGAGGCCGTCGATCGCGTGCCAGTCGAGCTTGAGCCCCGGGCACACGACCAGCTTGCGATAGCCGATGCGCCGGCAGCCGTCGAGCACCACCGTGTGCGCGTCCGGCTCGAAGCCGGCGACGGCGGCCCGGATCCATTTCACGCCGCGCGGCAGCAGGTCGACGATCCGGCGCGCGGTCGTGTCGGGCCGGAACACGCCCGCGCCGACCATCGTCCAGCCCGGCTGGTAGTAGTGCGTATCGGCCGGGTCGATCACCGCGATATCGAGCGATGCGTCGCGTGCCAGCAGGCTCGACGCGACCGCGACGCCGGCCGCACCGGCGCCGACGATCACGATGTCGTGCCGCGCGTCGACGGCCGGCGCGGCCTGGCGGCCGTCTTGCGCGAGGCCTCGTGCGAGACGCGGTGCGAGCGCGCCGAGGTCGTAGCCGGCCGTGGCGGCGATCGCGACGATGTCGCCGGCCGGGCGCCGGCCTGCCTGCGACAGCGCCCACAGCGTCGCCGAACGCGTGCCGCTGCGGCAGTACGCGAGGACCGGGCCGGCGAGCGACGCGACGAGCGTGCCGAACTGCGCGGCCTGGTCGTCGGTGACCTTGCCGGTATCGACGGGCAGGTAATGCACGGTGACGCCGAGCGGCGCGGCGGCGGCGCGGATCTCGGCGACGGTCGGCTGGTCGGCGCCTTCGCCGTCCGGGCGGTTGCAGACGATCGTGCGGATGCCGGCCGCGTGCAGTGCGGGCAGGTCGGTCGCGGCGATCTGGGGCGAGACCGACAGCAGGTCGGTCAGCGGGCGGATGGTCATGTCGGGGTTCTCCGGTCGGGGCGGCGGCTCAGATCGCGTCGAGCGGGATCTTCAGGTAGCGCACGCCATTGTTTTCGGGCTCGGGCAGGTGGCCGGCGCGCATGTTGACCTGCACGGACGGCAGCATCAGCACGGGCATGTCGAGCGTCGCGTCGCGCGCGGTGCGCATGGCGACGAAATCGTCCTCGGTCACGCCGTCCTTCACGTGCACGTTCGCGCGACGCTGCTCGGCCACCGTCGTCACGAACTGCACGTCGCGGCCGCCCGGCTGGTAGTCGTGGCACAGATACAGGCGCGTGTCGGGCGACAGGGCGAGCACGCGCGCGATCGAACGGTACAGCGTGCGCGCGTCGCCGCCCGGGAAGTCGCAGCGGGCGGTGCCGTAGTCGGGCATGAACAGCGTGTCGCCGACGAACGCCGCGCGCTGCGTCGCGTCGTCGACGCAGTAGGTCAGGCACGCGGGCGTATGGCCCGGCGTGTGCAGCGCGCGGATCGTCAGCGCGCCGAGCGCGAGCGTGTCGCCGTCGTCGAGCAGGCGGTCGAACTGGCGGCCGTCCTGCGCGAAGCCGGGGCCGGCGTTGAACAGCGTGCCGAATACGTGCTGCACGCGGCGCACGTGCGAGCCGATCGCGATCTGTCCGCCGACATGCGCCTTCAGGTACGGCGCGGCCGACAGATGGTCGGCATGCACGTGCGTTTCCAGCAGCCAGTGGACGGTCGCGCCGAGTTCGGCGACGCGTGCGATCAGCCGGTCGGCGCTGGCGGTGTGCGTGCGGCCGGATTTCGGGTCGTAGTCGAGCACGCTGTCGATCAGCGCGCACGCGCGGCTTTCGGTGTCGAGCAGCAGATAGCTGACGGTGTGGGTCGCCGGGTCGAAAAAGCCTTCGACCGACAGCAGGGGGGCATGGCTCACGGGATGTCCTCGATCGGGTTCTGCGTCTGCAATCGGGCATCCCATGTTCAAGAAGCATGCCAATTCGCGCCGCGATGCCGGGCGATGTGGCAGGTGCTTGATTCGGTTCGTATTTTTCGCGTGGCCGCGGTGTGTCGCGGGCGCCGCCGACGGGGTGCCGTCGATGACGACTGCCATATCTGGCAGTGTCATGGCAGAATTGGCAGCCCACTTGGCAGTCCGTCCGCCCATCCGTTCCCGAGCCTCCCCATGAATCCGCACGACACCATTCCGATCGTTCCCGCGCCGTCGCGCGACGTCATGCCCGACGTGCGCGCGCTCGTCGCGTATCTGGAACAGGATCCGCAGCCGATGATCGTCGTCGATCCCGACTACCGCATCCTCGCCGCGAACGATGCGTACCGGCGCCAGTTCGGCGTGGCGGGCGTCGAGCACGTCGGCCGGCACTGCTTCCAGGTTTCGCATCATTACGACGTGCCGTGCGACCAGGCGGGCGAGCATTGCCCGATGAAGCAGGCGCGCGAGTCGCGCAGCCTGAACCGCGTGCTGCACATTCACCATACGCCGCGCGGCCCCGAGCACGTCGATGTGGAGTTGCGGCCGATCTTCGATGCGCGCGGCGACGTGATCGCCTACGTCGAGCGGCTGACGACGGTGCGCAGCGCGTCGGCGCAGCCGAGTGCGGAAGGGCTCGTCGGCGGCGCCGACGCGTTCAATGCGGCACTCGGCGCGCTGCAGCGCGTCGCGCCGTCGATGCTGCCCGTGCTGCTGCTCGGCGAATCGGGTACGGGCAAGGAACTGTTCGCGCGGGCGCTGCACGAGGCGAGCGAGCGTGCGATGGGGCCGTTCGTGGTGGTCGACTGTTCGGGCATCGCCGAGACGCTGTTCGAGAGCGAACTGTTCGGCTACGAGAAGGGCGCGTTTACCGGCGCGAACCAGCGCAAGCCGGGCCTCGTCGAGACCGCGCAGGGCGGCACGCTGTTTCTCGACGAGATCGGCGACGTGCCGCTGCCGATGCAGGTGAAGCTGCTGCGGCTGATCGAGTCGGGGACGTTCCGGCGCGTCGGCGGTGTCGAGGCGCTGCGCGCGGATTTCCGGCTCGTCGCGGCGACCCACAAGCCGCTGCGCGAGATGATCGACGACGGCCGGTTCCGCCAGGACCTGTACTACCGGATCAACGCGTTCCCGATTCCGCTGCCCGCGCTGCGCGAGCGGCGTGGCGACGTCGCGCTGCTGGCCGAGTCGATCCTGCGGCGCATCGCGAATGCGCGCGCCGGCGCGGGCGACGCGAGCGTGCGGCCGTTCGCGGCCCGGACGTTCGTGCTGACCGAGCGGGCGCGCGCGCGCCTCGACGCGTATGCATGGCCGGGCAACATCCGCGAGCTGCGCAACGTGCTCGAGCGCGCGTGCCTGTTCGCGGACGACGGCACGATTCGCGTCGAGCATCTGCCGGCCGAGCTGGTCGCGGCTTCGGCGACGCCACAGGCGCGTGCGGCGGACGCGCGCGGCGTGTCGGACGCGGAACTCGTGCGGCTTGCCGGCACGTTCGACGGCACCCGCAAACAACTGGCCGAGCACGTCGGGATGAGCGAGCGCACGCTGTACCGGCGGATGAAGGCGCTCGGGCTCGGGGTGCGCGACCGGTGAGCGGGCGCGTCGTACCTGGAAGTCGTCTATCATGATTGACGATAAAAAATGACTGATCTACACAAAATAATTATCGTTTTACGATAATTATTTGGCTTACAATCGATGCGTGTTCACACCCTGTCGAGGAGGTTCGCATGCATTCCAATCGTATTGCCCGTATCAGTCAGCGCATGGCTACCGTCACGCTGTGGTTCATCGTCGGCATGCTGGTGCTCAACGCCGCGTGCTGGGCGTTCCCGTCGTTGAGCGCGGCCACCGGGCCCGGCTTCGTATTCGGCCTCACCGATTCGGTGGTCACGAACCTGGGCGTCGATGTCGGCGCGTTCCCGTGGTGGCAGAAGGCCGTCGGCATCCTGCTGTCGAGCGTCCCGCTCGTTGCGCTCGCGGGCGGCCTGCGCCATTTGCGCGAGCTGTTCCGGACCTACGCACGGCGCGACTATTTCTCGGCACAGGCGGCCGGCCATCTCGGCAAGACGGGGCGCGCGATCGGTCTGTGGGTGCTGTTGAGCCTGCTGTGCGAACCGCTGCTGAGCGTGTGGGCGACGTTTCGCGAACCGGTCGGCCATCGCGTCGTCAGCATCGGCTTCAGCCTGCCGTACGTCGTCGCGCTGTTCACGGCGGCCTGTATCGCGGTGATCGCGCACATCCTGCGGCAGGCGAGCGAGCTCGATGCCGAACACCGGCAGTTCGTCTGAGGCGCGCGATGTCGATCGTGGTCAAACTCGATGTGATGCTCGCGACCCGCAAGGTCCGCTCGAAGGATCTCGCGGCGGCCGTCGGGATCACCGAACCGAACCTGTCGCTGCTCAAGCAAGGCAAGGTCAAGGGCATCCGCTTCGCGACGCTGGAGGCGATCTGCCGGTATCTCGACTGTCAGCCGGGCGACCTGCTCGCGTTCAGCGATGACGGCGGCGGCGAGCCGGATTGACGTGCCGCAACCGCCGGTCGTCGATGCGGCGCGGCGGCGTCGGCCGGGCATCGTGGCAGTTGCAGGCGTGGTCGCCGTGTTGCTGCATGCGATCGGTTGGTATGCGCTGCAGCGGATGCCGGCGGCGCGCGGGCCGGTTGCAGCCCGGGTCGATGCGTCGTCGGGCCGGATTGCATTGAGCGTCCGGTTGATTCCCGTGACGCCCGAACCTGCGCCCGCAACCGAGGTCGACCGGCGCACCGGTCCGACAGCCGCCATGCGAGGGACGCGCGAACCGAAGAGCCGTCCCGGCGCAGCGGCGACGCCGCGCAGGGCGACACGTTCGCTTTCGGCCGCGCCGGCGCAGGCAACGACCGGCGGCCCGCCGGATTCGGGTGAAAGCAGCCCGGTGCGTGCGCCGACCCCCGAGGTCGACTGGGGGCGTGATCTGGCGACGATCGGCACGCGTCGCCCGACGGGGCGCAGCCCTGCGGCGGCCACGGTCGGTGCGCTGGGCGCATCGTCCGGCCTCCCGGCCGCGCGTCGCCATTCGGTCGACGAGACGCTGGCAAGCGGGGTGTCGGACGCACGGCGTGCCGATTGCCGGCGCGCGTATTCGGGCGCCGGCTTGCTCGCACTCCCGATGCTCGCGCTGGATGCGGTTCGCGATACGGGCTGCAAGTGGTGAGGAAGCACGCGGCTCGGCGCTGCCGGTGAGACGTGATCGCGCGGCGTTTTCGACGCGCGGCCGGATACGAGCCGGTTCGCCTGACGACGTGTCCGGGCGGCGCGCAACGGCCACGCACCGCCCGGGCCCCCCGGGGCGTTGGACCCTCAACGCGCCGGCGCAAGCTGCGCCATCGCCTCGCGCATGAAGCCGAGCAGCGTGTCGTCGACCCACGAGTCCTTCGTCAGCGCCGGCTCGGTCATCATCGCCTTGCGGAATTTTGCGTGCGTGGCCGGGTCGTCGCCCGCGTAGCTGCGGAACAGGTCGAGCCAGCGTTGCGCGAGCGCGCGGCCTTCCGGCGAATCGGGCTGCGCGCCCGCATCGATCGCGTCGCGCACATCGCCCATCAGTTGCGGCCATTCCATCGAGCGTTCACCGAAGTGCGCCCGCATGAAGCGGATCTCGTCCGGCGCGAGATACTTCTCGAAGATCCGCATCTTCGTTTCCGCGGACGCGCGCAGCACATAGTCGCGCAGCACGGTCGAGATGCCGAGTTTCGACTGCATCGACGGTTCGCGCTCGTGCATCAGGTTGAGCTTCGCCAGCAGCCGCGGATCGTTGTTCGTGTCGCGCACGAGCAGCGCCATCCAGCGGCCGGCAAGCGCGCGTGCGCGCGCGTCCTCGGGCGGCACGCCCGCGTCGTGCAGCGCACGCACGTCGGCGACGAGCGCCGTCCATTCCGCGTCGCCGGCCTGGCTCTTGCGATACATCGGCAGGCGTGCGAGTTCTTCCTCGGAAAAGTATTTGTCGTACACGGTCATCAACTCCAGTGTGGTGAGCCAATCGGCCAGCTCCGGCTCCGTGCCCGCGGCGAGTTGCGCGTGCAGGTGCACGAGCCGCTCGCGCAGCTGCGCGGTCTGCGCGAGCTGGTGGTCGAGCGACGCGATCTGCCTCGCGACGAGTGCGACGAGCGGGGTGCCGGGCCGGTTCAGGTAGTCGCCGATTTCGGCGAGCGACAGTCCGAAGCGACGCAGGGCCTGGATCTGGTGGAGCCGGGCGATGTCGTCGCGGTCGTACAGCCGGTAGCCGTTGTCGGCACGCGCCGAAGGCGTCAGGAGGCCGATCGCGTGATAGTGATGAAGCGTGCGGACGGTCAGGCCGCTGCGTTTCGCCAGTTCTCCCACTTTCAGCCGCATGGTGTCCTCCGTTCGGTGCGCACACTGGAGTCTCGAACGTTACGCTACGTGAGGGTCAAGCGGAAGATCGCGGATCGGCGCGCGGGGGTGGTCCCGCGCGCCTGACGCAAACGGCGCGCTATTGCAGTCATTGCGGTCATTGCGGTGACGGCGGCGCGTCGGGCGTGGCCGCGCGCGCCTGGGCGGTGGGGGCGATTCGAGCCGCGTCGCCGATGTCGCCGGCCGGGTCAGCCTTTCCAGCTTTTTCAGCTTTTTCAGCCTTACCGGCTTTGCCGGTCGGGTCGACCGGCGGCGTGCCCATCGCCTGATAGAGCCGCGCGGTATCCGCGAAGCGTGCGCCGGTCGCGCGGATCTCGTCGAGCCGCGCGTTGCGGTACTGCAGCTCGCTTGCTCGCGCGGCCGACGGCGGCAGCGCGCCGAGCCGCACGCGGGCGGCCGCGTCGTCGTACGCGCCGCGCGCGGACAGCGCGGCGCGCGACGACGCATCGAGCGCCTGAGCGTCGTGCTCGAGCGCGGCGAGCGAATCCGCGACGTTCTGGAAGGCAGCGAGCACGGTCTGCTTGTACTGGTCGACCGCCGCCTCGTAGGTCGCCTTCGCCGCACGGCGCTGCGCGAGCAGCGCGCCGCCGTGGAACAGCGGCTGGCTGAGCGACGCACCGACGTTCCAGATCGAACCGGCGCCCGACAGCATCGCCGGCCAGCTGAAACCGCCTTTGCCCATCGCGGCCGACAGCGACAACTGCGGGAACAGCTGCGCGGTCGCGAGACCGACTTCGGCGGCGGCCGCCTTCAGCCCCGCGTCGGCGGCCTGGATGTCGGGGCGGCTTTGCAGCAGGTCCGACGGCACGACCACGGGCACCTGCGTGGGCAGGTGCAGGTCGGCGAGCGTGAGGTCGGCGGGCGGCCGGTCGGGCGTGCGGCCGACCAGCACGGCCAGCGCATGGCGTGCCGAATCGCGCTGCTGGCGCAGCGCGGGCAGGCTCGCGGCGAAGGTGTCCGCGCTTTGCTGCGCGTTCAGTGCGTCGCTTCGCGACGCCGAGCCGAGCGCGTAGCGGCGTTGCGCGTCGTGCGCCTGGTCGTTCGCGAGCGCGACGAGCCGTTCGGTGGTGGCGATCTGCGCATTGAGCACCGACACCGTGATCGACGCGGTGACGATGTTCGCGGCGAGTGCCCGGCGTGCCGATTCGAGCTGGAACGCGCTGACGTCGACGCGTTTCGCGAGTGCACGGTTCGCGAAGCGCGATACGCCGAACAGGTCGACCGTATAGCTCGCCTGCAGTTGCCCGACGAACGTGTCGTACAGCAACGTCGGTGCGCCGAGCGCGGGGATCGGCACGCCGAGCGCACGCTGGCGCGTGGCCTGGCCGCCGGCGTCGATCGACGGCAGCATCGAGCTGCCGATCTGCCCGCGCAGCTGCTCGCGCGCGGCATCCAGCGAGTGCGCGGCCGCACTGAGCGTCGGGCTGTTGCGCAGCCCCTCGTCGACGAGTGCGTTCAGCGCATCCGAACGGTACTGCGTCCACCAGTCGGGCACCGGTTGCGCGCCGACGTCGAACTGCTGCGCGACGCCTTGCGCGGCGACGGTCTGCGGCACTTGCGGCGCGGCGCCGTAATGCGCGGGCGACGGCATCGCGGGCGGCTCGCCGCTCGGCGCGAACCATGCGCAGCCGGCGAGCGGGCCGGCGAGGCTCGCGGCCGCGAGCACCCGCGCGGCCTTCGTTTTCAGGTTCATCGACAGTTCCATGATCAGGCTCCCGACGGCGCGGCGGGCGTGCCGCCGTCGTGCGGCGGGGCGTCGCGCGGGTCGCGTTCGTCGCGCTTCACGCGGAACCACGCGGCGTACAGCGCGGGCAGGTAGAACAGCGTCAGCACGGTCGCGCTCGTGATGCCGCCCATCAGCGCGGTCGCCATCGGCCCGAAGAAGTTCGAGCGCAACAGCGGGATCAGCGCGAGCACGGCGGCCGCGGCCGTCAGCGTGATCGGGCGGAAGCGCCGCACGGTCGCGCCGACGATCGCGTCGAAGCGTCCGTGTCCGGCCGCGATGTCCTGCTCGATCTGGTCGACGAGGATCACCGAGTTGCGCATGATGATCCCGAACATCGCGATCACGCCGAGCATCGCGACGAAGCCGAACGGCTGGCCGAACAGCAGCAGCGTGCCGACCACGCCGATCAGGCCGAGCGGGGCGGTCAGCACGACCATCAGCACGCGCGAGAAGCTCTGCAGCTGGATCATCAGCAGCGTGAACACGGCGATCGCCATCAGCGGCATCTGCGCGTTGATCGACGTCTGCGCCTTCGCGCTTTCCTCGACCGACCCGCCGATGTGGATCTGGTAGCCGACCGGCAGTTGCGCGCGCAATGCATTCAACTTGCCGTCGATCGCATGCGTGACGTCGATGCCCTGTGCGCCGACGCGCACGTCCGACTGCACGGTGATGGTCGGCTGGCGGTCGCGTTCCCACACGACGCCGTATTCGAGCGTCGGCGTGAAGCGGCCGAGCGAACCGAGCGGCACGGGGCCGTTCGGCGTCGGCATCGCGAGGCCCGCGAGCTGCGCGGGATCGACACGATCGGCGCGCGGCGCACGCAGGTCGACCGCGATCAGCTTGTCGCGTTCGCGGTATTGCGTGACGGTCGTGCCGGACAGCGTCATCGCGAGGAAGCTCGACACGTCCTGCGACGTGACGTTCAGCTCGCGCGCCTTCTTCTGGTCGAGCTCGAAGCGCACCGAACGTTCGGCCGGCTCGTCCCAGTCGAACTGCACGTTCACCGTGCGCGCGTCGCCGCGCATCGTCGCCGCGACCTTCTCGGCGATCGCGCGCACCGTCGCGATGTCGTCGCCGCTCACGCGGAACTGCACGGGGTAGCCGACGGGCGGCCCGTTCTCGAGCCGCGACAGGCGCCAGCGCACGGCCGGGAAGCGGTCGCGCAACGTGGTCTCGAGCCAGGCTGCGAGCTTCTCGCGATCCTCGACGGATTTCGCGGTGACGACGAACTGCGCGAAGTTCGGCAACTGCAGCTGCTGGTCGAGCGGCAGGTAGAAGCGCGGCGCGCCGCTGCCGACGAAATTCACCGAATGGTCGATCTCGGGCCGCTTGTCGAGCACCTTCTCGAGGCGTTCGGTCTCGCGCAGCGTCGCCGCGAACGACGCGCCTTCGGGCAGGCGCAGGTCGACCAGCAGCTCGGGGCGATCGGAGCTCGGGAAGAACTGCTGCGGCACGAGCGAGAAGCCCAGCAGCGCGACGACGAACAGCGCGCCGGTGATCAGCAGCACGACGAAGCGCCGCTCGATGCACCAGTCGATCCAGCCGCGCAAGCGCGTGTAGAAGCGCGTGTCGTAGATGTCGTGCTCGTGATCGTCCGGCAGGTGCGCTTCGTGCGCGTGCTTCTTGCGTTCGGGCAGCAGGTGGAAGCCCAGCAGCGGGATCAGCACGACGGCCGCGAACCACGACGCGATCAGTGCGATCGCCGACACTTCGAAGATCGAGCGCGTGTACTCGCCGGTACTCGATTTCGCGAGCGCGATCGGCAGGAAGCCCGACACCGTGACGAGCGTGCCCGTCAGCATCGGGAACGCGGTGCTCGTGTACGCGAACGCGGCGGCGCGCGCGCGGCTGTAACCCTGCTCGAGCTTCACGGCCATCATCTCGACCGCGATGATCGCGTCGTCGACGAGCAGCCCGAGCGCGAGCACGAGCGTGCCGAGCGACACCTTGTGCAGCCCGATGTCGAACAGGTACATGAACAGGGCCGTGACGGCGAGCACGACCGGAATCGAGATCACGACGACCATCCCGGTGCGCAGGCCGAGCGACACGAGGCTCACGACCAGCACGATCGCGACCGCTTCGGCGACGGCTTCGAGGAAGTCGTCGACCGAATGCGCGACCGCATGCGGCATGCTCGACACCAGCGTCAGCTTGAGGCCGGCCGGCAGCTGCGCCTGCAGATCCTTCGATTCGGCGTCGAGCGCCTTGCCGAGCCGGATCACGTCGCCGCCCGGCTGCATCGTCACGCCGATGCCGAGCACGGCATGACCGTTCGCACGCATCTGCGTGACGGCCGGATCGTCGTAGCCGCGCTTCACGGTGGCGAGATCGCCGAGCCGGAACGTGCGGCCGTTGATGCGGATCAGCGTGTCGGCGATCGTGGCGACGTTGTCGAACTGGCCGCTCGGCCGCACGAATACGCGGTCGTCGGCGGTCGTCAGCACGCCGGCCGACGAGATGTCGTTCTGCGCGTTGATCGCCTGCCCGAGTTGCTGCGGCGAGATGCCGAGGCGCGTGAGCTGCGCATTGTTCACTTCGATGAAGATCCGCTGGTCAGGATCGCCGAAATAGTCGACCTTGCCGACGCCGGGCACGCGCAGCAGCACGGTGCGCAGCTGGTCCGCATAGTCGTGGAGCTGCGCGGGCGTGAAGCCGTCGCCTTCGAGCGTCCAGATGTTGGTGTAGACGTCGCCGAACTCGTCGTTGAAGAACGGGCCCTGCACGCCGGGCGGCAGCGTATAGCCGATGTCGCCGACCTTCTTGCGGATCTGGTACCAGGTCTCGGGCACGTCCTTCACGGGCGCCGAGTCCTTCATCGTGAAGAAGATCAGCGATTCGCCGGGCCGCGAATAGCTGCGCAGGAAGTCGATGGCCGGCGTTTCCTGCAGCTTGCGGCCGATCCGGTCGGTCACCTGTTCCTGCACCTGCCGCGCGCTCGCGCCGAGCCAGAACGTGCGGATCACCATCACGCGGAACGTGAACGGCGGGTCTTCGGATTGCGCGAGCCGCGTGTACGCGAGGATGCCCGCGAGCGTCGCGAGCGCGATCAGGTAGACGACCAGCGCCTGGTGGCGCAGCGCCCATGCCGACAGGTTGAACCGGCCTTCTTCGCGGGGGCCGCTCATGACGGGAATTCCTCCGGATGCAGCGGTGCGACCGGCCGCACCTTCTCGCCCGCGCTGACCGTGTGCACGCCTTGCAGCACGACGCGCTCGCCCGGTTGCAGCCCGCTCGACACGGTCACGGTGCGTTCGTTGAAGCGCGCGACGTCGACGCGGCGCAGCTCGAGCGTGTCGTCCTTCGCGCGCACGACCCACAGGGCCGGATGCGGGCCGTCGTGGAACAGCGCGGTCGCGGGCAGCGTGATGCTCGGCGCGTTGCCGGCAACCGGCGCGCCGTCGAACGCGACATTCGCGGTCATCCCGAGGCGCACGGCCGGATCGGGCGCGGCAAGCGTGAGCTTCACACGCCAGGTGCGGCTTTGCGGATCGGCGGCCGGCGCGATTTCGCGCACCTTCGCGGCGAACTGGCGGCCCGGCAGTGACGGCAGCGTGACGCTCGCCGCGTGACCGGGCGCGAGCGATGCGAGCGCGGCTTCGGGCACGTCGCTGACGACGTCGACGTCGCCCGACCACGCGAGCTGGTAGACGGCCTGGCCGGCCGATACGTTCTGGCCGGTGTCGGCCTGTTCGGCGGTGATGGTGCCGGCATGATCGGCGACGAGCGTCGCGTAATGGAGCTGGTTCCTCGCAAGCGCAAGCTGCTGCTGCGCCTGGTCGCGCTGCGCGAGCGCTGACGTGTAGCTGTTCTCGGTCTGCTCCAGCTGCGCCGTTGCGATCAGGTTCTCGCGCGCCTGCGCGCGATCGCGATCGCGCTGCTGCTTCGCGAACGCGAGGCTGTGCGACGCGGCATCGAGTTGCGCCTGCGCGCTCGCGGCGTTCTTCTCGACGTCGGACGGATCGAGCAGCGCGACGACCTGGCCTGCCTTGACGGTATCGCCGAGCCGCACCTTGCGCTCGACGATCTTGCCCGCGATGCGGAACGACAGCGGCGTCGCATAACGTGGCTGGATCTCGCCGGGCAGCGTGGCGGCGGCCGCGGCGCCGTCGGCGCGCGCGGGCAGCGCGACGACCGGGCGCGGCGCGGGCGGCGCGGCTTCCTTCGGATGACAGGCGGCGAGGACGAGCGCGGTGCCGATCAGCAGCACGGCGCGGGAACCGGAGCGATTCACGAAACCCCCAGATGAGGTGAGAGCGGAACGAAGCCGGCAAGCGCGGCGGGCGCTTGCCCCAAGTGGCGCCAGTCCGGCGCACACGAACACAGCCGAACGAGATCGTTCGGAAACTGTGGCGGATTCTAATACACACCTGTATCTGAGTGCAAAGATGAATCTGAAAGGGAGTTGGTGCTAGACTGCGCGCCATGAAACCACAGCGCTTAACTCGCGAGCAGAGCAGGGACCAGACGCGCGAACGTCTGCTGACTGCCGCGCACCGGATTTTTATGAAGAAAGGCTATGTCGCGGCGAGCGTCGAGGACATCGCCGCGGCGGCCGGCTACACGCGCGGCGCGTTCTACTCGAACTTCCGCAGCAAGTCGGAACTGCTGCTCGAATTGCTCGAGCGCGATCACGATTCGGTGCAGGCCGATTTCGAGGCGATCTTCGAGATAGGCGGGTCGCGCGAGCAGATGGAGTCGATGGCGCTCGCGTACTACCGGACACTCTTTCGCGACGACGAATATTCGCTGCTGTGGGGCGAGGCGAAGCTGCAGGCGGCGCGCGACGCGAAGTTCCGCGTGCGCTTCAACCAGTTCCTGCACGGCAAGCGGCTGCAGATGGCCGAATTCATCCAGCGCTTCGCCGAGCGCGCGGGCACGCCGCTGCTGCTGCCGGCCGAGACGCTCGCGTTCGGATTGATGTGCTTATGCGACGGCGTGCAGTCGTACTACACGGCCGACCCGCAGCACGTGTCGGCCGACGTGGCCGAATCGGTGCTCGCGGGGTTCTTCGCACGGGTCGTGCTGGGGCGCGCGCCGGACTGAACGGTCGGGCGGGCGGACGGAGAAGCGGGCGCGGCCCACGGGTGCTGCGCCGGCGCTGCGATCGACAAGACCGCGACGCCACGTCCGGCGCCACGCAGGGGTCCCGTCACCGCTCGCCGGTCATCCGCCGGTACGCGTCGAGCAGCGACGTCTTGTAGACGACGCCCGCGAGCGTCGGCTCGGCTTCGCTTTCGATCACCGGCAGCCGTTCGCCCTGGAACGCCATGAAGCGTTCGAGCGCGGTCGCGAGCGGCATGTCGGGCGTGAGCAGCGGAAACGGCGTATGCGTGTAGTGCGCGGCCGTCTTGTCGGTCGTGTCGCGCTTGTCGAGCAGGTCGGACGTGATGTCCTTCAGCGCGACCGCGCCGCGGAAGCGCCCGGCGTCGTCGGTCACGTACAGATACTTCACCGGATATTCGAGAAACACGCGCGTCATGTCGGCGACGCTCGCGGTGAGCGGCACGATTGTCTGCGCGGGCTGGATCAGCTCGCGCATCTGGGTGGTGCGCAGCCGCAGCCGTTCCTGTGCGTCCTGGTGATGGTGCAGCGTGATCTCGTACATCGACGTCGTGCCGGTCGCGCGCGCGACGAAATACGCGAACACGCACGACACCAGCAGCGGCAGCACGACCTGGTAGCTCAGCGTCATCTCGAAGATCATCAGGATCGCCATCAGCGGCGCCTGCGTGGCGCCGGCCAGGAACGCGCCCATCCCGACCATCGCATACGCGAAGTACGCGGACGTGTGGCCGGGCCACAGCGCGTGCATCGCGAGCCCGAACAGCGAACCGAACACGGCGCCGACGAACAGCGTCGGCGTGAACACGCCGCCGACCGCGCCGGAGCCTGCGGTCGCGGCGGTCGCGATCACCTTGAACACCAGCACCGCGACGAGCGCCTGCCAGGTCCACGGCGCATGCAGGATGTGGTTCACGACGCTGTAGCCGTTGCCCCACACGTCCGGAATCCACACCGAGATCACGCCGACCACGAGGCCGCCGAGCGCGAGCCGCACCGGCAGCGGCACGGGCAGCCGCTTGAACTGGTTCTTGGACGCATCGAGCAGGTGCAGGAACTGCGGAGCGAGCACGCCGCACAGCGCGCCGAGCACGACGAACAGCAGCACTTCGGCGCCCGTCACGGCCGGGAACACCGGCATCTCGTACGGCGGCCGGTAGCCGGCGAATTCCCGCATCACGATGTTCGCGACGACGGACGCGACGACCATCGGCCCGAAGCTCTCCATCGCGATCGTGCCGAGCACGATTTCGGAGACGAAGAACGCGCCGGCGATCGGCGCGTTGTACGCGGACGTGATCCCGGCTGCCGCGCCGCACGCGACGAGCAGGCGCAGGCGCGGCGGGTCGAAGTGCACGAAGCGGCCGACCAGCGACGCGGCGAGCGCCGCGAGCTGCACCATCGGGCCTTCGCGGCCGATCGAGCCGCCGCTGCCGATCGTCAGCAGCGACGACACGCTGCGCCACAGGCTCTGCCGTACCGGCACGACGCCGTCGCCGAGCGCGACCGCTTCCATGTAGTCGGTGTTGCCGGATTTTCGGTCGCCGCGCGTCGCGAGCAACAGCACGCAGCCGGCGAGGAAGCCGCCCGCGGCCGGCATCCAGAAGCGCACGTACCACGGCAGGCTTTTCGCCATCTGCACGAAGCTGCCGCTGTGCCCGGAGATCAGGTGCTGCATCAGGTCGATGCCTTCGCGGAACGCCATGGTGGCGAAGGCGCCGCCGACGCCGACGACGGCCGACCAGATCAGCATCGTATGGGCGTCCGACAGGCGGAACAGCGTCTGGGCGCGAGTGCGCAGCTTCAGCAGGAACGAGAGCACGGCTGAAAGAAGGTGATGAAGAGGACGAAGGAAAACGACGCGAAGCATAGCACTGCGCCGCGCCCGCGGGACCTTCCCGTCGGGCGCGGCGCGTGTCGCGGCGTGGCTGCGCGGCTCAGCCAAGCCAGCGCTGTACCGCCCAGGTGATCGCGTAGCCGCCGGCGATCAGCCACACGTACAGGATCAGGCCGGTGGTCAGCGCGCGCGGGCCGGCCTCGCGGATCTGCGACACGCGGGTCTCGATGCCGAGCGCGGTCATCGCCATCGTCAGCGCGAAGGTGTCGAGCAGGTTCAGCGTGTGCGTGACATCGGCGGGCAGCACGTTCAGCGAATTGACGATCACGAAGCCGAGGAAGCCGAGCGCGAACCACGGCACCGCCACCTTGCGCTTGCCTTGCGCGCCGTCGGCGGTCGCATCGGCCGAGCGCGCGGAGCGGGCGAGCCACCAGCCGAGCGCGAGCAGTACCGGCACCAGCAGCATCACGCGGGTCATCTTCACGATGGTCGCGACGTGCGTGACTTCCGGACTGATGTCGCTCGCCGCGCCGACCACCTGCGCGACCTCGTGGATCGTGCCGCCGAAGAACAGGCCGAGGCCGGTCGGGTCGAGGTTGAGCAGGCCGGCGTGATACGCGAACGGGTACAGGAACATCGACAGCGTGCCGAACAGCACCACGCTGCCCACGGCCATCGCGCTCTGGTGCGGCTTCGACTGCAGTGTCGACTCGAACGCGAGCACGGCGGCCGCACCGCAGATCGCGCTGCCGGCGGCGGTCAGGAGCGCCGCGTCGCGATCGAGCTTCATCACCTTCATGCCGACCCAGGTGCCGATCGCAAGCGTGCTGACGACGATCAGCACCGACACCGTCAGGCCCGGCAGTCCGACCTGCGCGATCTCCTGCAGGCTCACGCGCAGGCCGAAGAACGCGACCGCGATGCGCAGCAGCTTGCGCGCGGAAAAGTTGACGCCGGCCGCCCAGCTCGCGGGCATGCCGTCGCGCAGCGCGTTGCCGTACAGCGCACCGGCGACGATGCCGACGATCAGCGGCGACAGGCCGAGCCCGGCGATCGCCGGAAGTTCGGACAGGCTGGTGACGGCGGCGGCGAACAGCGCGACGAACAGCACGCCGTTCAACTGGCCGCGCAGCGACGGCGCGGCGTGGCTGAGATGAGGAGTCGGAGCAGTGGACATGGGGCACCGTGATGAAAACAGGTTGCGATGGCCTAATCCTAATTTGGTTATATCGATATGAGAAATTGTGATTTGTGACGTAAACTATCCGGAAAGCCGATAATTCATCCCCATGACCCCGGATCAACTGATAACGTTCGCGGCCGTCGCCGAACATCTGAACATCAGCCGCGCTGCCGTGGCGCTGCATCTTTCGCAGCCAGCCGTGTCGGGCCAGCTGCGCCTGCTGCAGGACGAGTTCGGCGAGCCGCTGTACCAGCGTGACGGCCGCGGCATCCGCCTGACGCCGGTCGGCGAACAGCTCGCGCAGTACGCGAAGGCCCAGCGCGACACGTTCGCGCAGGCGCGCGCGTTTCGCGACGCGGTGCGCGGGCTCGACGCCGGCACGCTGCGGATCGGCGCGAGCACGACGCCGGCCAGCTACCTGCTGCCGTACCTGATCGCGGCGTTCCAGCCGCGCGTGCCGCGGGTGGCGATCCACACGATGAGCGGCAACACGGCCGACGTGGTCGCCGCGCTGGCATCGCTCGACATTGCAATGATCGAAGGGCCGCCTGGCGAGGCGCTGCCGCCCGGCACCGCCGTGCATGCATGGCACGAGGACGAGATCGTCGCGGTCGTGCCGGCCGGGCATGCGCTCGCCGCGCCCGAGTACGAAGCCGGCGTCACGCTCGAGGCACTCGCCGCGCATCCGCTCGTGCTGCGCGAGGAGGGCTCCGGCGTGCGGCAACTCGTGGAACGCGCGTTCGCGCACGGCGGCGCGCCGATGCGTGTCGCGTTCGAGATCGCCGGCGTCGAGGCCGTGAAGGAGGCCGTGCGCGCGGGGATGGGCGTCGGCTTCGTGTCCGCGATGTCGCTGCGTCACGAGGATGCGGTGCTCGTGCCGCGCTCGCTCGCCCCCGCGCCGCTCACGCGTCATTTCTCGATCCTGGTGCCGCACGGCGCGGCGCCGTCGCGCGTGGCCGCCCAGTTCCTCGACATGTGCGTCACGCGCGACGGCGAGTAGGTGGCGCCGACGCTGGTCGGGCGCAGCCGAATGCACGTGCGCAAGCGCCGTTCCGCGCGGCGGCCCGTCCTAGGGATTTCCTCTATGGCGTGCGCCTGAAGCGAAGCGCACCATCCGTCTCAAGCAAATGGAACCGGTTCCATTCCGGAAAAAAAAGGGCAGACATGGCAGACATCGTGATCGTGGCGAGCGCATTCGGAATGGACCGCGTGCGTCAGGAGGGCCACCGTGCATTCATCGCGACCGCGGCGGCATCCGGCGCGACCGGTTTCGAGGTGCGGCGCGAACTGTTCGCATCGGACGACGATGCGACGCCCGGCGCGCTGGCCGAGCTCGGCACGGCACTCGCCGCGCAAGGGCTGTGGTCGGTCTATTCGACGCCGGCCACGTTGTACACGGAAACCGGCGCGCTCGATGCCGACGCGCTGCGCGACACGCTCGTCGAAGCCGACGCGCTCGGCGCGCGCTTCGTCAAGTTCCAGCTCGGCGGCTTCGCCGGCGACGCGCACGCAGCCGAGATCGTCGCGCTGTCGCGCGGCGCGCGTGCCCGCGTGGTGGTCGAGAACGGCCAGTTGCCGGTGGGCGGCGCGCTCGCGCAATTCAGCGGGCTGTTCGCGGCGCTGGCAGAGGCGGGCGCGCCCGATGCGCTCGGCATGACGTTCGACATCGGCAACTGGCAGTGGCCGGGCGAAGCGCCGCTCGCATGCGCGCACGCACTCGCGCCGCATGTGGAATACATTCATTGCAAGGCGGTCGTTGGCGAGGGCGCGCGCCGTTTCGCGGTGGCGCCGGCGGCGGGCGACACGCTCGTCACGGGCGTGCTCGCGGCCCTGCCGCAAGCGGCGCCGCGCGGCATCGAATTCCCGTTCGATGCGGCCGACCTGGCGGGCGATGCCGGCCGGCGCGTCGCGTGGCTCGCCGCCGCGTGACGCCCGAAGGATACGGAGGAATGCACTCATGAAGGCAGCACTCGATGTCGTGACCTACGGCGAAGCGATGGCGATGTTCGTCGCCGCCGAGCCCGGCCACCTCGCGCACGCCGCGCAATTCACGAAACGGATCGCGGGCGCGGACCTGAACGTCGCGATCGGTCTGTCGCGGCTCGGCTTCCGGGTCGGCTGGATGAGCCGGGTGGGCCGCGATTCGTTCGGCGGCTACGTGCTCGACACGCTCGCGCGCGAAGGCATCGACGCGTCGTGCGTGACCGTCGATCCGCGCTATCCGACCGGCTTCCAGCTGAAGTCGCGCAACGACGACGGCAGCGACCCGACCGTCGAATATTTCCGCAAGGGCTCGGCCGCGAGCCACCTGTCGTGCGACGACTACGTGGCCGACTACGTGCTCGGCGCACGGCACCTGCATTTGACGGGCGTCGCACCCGCGATCTCCGCGACGTCGTGCGAGCTTGCGTTCCGGCTGGCGCGCGAGATGCGTGCGGCCGGCAAGACGATCTCGTTCGATCCGAACCTGCGCCCGACGCTGTGGCCGTCCGCCGACGTGATGGCGAAGACGCTGAACGCGCTCGCGTCGCTCGCCGACTGGGTGCTGCCGGGCCTGGCCGAAGGGCAGCAGCTCACCGGGCACGACACGCCGGCCGACATCGCGGCCTTCTACCTGGCACAGGGGGCGCGCGGCGTGGTGATCAAGCTGGGCGCCGAGGGCGCGTACTTCCGCACGGCCGACGGCCGCGAGGGCACGGTGGCGGGCGAGCGTGTCGCGAACGTGGTCGACACGGTCGGCGCCGGCGACGGCTTCGCGGTCGGCGTGGTCAGCGCGCTGCTGGAAGGCCGCTCCGTCGAGCAGGCGGTCGCGCGCGGCAATCGCATCGGGGCGCTCGCGATTCAGGTGATCGGCGATTCGGAAGGTTTGCCGACCCGCACGGCGCTCGATCGGCTCGAAAACGTCAGCAATCGCGCCGATCGCTTAGAGGAAACCGTCACCGCGCAATGAGAGGCCGGACACGGCACAATCCGCGGACCCAATTCGTGCTTCGTGCACGGTTTTGCATGAGGCCGGAGCAGGCGCCATCGCGCCGACGCCGGTCGATTCCCGAAAGGACGGGAGCGGAGCCGGGCGTTTGACCCGCCCACTCCGATCACCCAAGGAGACACTCTGATGGCAGCCAATCTCGCAGCACGACGCTGGTGGACGATCATGCCGATCGTGTTCATCACCTACAGCCTCGCTTACCTCGACCGCGCGAACTACGGGTTCGCGGCCGCAGCCGGCATCAACCAGGACCTCGGGATCAGCAAGGGCCTGTCGTCGCTGATCGGCGCGCTGTTCTTCCTCGGCTACTTCTTCTTCCAGATTCCGGGCGCGATCTATGCGGAGCGCCGCAGCGTCAAGAAGCTCGTGTTCGTCAGCCTCGTGCTGTGGGGCGCGTGCGCGGCGCTCACGGGGGTGGTCACCAACATCCCGTCGCTGATGGCGATCCGCTTCGTGCTCGGCGTGGTCGAGGCGGCGGTGATGCCGGCGATGCTGATCTACATCAGCAACTGGTTCACGAAGAACGAGCGCTCGCGCGCGAACACGTTCCTGATCCTCGGCAACCCGGTCACGGTGCTGTGGATGTCGATCGTGTCGGGCTATCTCGTGCACGAATTCGGCTGGCGCCACATGTTCATCGCCGAAGGCGTGCCGGCCATCATCTGGGCCGTATGCTGGTGGTTCCTCGTGCAGGACAAGCCGGCCGATTCGCCGTGGCTCACCGCGCAGGAAAAGCGCGACCTCGACGCCGCGCTCGCGGCCGAACAGGCGGCGATCAAGCCCGTGCGCAACTACGGCGAGGCGTTCCGCTCGCCGGCCGTGATCAAGCTGTGCGCACAGTACTTCTGCTGGAGCATCGGCGTGTACGGCTTCGTGCTGTGGCTGCCGTCGATCGTCAAGAACGGCTCCGAGCTCGGGATGGTCGCGACCGGCTGGCTGTCGGCGTTGCCGTACCTCGCGGCGACGATCGCGATGCTGGTCGCGTCGTGGGCGTCCGACAAGGTCGGCTCGCGCCGCGGCTTCGTGTGGCCGTTCCTGCTGGTCGGCGCGGCCGCGTTCGCCGCGTCGTATGCGCTCGGCTCGTCGCATTTCTGGATCTCGTATGCGCTGCTGGTCGTTGCGGGCGCCGCGATGTACGCGCCGTACGGCCCGTTCTTCGCGATCGTGCCGGAACTGCTGCCGAGGAACGTCGCCGGCGGCGCGATGGCGCTGATCAACAGCATGGGCGCGCTCGGCTCGTTCGTCGGCTCGTATTTCGTCGGCTACCTGAACGGGGCGACCGGGTCTCCCGTCGCATCGTATGCGTTCATGAGCGTCGCGCTCATCGCCGCGGTGATCCTCACGCTGTCCGTCAAACCCCAGGCGCGCGATGCGCACCCGCTCGCGACGCCGCTGCAAGGAAAATGAAAACGATGAAGCCTCGTATCGTCGCGTACAAGCCGCTGCCCGATGACATTCTCGCGTACCTGCGCGAGCATGCGGAGCTCGTGCAGGCCGACGGCGCCGACGCGCTCGCCGACGCCCTCGGCGACGCGGACGGCGCGATCGGCGCGAGCCTGAAGGTCACGCCGCAGATGCTCGATCGCGCGCCGCGGCTGAAGGCCTGGTCGACGATCTCGGTCGGCTACGACAACTTCGACGTCGCGGATCTCACGCGGCGCGGGATCGTGCTCGCGCATACACCCGACGTGCTGACCGAATCGACCGCCGATACCGTGTTCTCGTTGATCCTCGCGTCCGCGCGGCGTGTGGTCGAACTGGCGGAGTGGGTGAAGGCCGGCCACTGGCAGCGCAGTATCGGCCCCGATCTGTACGGCACCGACGTGCAGGGCAAGACGCTCGGCATCGTCGGGCTCGGGCGGATCGGCGGCGCGGTCGCGCGCCGCGCGGCGCTCGGCTTCCGGATGCAGGTGCTGTACACGAACCGTGCCGCGCACGCCGAAGCCGAGACGCAGTACGGCGCCCGCCGCGTGACGCTCGACGAACTGCTCGCGCAGTCGGACTTCGTGTGCCTGCAGGTGCCGCTGTCGCCGGAAACGCATCACCTGATCGGCGCGGCCGAATTCGCGAAGATGAAGCGCGGCGCGATCCTGATCAACGCGTCGCGCGGGCCGGTGGTCGACGAGGCCGCGCTGATCGACGCGCTGCGGGCCGGCGCGATCCGCGGCGCGGGGCTCGACGTGTTCGAGAAGGAGCCGCTGGCGGCGGACTCGCCGCTGCTGCGGATGAGCAACGTCGTCGCGCTGCCGCATATCGGCTCGGCGACCCACGAGACGCGCCATGCAATGGCGCGCTGCGCCGCGGAAAACCTGGTCGGCGCGCTGGCCGGCACGCTGCGCACGAATCTCGTCAATCCGGACGCGCTCGCGCGCGTCTGAGCGGCGGCGGCCGGCCGGGGGCCGCCGCTGCCGTTAGAGTCGATGGTCTTGGTGCGGGAGGGCAGGCTGCGTTATGATCGCCCGCTCGTCGCGCATCGACGACCCGGCCACGCGGCCGGCGGCGTCCGGCGGCGGGCATCCGCGCCAGCCCGGTGCGGCCGATCGCCGTGCGTGTCAGGCGACCGGAGCGGGCGCGAATGCGCCGGCTTCGATCGACCGCGAAGCAGGGGAGCGGCGGCGTGCGCCGGGTGGCTTTCGTATCCAACAACAAAGGTCCGTCCGCACACGAAGCGGCGCGGATCGTACGTCGCGAGGCACGACTTGAGCGATTCGCAACCTTCCACGCAGCGTCCGGCGACGATCAGCGACGTCGCACGCGAAGCCGGCACGGGCAAGACCAGCGTTTCGCGCTATCTGAACGGCGAGACGCACGTGCTGTCCGCCGATCTGCGCCAGCGGATCGAGACGGCGATCGCGCGCCTCAACTACCGGCCGAACCAGATGGCGCGCGGGCTGAAGCGCGGCCGCAACCGGCTGCTCGGCATGCTCGCGGCCGACCTGACCAATCCCTATACCGTCGAAGTGCTGCAGGGCGTCGAGGCCGCGTGCCACGCGCTCGGCTACATGCCGCTCATCTGCCACGCGGCGAATGAAGTCGAGATGGAGCGGCGCTTCCTGCAGCTGCTCACGACCTACCGGGTCGAAGGGCTGATCGTCAACGCGCTCGGCGCCGAGGAAGACGTGCTGCGCCCGCTGCGCGGCGGCGGCATCCCGGCCGTGCTCGTCGACCGCACGGTCGAGGGCTTCGAGGCGGACCTGATCGGGCTCGACAACACCGATGCGATCGAGACGGCGCTCGCGCACCTGATCGCGCGCGGCTTCGATGCGATTCATTTCGTCGTGCAACCGTTCGAGCACGTCAGCTCGCGGCGCCTGCGCGAGGCCGCGTTCCGCGCGGCGCTCGACGCGCGCGGGCTGCCGGTGCCGCCGACGGTCGTGCTCGACCTGAACGAGCCGGCCGCGGCCGCCGCGGCGCTCGCCGACCTCGACGCGCGCGTCGACGCGGCCACGCAGCGCGGCGTGCGGGCGGCGCTGTTCGCCGCGAACGCGCCGGTCGCGCTCGCGATCGCGCGCCACCTGCGCGCACGCTTCGGCGCCGCGTGGCAGGAACAGGCCGCGCTGCTGTCGATCGACGATCCGGAGTGGGCCGAGCTGATCGGCATCACGACGATCCGCCAGCCAACCTACGAGATCGGCTACAAGGCCGTCGAATTCGTGCACGAGCGCATCGACGGCGCGGTCGGCGACGTGCGCGTCGCGATGCTGCCGGGCGAGCTGATTGCGCGCGCGTCGACCGCAAGCTGAGTATCATGCGGGGCACGCGGCGCGTCAGGTGCGCTGCCCCGAACAAGGAAATTCATGACTGTCGCTCCCGTCACGCTGGCGGTGCTGATCGCCGCCACGCTGATCATCGCGCTACTGCCGTTCATTCTCTTCCGTATCCTGCGCAAGCCGCTTGCGCTCGACCGCCGCGACACGATCGTCGGCGTCGCCGTCTTCACGCTGTTCGCGATGATCGTCGAACGTGCATTCCATGGCCTCGTGCTGAGCCAGACGCCCGCCGGCGGCTGGCTCACGCAGCCGCTCGCATTCGTTGCGTACAGCGCGCTCGCGACCGCCGTGTTCGAGGAAGTCGGCCGTTATCTCGGGATGCGGTTCCTGAACCGCCGCTACGGCGCGTCGGCCGGCGACGGGCGCGGCATCGGCTACGGGATCGGCCATGCCGGTGCCGAAGTCTGGTTCGTCGGTGTGCTCGTCTGGGGCCAGTGGTCGTATCTCGCGTGGCTCGCGAGCCGCGGGCAGCTCGAGACGCAGCTCGCGGACCTGCCGGGCGATACCGTCGTGCGGCTGCACGTGATGCTGGCGACGCTGTCGGCACAGTCGATCCTGCTGTTGCTGATCGAGCGCTGCGCGGCGTTTGCGGTGCAGCTCGCGCTGTCGGTGCTGGTCTGGCGCGGCGTGCGTGCCGGCCGCGCGGGCGTACTGCCGCTCGCGATCGTGCTGCATGCGCTGGCGGCTGCACCGGCGTTGCTGTACCAGGTGCGCGTGCTGCCGGCCGGATCGCTCGAGGCCGTGTATTTCGTGCTGGCCGCGATCCTGGTCGCCGTGCTGGTGAAGACGTGCCGGTCGCCGCGCACGGCGGCCTGACGGGAGAGGCGGAATGGACGACTATCTGATCGAATGCCAGAGCGCGGAATTCGACGCGCTCGCGCGCGTGATCTGCGATCTCTTTCCGGAGCAGACGCGTTTTGCCGAAAGCAGCGACGAACGCGGGCGCTTCCTGTCCGTGCAGTGGCTCGCGATGCGTTTCGGTTCGACGCCGAAACGGATGACGCTCGATATCCGCATCGTGCCGGCCGCGCTGGCGCGCTATCTGGCGCTCAGGCAGATGCAGCGCGCCCGCAGCCACGCCGTGCTGCATGCGTACACGGAAGCGATGCTGGGCTCGCTCGAGGAGCGGCACGCGGCGGGTGAAGCCGTCGAACGCGACGCGGAACTCGAACTCGACGAAGACTTTGCGTGAGCGATGACGTCGGCGCGCGCCGGCACGATGCCGGCGCAGCGCGTGTCACGCGACGCGCGCTTACGCGTCGCGATAAACCTGCGCGAAGCGCTGCGCCTGCACGACGCCATAGTCGCCGGGTGCATATTGCATGACCCAGTCGCCGGCCATGCCGCTCAGCGTGTCGCCGTTTTCCGAGCGGACGATCGTGAACGGCTCGTCCATGCGGCGGGCGAGCACGACGGCCGGCCGGTTCCGGTAGGCGCCCGGCGCGCCGGGCGCGAGCGCCGGATCGGCGGGCAGGTACTTCGCGTCGAAGCGCGCGCGCGACACGACCCAACGGTCGCCGGTCGAGCCGGTGATCAGCGCGTCGCCCGCAACATAGCGGTTCGGGCCTTCGAGGCTCATCAGTTCGCCGTCGGCATCCGCGAATGCGACCGTGACGGTTTCATCCTTCACGACGCGACGGGCCTGCGGGTCGGTACGCAGATCGATGTGCTTGAGTTCGAGCATGGCAGGGGGGAAGTGCGGGAAAAGCCGGGAGCTTATCCCGAATCCGGCGCGCCGTGTGACGCGCCGGATTCCCGGCGGGATGCGCGACGCCGTTCGGCCCGGACGGGCAGCGCGGCGCCGGCGGGGCGGACGTCAGGGTTGCGCGGGCGCGCTGGCGGCCGGCGCGGCTGCTGCCTTGCCTTCCTTGCTCGCGGCTTTGCCCTTGCCGCGGTGTTCGCCGCCGTGGTGCAGCCAGCTGCGGAACGTCGTGTCGGCGAGCGCCTTCTGGTCGGCCGGGAAGCGCTCGTAGAGCGGCGCGAATGCGTCGGCGAGCTTTTTCGCGCCGTCCGCGTTCGCCTGCGCGAGTTCCGCGTACTGCTTCATGTCGTCGACCGCGGACACGTTGTGGCTTTCCATCCGGGTGCGATAGAGGCGGCCCATCGTGTCGCCGTTCTCGCGCATCGTGTCGGCGAACGTCTTCCATTGCGGTTCCTGCGCCGACGTGATCTTCAACTGGTCGTGCAGGTACTTGATGCGCTGCTCGATGCGCGCTTCGTGGCGCGCCGCACGCTGCTCGGCGCTCGGGGCCGACGCGGCCGTTGCCGCCGCCGGAGCGGGCGTCTGCGGTTGCGGCGGGGTTTGCGCGAATGCGCTGGCTGCAACGGCGAGCGTAGCGAGGGTGAGCGAGATATTCTTCATGGGTGGCTCTCCGGGGTGGTGTCGTGCGAGCGGGCGCGGCGGTCAGTGCCGCGAGCGCGCATCTCGCGTCGCACCTTATTAGTAGCACGTTGCGTGCAGTGCAGCAGCGAAAGCGACACTTGCTTACATCCGATACGAATCGAAATTGAAAGGGACATGGCGAAGGCGACGATCGACGGTGTTCGATCGGCGCGTCGGGCGCCGCGCGCGAACGAGGCGGGGCGATGCGAACGCGTGAACCCGTGACCGCGTGCGATGTCGTTTGGGCGCACCGGCGTTCGGCGCTATCATCGCGTCACGTTCCATTTCGCCGGCGCGTTGCACGCCGGCCCAGCCTCATGCGTCCTCCTCGCCTCGACCAACTCGACGACCTCGACCGGCAACTCGTCGCGCTGCTGCAAGCGGATGCGCGCGCAAGCGTCGCCGATCTCGCGCGACAGCTCGACGTTGCCCGCACGACGGTCGTCGCGCGCATCGCGCGGCTCGAGCGTACCAACGTGATCGCCGGATACAGCGTGCGGCTCGGTCAGGACGTGCTCGACGCGAGCATTTACGCGTACGTCGGCATCATTCTCACGCCGAAGTTCGGCAAGGACGTGCTGCGCAAGCTCGACCGGATGCCCGAGGTGCAGCTGCTGTGTGCGGTGAGCGGCGAATACGACTATGTCGCGTGGTTGCGTGCCGATTCGCCGGAACGGCTCAACGACCTGCTCGACCAGATCGGCACGCTCGAAGGCGTCGAGCGCACGACGACGTCGATCATTCTGTCGCGCAAGATCGATCGCGGCACGATCGGCGGATGACGCGTTGCATGCGGTGTCGCGTGTGACGCCGCGGCGCGATTCGATTCGTCGCGCAGGCTTTTCCTCCTTTCCCTTCCCTTGATGCCTTGATGCCCGCCGCCTGCGCTCGCCGCGGGGCGTGGCGTTGCCTCGCGCATCTGCACGCGCGCGTCGTTGTGTCGAATGCGTGCCCGGGCGCGCGCAACGATTGATTCGCCTGCCATGTCCCGCCTTGCGTGTTCCTTCCTGTCCGTCCACACGCGTCGATCGCGGCCCGTCTGCGGCACGTCGTATACGCATTTTTTAGATGATTTGGTCGTTGTGACGAAATGTGTGGTCATTTCGTCGAAAGTATCGGTCGTTTCGCATCATTCTTCGTCTTGGAACTGATTTTGCACGTCCCTAAACTGTGTTCATGGCTCGACGCCGTACACCAACACCAAACCCATCATCAGGAGATAAGCGCATGAAAATCGCCATCGTCGGCGCAGGTCTGATCGGCCACACCATTGCTCACATGCTGCGTGAAACGGGCGACTACGAAGTCGTCGCGTTCGACCGTGACGCTGATGCGCTCGCCAAGCTGTCGCGTGAAGGCATCGCGACGCAACGTGTCGATTCGGCCGACGCCAATGCGATCCGTGAAGCCGTGAAGGGCTTCGATGCGCTCGTCAACGCGCTGCCGTACTACCTGGCGGTCAACGTCGCCGCGGCGGCCAAGGCGGCAGGCGTCCATTACTTCGACCTGACCGAAGACGTGCGCGCGACCCACGCGATCCGCGAACTGGCCGACGGTTCGGACCGCGCGTTCATGCCGCAGTGCGGCCTCGCACCGGGCTTCATCGGCATCGCCGCGCACGAGCTCGTGAACGGCTTCAGCGAAGTGCGCGACGTGAAGATGCGCGTCGGCGCGCTGCCCGAGTATCCGACCAACGCGCTGAAGTACAACCTGACGTGGAGCGTCGACGGCCTGATCAACGAATACTGCCAGCCGTGCGAAGCGATCCGCGACGGTCGCAAGCAGTGGGTGCAGCCGCTCGAAGGCCTCGAACATTTCTCGCTCGACGGCACCGAATACGAAGCGTTCAACACGTCGGGCGGCCTGGGCACGCTGTGCGAGACGCTGTCGGGCAAGGTCGAGACGCTCGACTACAAGTCGGTGCGCTATCCGGGCCACCGCGAACTCGTGCAGTTCCTGCTCGAAGACCTGCGCCTGTCGAGCGACCGCGACACGCTGAAGTCGATCATGCGCCGCGCGGTGCCGTCGACGAAGCAGGACGTCGTGCTCGTGTTCGTCACGGTGACGGGCGTGAAGGACGGCCAGCTCGTGCAGGACGTGTTCACCCGCAAGATCTTCGCGAAGGACGTGTGCGGGATGCACATGAGCGCTATCCAGATCACGACGGCCGGCGCGATGTGCGCGGTGCTGGATCTGTTCCGCGAAAAGAAGCTGCCGCAAAGCGGTTTCATCCCGCAGGAAAAGGTGTCGCTGAAGGCGTTCCTCGCGAACCGCTTCGGCAAGCTGTACGAAGGCGGCACGATGGAGCGCGTGCACGAAGTCGCCTGACGATCGGTCTCAGGCACGAGGGCCGTGCGACGCCGGGAGCGCAACAGCGCTTCCGGCGTTTTTTTTGACGAGCGCGTCGAAGCCCGTCACGGCTTCACGGATCGCATTGCCGTCGGCCGAATCGACACGTTGCGTCGCGATGCCTTCACGCGACATGGTGAAGCGACGAGGAGCAGGGCGGTGCGCGCCGCTCAGGCGGGCAGCGGCGGGACGATCGTTGCCGCCGGCGGGGGCGGCACGATGCGGTACAGCAGCGCATCGATGTCCGCGTCGGACGGTGCGGTGTTGTCGAACATCACGATGCCGTCGCATTCGTGGCCGGTCGGCACGAAGCGGCGTTGCCGGTATTCGTCCCAGTGCGCGAGCTTGTACGCGTCGTTCGGATTGCCGCGCGCGACGATCCGCTGGTGCGCGACGTCTTCCGAGGTGTGGACCCACACGACCGTCAGCGCGACGTCCGGCCCGATGCCGAGCCACGTGCGGTCGAGGATGCGCCGGTCACGCACTTCGCGCGACAGCGGGCCGACCACGAGCGCGCCGATGCCGAGCGCGAGGTTCTCGCGGGCCGTGTCGAGCAGGCCCTGGTATTCGGGATCGCGCAGATGCTTCAGGTAGAGCGGGCTGTCGCGGTCGTTCGGATCGGAGGTGAGGGCGCCCATCGCGGCCGAGCTGTAGCGGCCGTAGAGCGTGTCCTTGTCGAGCAGGCAGAAGGCTTCGCCGGTCGCGCGCATCAGCGGCCCGATCAGCCGCTTCGCGAGCGTGGTCTTGCCGGTGCCGGCATGACCGCAGAAGAACACCAGGTGCGTCACGAATACCGGCTCCCCGAATTCGTGCGCGGTGCGGCGGTGCGCTTGCCGTCGCGCGAGAACACTTCCGCCTCGAGCCACATCGCGTTGATGATGCCGAAGCCGAGCGCCACGCCGATGCCGAGTATCCACGAGAAATACCACATGGGTCTGTCTCCTTGAAGGTTGGGCGGCACGGCCGTGCCGTGCCGTGCACTTGTCGAAGCGATGCCGTGCGCGAGCCGCGGCGCACGCAATCCGATCATGACCAATATCGGCGTGCCGCGCAAGCCGGGCCGCCCGTGCGGCAACCCGGTAAACTGGTGCGATAACGGCAACATGACGGACATCATGCTGATCAACTGTGCTGCATACCAGGACGGCCGCAAGCTGGCCGATATCGATATCGACGCCATCAGCGAATACGTGTCGAAACCCGAGTGTTTCGTATGGGTCGCTCTGAAGGATCCGACGCCGGACGAGATCGACCTGATGGGCGAGGAATTCGGGCTGCACGAGCTCGCGCTCGAGGATGCCCGCAAGGGGCATCAGCGGCCGAAGATCGAGGAGTACGGCGATTCGCTGTTCGCGGTGCTGCACACGGTCGAGCTCGACCACGACGGAGAATTCAATGTTGGCGAGCTGAACGTGTTCGTCGGCCCGAACTACGTGCTGTCGATCCGCAACCATACCGAACAGGACTTCCGCGCGGTGCGCAAGCGCTGCGAGCGCGAGCCGCATCTGCTGCAGGAAGGGTCGGCATTCGTGTTCTATGCGTTGATGGATCAGGTCGTCGACCGCTATTTCCCGATCCTCGAGACGCTCGGCAACGAGCTCGAGGAACTCGAGGACCGCATCTTCACCAAGGCCACGCCCGCGTCGTCGCGCGCGATCATCGAGGATCTCTATTCGCTGAAACGCCGGCTCGTGATGCTGCACCAGCACACGGCGCCGCTGATCGAGCCGCTCGCGAAGCTCACCGGCGGACGCATTCCGCAGGTCTGCAGCGGGATGGAGCATTACTTCCGCGACGTGTACGACCACCTGCAGCGGATCGTGAAGACGATCGAAGGGCGGCGCGAGATGGTCGTGACCGCGATCCAGGTCAATCTCGGGATGATCTCGCTTGCGGAGAACGAGGTGACCAAGCGGCTCGGCTCGTTCGCCGCGCTGTTCGCGATACCGACGATGATCGCCGGCATCTACGGGATGAACTTCGCGAACATGCCCGAACTGCACCTCAAGTACGGCTTCTACGGCTGCATCGGCGTGATGGTCGTAGCCGATCTCGCGTTGTGGTGGCGCTTCAAGCGGGCGGGGTGGCTGTAGCCGTGGCCCCGTGCACCGTCAGCGCGGGGCGTGCTTGCCGACCACGACGCGCCACGGACGCACGCGCCAGGACTTGACGAGGCCGTTCTGCACGTAGGGATCGGCGCGCGCGAACGATTCGGCGGCTTCCGGCGAATCGCCTTCGAACACGAGCACGGCCTGGTCGGCCGGATCCTGCAATGCGCCTGCGAGCACGAGTTCGCCGCGTTCGGTTGCCGCCCGCGCGAGTGCGAGGTGCTCGGCGCGGTACTGTTCGCGCCGGGACAGGTAATCGTCGACGAGTTCGTAGATCAGCTGGTAATGCATGGTCGCTCCCGGAATCGGCCGCCGCGGGATGGCGGGTGTTGGCTCAGTATAGGGCGAGGTTCGGTCTTTGTCGGCGCGGTTTGCGGCGGCCTCGTGGGTGCGTGGCCGGCCGAGCCCCGGCGGCCGACGACGACGGTTTTCAGGTCTCGACGCTCTTCCTTAAAATGCAACTAACGGTCTGGCGCAGATCCGCCGTCACATGTGGTGGGGTCCTCGTACGGGAACCGTTACCGCCCGTTGCGTCTCGTTGTGTCTTCAGGAAAGGCGGGGCAGGCAGACATGTTCCATGCGGATTCCGGGCCCGGATTGCGCGCGCCGGAAAAAGGGGGCCGAAGCCGGGGCGAGCGTCGGTGCGGGCGCCGTGCGAGGGCGTTTCCATTGGCCGCAATGCGACCTATGCTGAACAAACCCGGAGCGAACTTCGTTCGTCCGATTCGTCCAGAGAGGTGTGCCATGCCTGTATCAGCCACCCTGCAGGATTGCCTGCGCCAGAAGTCATCGCGGTACGAAGTCGTGTACCACCCGTATAGCCATACCAGCATGGAGACGGCCGCCGCCGCGCATATCCCCGGCGATCGCCTCGCGAAAACCGTGCTGCTCGAGGACGACGAAGGCTACGTCGCCGCCGTGCTGCCGACGTCGCACGCGGTGCGGCTGTCGGACCTCTGGGTCAAGACCGGCCGCCATCTCGTGCTCGCCAGGGAAATCGAACTGCGCGAACTCTTCAAGGATTGCGACCTGGGCGCGTTGCCGCCGGTGTGCATGGCGTACGGGATGAAGACGTTCCTCGAGGAACATCTCGCGCAGCAGCCGGAAGTGTATTTCGAGGCCGGCGACCACGAAGCGCTGATCCACATGATGCAGGATGAATTCCTGTCGCTGATGGAGACGGCCGAGCGCGCGCATTTCTCGCACAAGATGCAGGGGATGTGGTTGTCCTGATCGTCCTGTCGCGGGCGGTTTGCGGTGGTTGGAGACGGCGTCTGGCGGGCGGCCGTCGGGGGCATTGCGTGCCGCAGGTTTTTGCTGAGGCTTGGGTTCACGCTGCAAAAAGCGGTGGCTGCGCGTGACCGGTGAGGAAGGATTCGGGCGGTGTCTGGCGGGGATTTCAGGGGTGTTTTCGGGTAAATTTATGATTTGACATAATCTCAATTATCGACATGACTGG
>NZ_CAJPHM010000039.1:0-53511 GCF_905339955.1 Burkholderia sp. BCC1996
CGTGCTGCTGCTCGTCGCCCGCCTCGTGCAGGGCTTCTCGACCGGCGGTGAATACGGCGGCGCCGCCACCTTCATCGCCGAGTTCGCGACCGACAGGCGCCGCGGCTTCATGGGCAGCTTCCTCGAGTTCGGCACGCTGATCGGCTACACGCTCGGCGCGGCCACCGTCGCGATCCTGACGGCGACGCTGTCGCAGGAAGCGCTGCTGTCGTGGGGCTGGCGCGTGCCGTTCTTCATCGCCGGCCCACTCGGCCTCGTCGGCCTGTACGTGCGGCTCAAGCTCGAGGAAACGCCCGCGTTCAGGAAGGAAGCCGAAGCGCGCGAAGCGGACGAACGATCGCGCCCGAAGCAGTCGTTCGGCACGCTGCTCGTCGAACAGTGGAAGCCGCTGCTGCAGTGCGTCGGCCTCGTGCTGATCTTCAACGTGACCGACTACATGGCGCTGTCGTACCTGCCGAACTACCTGTCGGCGACGCTGCACTTCAACGAAACGCACGGCCTGTTCATGGTGCTGCTCGTGATGGTGCTGATGATGCCGATGACGCTCTACGCGGGCCATCTGTCGGACCGGCTCGGCCGCAAGCCGGTGATGATGTTCGGCTGCGTCGGCCTGCTCGTGCTGTCGGTGCCCGCGCTGTTGCTGATCCGCACCGGCGGGATGCTGCCGGTGTTCGGCGGGATGCTGATCTACGGCACGCTGCTGTCGACCTTTACCGGCGTGATGCCGTCCGCGCTGCCCGCGCTGTTCCCGACGCGGATCCGCTACGGCGCGCTCGCGATCGGCTTCAACGTGTCGGTATCGCTGTTCGGCGGCACGACGCCGCTCGTCACCGCGTGGCTCGTCGATCGCACCGGCGACCTGATGATGCCGGCCTACTACCTGATGGGCGCATCGTTCATCGGCATCGTGTCGGTGCTCGCGCTGCGCGAGTCCGCACGCCGGCCGCTGCCCGGCTCCGCACCGTGCGTCGCGAGCCGTGCGGAGGCTCAGGACCTGATTCGCCGCGGTGCCGACGCGGGCCGCGTGCGCGACCGCCAGTTCACGCCGGTCGGCGAACGCGCATGACGCGGTAACGTCGCAGTGCCGCGGTCACGTCGCAACGCAAGTCGTTGCGTCGTCACGCGATGCCGCGCGGCGCCCGCCGCCGGCATCGCGTGCGGCGTTCAGCCCGCCGCGAGCTGCTGCTCGTCGAACCAGTCGAGCAGCGTCCGCGTGACGAACGCGGGATTCTCCAGGTTCGAGATATGGCCGGCGTCCGGCACCAGCGCATGGCGGCAGCCGATCACGCTCGCCATCTTCACCGTCTCCGACGGCGGGCGCGCCATGTCGCCCGCGCCGCACATCAGCAGCGTGCGTTCGGCATCCAGCCCGGCGAGTGCGGCGAGCGTATCCGGCCGCCCGAAGATCAGCCGGCCGAGCGGGACGATCGATTCCCGCAGCCGGTCGGCCGGCAGGTTCGCAAGCGCCGCGCGAAAGGCGCGCGGCACCGGGTCGGCCAGGTTCACGTCCGGCCGGAAGAACAGCGGCACGATCGCATCGAGCAGCGGCGGCGCGATGCAGCCGGCGGCGGCGATCGCATCGAGCATCCCGAAGTAGCGCAGCCGCGTCGCGTCGGGTTCGGCCTCGAGCGACGCGTCCATCAGCACGAGCGAGCGCACGCGCCGCGGTTCGCGCAACGCGAGCCGCGCGCCCCACATCCCGCCGACGCTCAGCCCCACGACCGCGCACTGCCCGATCTCCAGCGCATCGAGCAACGCGCTCGCGTGCGCGGCGAGATCGTCGAGCGTCTGCGTGCCGGCAGGCAGCGGGCCCGACGCGCCATGTCCCCACAGGTCCGGCACGATCACGCGATACCGGCTCGACAATGCGTCGATCTGCGGCGCCCACATCGCGGCATCCCACAGATAGCTATGCCCGAACAGCACCGGAAATCCGCTGCCGTGATCCTGGTAATGCAGGGTACTGCCATGAACGATGTGTGCGGGCATGTCGACTCCGGATGTCAATGCGGTGGGCGGTGAGCGGCGGCCCGGCAACGGGCGTCGCGATCCGCGGCGTTCTGCGACGAACGCGAAGCGGCGAATCATCGCACAGGTTGCCGCCGTTGCGGGTGACTGGCGCGCATGCCGCGACGCATCGCATCGCGCACTTGCGCCGCGCGGCCGGGACGACGCCGATCGCGCGACGCGACCGGCGCCGGTGCGGCCGCCGCGATGGCGCGCCACGCCGCGCGTGAAGCAACCGCCGACGTGACTGCGGCGCCGGACGACCTCGGTCGTCCGGCGCCGCGACGGGCGAAACGCGCGCTCAGAACACCGCGTGCCCGCTGATGAGGCTCGGCAGCCAGGTGGAGAAGAACGGCATGTACGTGACGATGTTGATCGCACTGAAGATCGCGAGGTAATACGGCCACGCCATCTTCGTCGTCTCGCCGATCGACACGTTGCCGATCGCGCAGCCGACGAACTGCACCGAGCCGATCGGCGGGTGCACGAGGCCGAGCGAGCAGTTCAGCAGCAGCATGATGCCGAACTGCACCGGCCCGACGCCGCATGCCATCGCGATCGGCAGGAACAGCGGCGTCGTGATCAGGATGTGCGCGGCCATGTCGACGAACGTGCCGAGGAACACCTGGATGATGTTGATGTACAGCAGCATCAGCCACGGCACGGCGGTCGACTGCTTCAGCAGCCCTTCGATCGCATCCGGAATCTCCAGGTACGACATCTGGAAGCGCAGCATGTTGGACACGGCGATCAGCAGCAGCACGACGCCCGTCGTGCGCGCCGCATGCGACAGCGCGCGCCGCAGCTTCTCGGCCGTCAGCGTCCGGTAGACGAGCGCGGTCAGCACGAGTGAGTACACGACGGCGATCGCGGCGGCTTCGGTCGCGGTCGCAATCCCCTTCGCGACACACACGAGAATGATCGCGATCACCATCAGGCCCGGCACCGCGCCGACGAAGCTGCGCAGCACCGCATACCAGCCCGGGAACGACGGCAGCGCCGACGAACCGTCCTCGCGGCGCGGATAGCCGTGGCGCACGGCCTGCCAGTATGCGGCCGCGAGCACGAAGCCCATCACCCACAGCACCGGCAGGAGGCCGGAGAACAGCAGGTCGCCGATCGACACGCCGCTCACCGGCTGGCCGTGCAGCATGCCCGTGATCCCCTGCGCGGCGAACGCGTAGATGATCATGTTGGTCGACGTCGGCATCAGCGCGCCGGCGAGCGACGCGTGGGTCGTCACGTTGACCGCGTAAGCCGCGCTGTAGCCTTCGCGCTTCATCAGCGGAATCACCACGCCGCCCATCGCGGAGGTATCGGCCGTCGGCGAACCCGACACGCCGCCGAACAGCGTGCACGCGACGACGTTGGCCATCCCAAGGCCGCCGCGGAAATGGCCGACGGTGGCCTGCGCGAAGCGCAGGATCCGGTCCGCGATGCCGCCGTGCAGCATCAGCTCGCCGGAGAAGATGAAGAACGGCACCGCGAGGAACGAGAACGCGTTCATCCCCGAGATCATCGCCTGCATCGCGGTCGCGATCGGCAGCCCTTCGACCAGGTAGGTCAGCACGCAGGAAATGCCGAGCGCGAACGAGACCGGTACGCCGAGCACGAGGAAAACCAGAAAACTGACGGACAGGATCGCGAGTTCCATGGCGTTATTGTCCCGACGAAGAACGACGAAGCGCGAGCAGGTGCTCGAGCGAGAAGAGGATGATGGCGATCGCCGCGGGAATCGTGATCAGGTAGCGCACGCCTTCGGGCAACCCGATGATCGGAATGCGGTCGCCCAGCGTCTCCGCGGCCATGCTGCCGCAGCCGACCATGATCGCGATCGCGAACGCGATCAGGCTCAGGTGCTGGATCGCGATCACCACGGTACGCGGGCCCGGCGACAGGCGCCGCACGAGCGAGTCGAGGCCGATGTGGCCGCCGTCGCGCACCTTCATCGCCGCGCCGAACATAGCGATCACGATCACCAGCAGCAGCGCGATCGGCTCGACGAAATCGGGCGCGTTCTCGAACGCGTAGCGCATCACGACCGCGTAGAACACCAGCACCGTGAGCGCCGCGAGACACAGCGACGCGACCACGGCCAGCGCGCGGAACAACAGGTCGTTCACGCAGCGCAGGCGCGGCGCCGCCGCATGCGGCCGGCACGGCGCCGCACCGTCCGCGGCCGCCGCGTCCGATGCGCCCACGGCCGCCGCGCCGTTCAGGGAAGCGCGACGGGTCACTTGGTGGCCTCGATCTCGTCGACGATCTGCTTCATCTGCGGCGTCTTCTCGTACTTCGCCCACAGCGGCTGCATCGCCTTCACGAATGCCGCGCGGTCGATCTGCGCGGCCGGCAGGATCTTCGCGCCGCCCTTCGTCACCGTCTGCTGCGCCGATGCCTCGCGCGCGGTCCACAGCTTCTGGTAGTACGGCACCGAATCGGCCGCGGCCTTCCTGATCGCGGCCTGTTCCTGCGGCGACAGCGTGTCCCAGATCTTCTTCGAGAACACCAGCACTTCCGGCGTCATCGCGTGCTGCGTCTCCGAGTAGTCGGGCGCCACCTCGAAGTGCTTGGTTTCCTCGTACGACGGCAGGTTGTTTTCCGCCGCATCGACGAGGCCCGTCTTCAGGCCCGTGTAGACCTCGGCGAACGGCATCGGCGTCGGCGTGCCGCCCATCGCCTTGATCTCGTCGACCATCAGGTCCGATGGTTGCACGCGCACCTTCAGCCCCTTCATGTCGGCCGGCGTGCGCACCGGGCGCTTCGCGTAGATCGAGCGCGCGCCGCTCTCGTAGAACGTCAGCGCGATCATCCCCTTCGCCGCGAACGCGTCGAGGATCTTCTGGCCGGCCGGGCCGTACATCGCCTTGCGGAAATGGTCGACGTCGCGGAACAGGAACGGAAACGACGGGATCAGCGACTCCGGCACGATCTCGTTGAACGACGCGCCGTTCACGCGCGCCATGTCGATCGCGCCGATCCGCACCTGGTCGACCGTGTCCTTCTCGGAGCCGAGCGCGCTGTTGCCGAACACCTTGATCGAGTCCTTGCCGCCCGTCAGCTTCGACAGCTCGTCGCCCATGTACTTGACCGCCATGTTGGTCGGGAAGCTGTCGCCGTGCACGTCCGCCGAGCGGAACACGCGGGCCTGCGCGGACACCGCGAAGCCGGCCATCAGCGCGACGGCCAGGGCGGTACGGGAGCGGGTGAATCGGTGCTTCATCGTCAGTCTCCTTGATGGTTGTTCGTCGTCTGGCGGTGATCCGGGCGGCTTGCGCATCAGTCGGGGCACGGCCTTCGCCGTATCGCAGTCATACGTTGTATGACGTGTGGAAGCGAATGTACGTCGGTTAATCGTTTAACTCACTTGGTGCATACCCTATAGGCGCTTCTGTAGAGGGTTTTCGGCGAGGCGAAGGGAAAAGCCTTCCTGTTCAGCGCGTAGCCGGCGAAACGTTTTCCGCAGATGAGGCCGCGTTTGAGCCGGCGCGGTGACGTGTCGTTTTCCGGAGCCGGATACTCGCTTTCGTTTCCATTTCTACAGTCATAGGATGACTGACTGCCGTCGGCGACGGCCGGTTCGACGTGGCCGCCGTCGTTGTAATGACGACGTGACGACGACGATGCCCCGCGGTCATACGGGGCGTCGCGTCATCGTTGCCGGCGTGCCTGCTCACGCGTGCTGGCGGCACCGCACATCGGCCGCGGCGCGTGCCGTCGCGGCAGGCACGCGCGATGCGCGCTTGCCGCGACATCGAAAACACGCAAGGAGGTGTGCGATGCAGACGACCAGAACGCCGGCGGGACAGCGTCAGGACACGCCGTTGAATCCGGGCGACGAAGGGCCGCCCGATGCGCCGGGCGTCGGCGAGGATCTATGCGGCGTGTGTCGCGGCACCGGGATGGTCGAAGGACAGCCATGCACGGTGTGCGGAGGGACGGGTAAGGTACTGCAGGGGATCGGCGGCGGCTAGACGGTCAAACGGAAGCGATGCGTGCAGGCCGCCTTCGGCGGCGTGCGGCGCCCGGACAGGCCACGGATCGAATGCGACCGCGCTACAACGCCGCGATTGACCGGAATCGGGTATCCGCGCGGCGCGCGGCGCGTGAAAGACCTCAACGCCCGAGCCGCCGGTCCCGCAGAAACGCATTCAACTCGCCGCCCGCATGCTCGATGTGACGCTTGAGCAGCGACGCCGCCGCGCGCGCATCGCCCTTGCGGCACAGCGCGACGAGCTCCGCGTGCTCCGATTCGGCCACGTCGCGCGCGGCCTCGGACAGCGACAACTGCACGCGCGTGTAGCGGTCGGTCTGCTGCAGCAGCGACGCGACGATCGCCGCCGTCTTCGGCTGGTCGGCGCGCGACAGCAGCAGATGATGCAGTTCGGTGTTCAGTTCGCCCCAGCGGCCGGACTGGCTCGCGTGCAGCACCGCGCTGTATTCGTCGAGGATCGCATCGAGCCGCGCGAAATCCTCGGCGGTCAGCTTCGGAATCGACTTTTTCAGCAGCACGGGCTCCAGCAGCGCGCGCAATTCGAACAGTTCGGTGATGTCCTCCGGCGACAGCTCCGACACGATCGCGCCCTTGTGCGGCAGGATCTTCACGAGCCCTTCACTCTCGAGCTGCACGAGCGCTTCGCGCAGCGGGATCCGGCTGATGCCGAGCTCGGTCGCCAGCGCATCCTGGCGAAGCTGGTAGCCGTCGACGTATTCCCCCGTCAGGATGCGGCGGCGCAGTTCATTCGCTGCGGCTTCGGCGCGCGTGGCGTAGACAAGAGCGGGGCGTTTCTCGTTCATGTTGCGGTTCGGACTGGGGATGGCGGTCAGGCAAGCGCCGACGCGGCGCTGGATATTGCATACTTTCTACGATATTAGCAGAGCGGCCTTGCGGGCGAGCGTCGGCGGTCGCCGCCACAGGCGACGTCGGCATCGACGTCCGGTGTTCCCGCAATACGGCCACCCGACGCTCACCGGCGCACTTTCTCGAAGTCGGCACGGCAATGAACCAGGCTGCGGCCGCGCGCTGATCGAGCACTCGCCCTAGCACAAGCGCTCGACGATCATGACGTCCGTGTCGTCCCGCGCCCGCAACATGAGCCACGTTTCATCGCGAACGGCAACGCCGTCGCGTTGCGCCAGCCTGATCGGCCCTACGTCCAGCCGGCCATGATCGACAACCAGATAAGCAGAACCGGGCATCGGCAACGCGTGCCGCAACGCAGTGCCTTCACGCAGCGTCGCGATTCGCACGCGTGCATCGGCATGAATGGGCAACGCGCCGGCGCGGACATCCTCCGGATCGCCGCTCGCCAGTGTCACGAATCGGCCCTCGCGACATCCGGGCGAACAGACTCGCGTCGCACAGCGCGGTGTACCGGCAGGTGTGCGCGGCCGCAGCCGGATCTGGAAGTGCCGCGCGGGCATATTCTCGTCGTTGCGCTCGGCGTGATGGATCGCCGTGCCGGCACTCGTCACGTGGACGGAATCGGCGACCAGACGCACGCGATTGCCCGCGTCGTCTTCATGCGTGATGGCGCCCGACCGCACCCACGTGACGATCTCGACGTCGCGGTGGGCATGCGGGCCAAGGCCCGAGTGCGGCGCGAACTCGACGTCGCTCAACATGTAGAGCGGACCGAGCGGCGCATCGCCGGCGCGCCCGGATTCGCCGATGCGGAAATGCTGGCGAATGTCGACACGGCCGCGCCGGATTGCGCCAAGCACGAGAAAAGGCCGATGTTCAATCATGACGGAGCCCGGTTCGAGCACGCCGGGCGCGGATCGCGATCGTCGCAGACGGCGTCTTCCGCACCCGCGCGCCGTGGCTGCACTCAGATCTGCTGCTGGCCGCCATCGACGAACAATTCGATGCCGTTCACGAAGCTCGCGTCGTCCGAGGCCAGGAACAGCGCCGCGCTCGCGATCTCGCCAGGCTCGCCGAGGCGCCCCATCGGGATCTGGGCCGCCAGATAATCGGCGAGCCCCTGGCGCTGCGCGGCATCGTCGCCGGCGAGATCGAGCAGGCCAGGCGTGCGGGTCGCGCCCGGGCTGATCGTGTTCACGCGGATGCCGCGCTCCTTGAGATCGAGAATCCAGCTGCGTGCAAAGGCCCGCACCGCTGCCTTCGAAGCCGAATACACGCTGAACGCCGCGGTGCCCGCGCTGCCCGCCGTCGAGCCGGTGAGAATCACCGAGGCACGCTCGGCAAGCAGCGGCAGCGCTTTTTGTACCGTGAACAGCACGCCCTTCACGTTGCGCTCGAAAGTGTCGTCGTAGTGTGCTTCGGTGATGCTGCCAAGCGGCAACATCGAGCCGCCGCCGGCGTTCACGAACAGCACGTCGAGGCGGCCCTGTTCTTCCTTGATCTGCGCATACAGCGCGTCGAGCTCATCGAGCTTGGTGGAATCCGAACGTACGCCGGTCGCCTTGCCGCCGGCTTCGCGAATGCCCTTTACGGCGGCATCGAGTTCGGCCTGTCGGCGACCCGTGAGATAGACGTGCGCACCTTCGGCCGCGAAGCGCTGGGCGGTGGCGAGACCGATGCCGCTGGTTGCGCCGGTGACGAGTGCGATCTTGTTGTCGAGTTTGCGTGCCATGGTATTGCTCCTTTCGTTGGATCGGTGTGGGTTGCGTTGCATCGCGTACTGCGATGTGAGGAGAATATCGACGGCCTCATCCTTTCGAAATAGAATTGATTGCAAACAAACGTTGCACAAATGAAAAGATGAGGAAAGATGGCTCAACTACCCGATTTCGAGGGGCTCGCGATGTTCGCGAAGGTGGCCGAGCACGGTTCGTTTGCCGCCGCGGCGCGCGCGACCGGCGTGTCGGTCGCGACCGTCTCGCGCGGCGTGGCCCGCCTGGAGGACCGGCTGGGCGCGCGGCTGTTCAATCGCACGTCGCGTCAGCTCTCGCTCACCGAGTTCGGCCGCACGATCAGCGAGAAAGCCGGCGAGATTTATCGCCAGGCCGAGGAGGCGGAAAGCTCGGCACGCGAAATGTCGGTGCGGCCACGCGGGCTGGTGCGTCTGGCCGTGCCGATGTCGTACGGGCTGCGCTGGGTCGCGCCGCTGCTGCCGGGCTTCTTTCGCGCGTATCCGGAAGTGTCGATCGACCTGCATCTGTCGGATGCGTCGGTCGATCTGGTCGCCGACGGGTTCGACGCCGCGCTGCGGATCGCCGCGCTTCCGGATTCGTCGCTGGTCGCGCGGCGGCTGTGCGCGGTGACGCAATTCGTGGTGGCGTCGCCGGAATATCTGACGCGTGAAGGACGGCCCGTCCATCCGCGCGAGCTGGCGGATCGTCCCTGTCTCTCGTACGCGTACCGCGCGCGTAGCGCCGTATGGCGCTTCACGAACGACGCAGGCGAAGAAGAGCCGGTGATGCCGGCGGGCCCGCTGCGCGTGACGAACGCCGATGCGCTGTTGCCCACGCTGCTCGCCGGACTGGCGATTGCCGAACTGCCCGAGTTCATCGCCGGCGATTACCTGGCCGACGGTCGTCTCGAAGCGATCCTGACCGACTGGTCGCTGACGAAGGGCGGCATTTACTTCGTCACGCCCTCGGCGCGCGCGCGGCCCGCGAAAGTCGCGGTGCTGTCGGATTATCTTGCCGAGCACCTTTCCGAGCCGACCTGGCGATGGCCAAAATGATGCGTCGGCGCGGTTGATCGGCCGGCGTTTCGTCATTGCATTCATGCAACGATGGTTTTCAAACAATTCCGTTTCGCAAATATTGTCCGGACCGTATTCTCCTTTCCACCGGCTGCACGACATCACGCCGCAAGCCGCCATGCAGTAGATGGCGACTGCGCTGACGACGCGCCTGCAATGAATCGCTTCCATTCACGCTTTTATCGAGCCGATCATGAACAACGCCAAACAACTGCTTTTCGCTTACCTCGAATCGATTCGCGATCCACGCGCGGCTGGCGCACTGTTTGCCGACGACGGTGTGCTGGAACTGCCGTATCTCAAGTCACTGGGTATCGACGCGCGTGCGCAGGGACCCGGTGCGATCGAAGCCTTCATTGCCTCGCTGCTCGCGAAAGTGCCGGATTTTGCGTTCAGAAATGTGCGGCTGCTGATCGAAACACCCGAGCAGGTATTCGCCGAATATGAAGTCGAAGCGCTCGTTCCATCGACGGGGAAAATCTATCGCCAGTTGTACGCAGGGCGGCTGGTGGCGCGCGACGGCAAAATCGTGCTGTTGCGCGAAGCACTGGACACGGTGGCCGCGGCACACGCATTCTCGGCGGCGCAACCCGCTTGACGACACGACGACGAACGGCCGCTCGAGCTATCGAAGCGGCCTGCCGATGTTGCATCCCGACCGGCGCTTCTGGCCGGTAGACGTCACCGTCATATAGAATGACGCGCTTTGCCCGCACGCCTATGTGGTTCAAGAATCTTCAGCTTCATCGTCTTCCGGCACCGTGGTCCGTTACCCCCGATCAGATGGAAGCATGGCTCGCGCCCCACGCGTTTCAGCCGGGCACCAGCGTCGAGATGCAGCGCTCAGGATGGGCGTCGCCGCGTGACGACGGCGCGCTCGTGTATTCGATCAACCGGCAGATGCTGCTGACGTTTCGCGCCGAAAAGAAGCTGCTCCCGGCGTCGGTCGTCAATCAGGTGACCAAGGCCCGGGCGCTTGAGGTCGAGGAGCAGCAGGGTTTCAAGGTCGGGCGAAAACAGCTGCGCGAACTCAAGGAGCAGGTGACCGACGAACTGCTGCCGCGCGCGTTCACCATTCGCCGCGATACTCGCGTGTGGATCGATACGGTGAACGGCTGGCTCGTCATCGATGCGGCCGCACAGGCACTTGCCGACGACGTTCGCGGCCTGCTCGTCAAATCGATCGATCAATTGCCGCTCGCCGGCGTCCAGGTGGCGCTGTCGCCGGTCGCCGCGATGACGGACTGGCTGCTGTCCGGCGAGGCGCCGGGCGGATTCACCGTGGACCAGGACGCCGAGTTGCGCTCGAGCGGCGAAGGTGGCGCCACGGTGCGATACGTCGGCCACGCGCTGGAAGCGAACGACATGCGCCGGCACATCGAGGCCGGCAAACAATGCATGCGCCTCGCGATGACCTGGAATGACCGCATCTCCTTCGTGCTGACGCCGTCGCTGACGATCAAGCGTGTCACGCCGCTCGACGTGATCAAGGAGGCGTCGGATCCCACCGCGCAGAACGACGACGAACGCTTCGACTCGGATGTCACGCTGATGACGGGTGAATTGGCGCGGATGTTGACCGATCTCGTCGATATCCTGGGCGGCGAGCGGCAAGACTCGGTTCAAATCGCGGCAGCAGCCTGAACCTCGTCGGCTGTCGAGGATCGTCGCCGCGCGACGGCGCGGCTTCGCGTTGACGCGACCTGTCGGGGAGGACCGTCGCCGCTCTGGCGGCGGGCGGGGTGCGGCTGCGCGCCGGCGAAGCGCAGCCTCACCGGGGAGCCTCTTGCCGTTCGGCCCGGCGGGCTCGGAAAGTCAGCGGACAAGCTATCCGAACACCCGGGCCCATACCGCCCGAAGGCGTCGCGCGCGGTCTTCGAACAGATATGAAGCCGCCAGCGTCAGGAGACCTGAAATCGCACCCGTCACGATGTGCTCGACATAGGGGATACGGTAGTGACTCGTGTGCGAGTAGGCGTCGCCCAACGTCGTCAGGACGCCGACGATCACCGCATTGCCGTATCGATGCGCGTAGAGTTTCGCCGCGGGCGTGAAGGTCAGCAGTACCGCCAGGAGTCCGGTAAACAGACCGGTATGAAATGCAATCGACCAGTGGGCGAGGCTCATGATGTTGCCCCAGCTCCCCGGCATGCAGGTCATGCACGCACTGGTCGGCTGCCAGAAGCGCTGGATGAACAGTCTGACGCGCTGCTTCCACTCGGTTGACATGACGCACTCCCATCAATGCCGTCGTCACGGCCGACGCCACCATACGTATCGTTGAAGCAGCTTCCAAATCCTTTGACGAGCCTGCCGCCCTCGCCGCGGACGGGTTGGCTATGCGCCGTGGAGGCCGAGCCATAACCTGGACATGGTGGGAATACTACTCCACGATTCGACGGCCGCCGTTTCGACCGGCACCGCACCGGTGCCTTCTCACGAAACCGGGAATCGCTGCGGATCGCGTACTGCAAATGCGCGCATCTTCAATCGACGGAAATCACCGAGCCATCGTGCAACCGCGCGTTCATCGACATGCATGCGCACGGGCGGTTGATCTGTCTATATATCAGGACTTCTTATTGAAAGTCTTGAGCGCCCTGCAATCCATTCGTGGCCTGCGCTTGCTGAAACCTGTCGCCGGGCGTATGGTTTATTTCTCTATCGCCCTTTTCCGGGAGATACCAAAATGGCTGCCATGCAATCCGCGGCCACGCCCCTCTCCGACGAGGAAGCCCGGCGCCAGTTGCGCCGCGCCGTCATCGCCAGCACGATTGGCACCACGATCGAATGGTATGACTTTTTCCTCTACAGCACGGTCACCGGCCTGGTCTTCGCAAAGCTGTATTTCCCCCAATCCCATCCACTCGTCGGCACGCTTCAGGCGTTCCTGATCTATGCCGTCGGCTTCGTCGCGCGGCCGGTCGGCGCGGCGATCTTCGGCCACTACGGCGATCGCATCGGCCGCAAGGCCACGCTGATCGTGACCCTGTTGCTGATGGGGCTCGCGACGTTCGCCGTGGCCTTCGTTCCGACCTACGCGACGATCGGCATCTGGGGCGCCGTTCTCCTCACGGTGCTGCGCTTCATCCAGGGCGTCGGCGTCGGCGGCGAATGGGGCGGCTCGGTCCTGATGTCGATGGAGTGGGCGCGCACCAATGCGCATCGCGGCTTCGTCGCGTCGTGGCCGCAGTTCGGCGTGCCGGCGGGATTGTTCCTCGCCAACCTCGCCGTGCTGGCCATGAGCTGGTTGTCCGGCGGCAGTTTTCTCACGTGGGGCTGGCGCGTGCCGTTTGTCCTCAGCATCCTGCTGGTCGCGATCGGGCTTTATATCCGCCTGAACATTCTCGAGACGCCGATCTTCGCGAAACTGCTGGCCGAGCGCCGGATCGAGAAGGCGCCGATGCTCGAAGTGCTGCGCAAGCAGCCGACGGATATCGTGCTGTCGGCGTTCGCGCGGATGGCCGAACAGGCGCCGTTCTATATCTTCACGGCGTTCGTGTTCACTTACGGGATCACGGCGCTGGGCGTCACGCGCGAGCTGCTGCTGACGGCGGTGCTGGTGGCGTCCGTGGTCGAATTCGTCACCATTCCGCTGTTCGGCCACGTGTCGGACCTGATCGGGCGGCGGCGGATGTACATGATCGGTGCGGTTTCCGTCGGTATATTCGGATTCCTCTACTTCGCGATGGTCGACAGCCGGAATCCGGCGTGGATCTTCGCGGCCATCGTGCTGTCGCTGGTCCCGCATTCGATGATGTACGGACCGCAGGCGGCATTGATCGCCGAGTCGTTTACCGGGCGGTTGCGGTATAGCGGTGCGTCGATGGGTTATCAGCTCGCTTCGGTCATTGCGGGCGGCCCGGCACCGCTGATCGCGACCGCGCTGTTTGCCTACTACCATTCGGGGTATGCGATCGCGGTGTACGTGCTGATATGTGCGGTGCTGAGCCTGGTCGCCGCATCGAAGCTCGGCGACTACACGAACAAGGATATTTCGCGGGAATACGACGACGCGCGAAGTCTGGAGGATCATGGCCACGCGCCGCCGCTGACCTGACGGGTTGGTCGGTTCGCTCGATGCATGGGACGACGAGCCGGCTGCCGGCCCGCTTTCCGCTCCCGGTCCCGATTCAGGCCAACGTGCGCGCCGGGAACGACACGACAACTGCTTGACCGCGGTCGATCACGCCCACGCCCGCTCAGCTGCGCCTCACTCACGGCTTGTGATCCCCGCGGGCGGCGCCCAGCGCTTCGAGCAATGGTCGGAGCGCATCGAGTTCCGCGCCGAAGCCGGCCCAATCCCCCGCCTTCAGCCGCTCGATCGCACGATCGTAATGGGCCAGCGCGTCGCGGGCGCGCGTATCCGCCGCGCCGCCGGCCGGCGCCGCCACCGGCCCCGGCCTCGTCTCCTTGAAGAGCGCCGCGAGCGCCTCGCTCAGGTTTTCCTCCATCGCGACGCGATCGCCATAGGCCGCGATCACCCGTTTCAACTCGGGCAACTGGCCGGACGACGCGCGCAGATAGAGCGGCGACACGTAGAGAATCGAGTGCTCGATCGGAACGACCACGAGATGTCCGCGGATCACGCGCGAGCCCATCTGGTTCCACAGCGAGATCTGCTGCGAGATTTCCGTGCTCTGCTGGATGCGCGCCTCGATCTGGTACGGCCCGTAGATCAGCTTTTCCTTGGGGAACGCGTAGACGATCAGCTTGCCGTACCCGGGCGGATCGCAACGCGCGGCCAGCCACGCGATCATGTTCTCGCGCTGGCTCGGCACCATCGGCAGCATGAGCACGAAGCCGGCCTGCGCATCGCCGGGCAGCCGCATGATCGTGTAGTACGGCGCCATCTGCCGGTTCGCGGCGTCGCCCCCGTCGATATCGCCGAGCGCACGAGGAAACTGCCAGAGGTCCTCGCGGTTATAGAACACTTCCGGTGCATCCATGTGATAAGCGCGGTAGAGGTTCGCCTGGATCAGGAACAGATCCTCGGGGTAGCGGATGTGCCGTTGAAGATCCTGCGGCATCGCGTCGAGCGGCTTGAACATGCCGGGGAAGATGCGCGCGTAAGTCCGCACCAGCGGATCGGCAGGATCACTGACGTAGAAGTCGACCGTGCCGTTGTACGCGTCGACCACCACCTTGACCGCGTTGCGAATGTAGTTGGCGCCATCGCCGGTGCCGGGCGGCGCATACGGAAACCACTGGCTGGTCGTATAGGCGTCCTGCATCCAGAACAGGCGTCCGTTGCTTGCCACGACATAGGGGTCGTGGTCGAGCGCGAGAAACGGTGCAATCGTGCGGATCCGGTCCCGGATGTTGCGGTGAAAGAGGATCCTGCTCTCGTTCGTGATGTAGTGCGTCAGCAGGATGTTGGGATCGCCGAACTGCCATGCGAACAGGCTGCGCCGCACCGCGCCGCCGATCGCGACACCATCGCGTCCGCTGTACGACGTGTAGACGTTGCTGTCCCCCTTCGGGTAGTCGAATTCGGGCACGCTGCCCTTCACGATCACATAGCCCTGCCCGCCTTCGCCGAAGTAGATGCGCGGTTCGTCGATCGCCGGCCCGCCATCGGCGACGGGCGGAATGTCGTGCAGATAGAGCGACGGCAAGCCTTCCGTGGATTTCTCCGTGACCGGCGACATCACGATGCCGTTGCCGTGGGTGAACAGCAGATGCAGGTTCACCCAGGTCCGGGCGTTCTCCGGCAGCATCGACTGCTCCAGTTCGCGCGCCGACAGCATGACCTGCCGGTAGCCGGAGTCGAGACGGTAGCGATCGATATCCACGGAAAAGAACTTGTAGTAAGTCCTGATCTCCTGCAACTGCGCATAGGTATCCATCAGCGGCTGCACATCCCACAGGCGGATATTGTCGACGGTCGCGCGATTGGCCTGCAGCGACGCGATGTTCAGGCCCTGCTCGGCCGCGAACGGCTTGACCTCGATCTGCGCGAGACCGTAAGCCTGCCTCGTCAACGCGATGTTGTGCTGGATATAGGGCGTCTCGAGCTGCAGCTCGCTCGGCTTGACGTAGAAGCGCTGGAACAGCGCGGGATAGACGATGCCGAGCGCGAACGACGTGCCGAACACGAGCAGCATCGCGGCGGCCGGCAACCGATAGCCGGGCCGGCGCAGGTTGACCAGCATCGCAACGGCCGACGCAACGGCGAGGCCGACGAGCAGCCACAGCACCGGCAGCATCACGTGGATATCCGTATAACCGGCGCCGACCACGACCCCGTTGTTGTCGTAGAGCAGCAGAAAGCGTTCGAGCCACCAGGACCAGGCTTTCAGCAGGAAGAACAGTGCCAGTAGCGCCGACCCGTGAACCGCGGCGGCCGACGAAAGCCCCTTCGGCGGGCGGAGCATGATGTCGCCGCGCAGCCAGTAGACGCCGCCCGCGACGATCGCGCAGCAGACGACCAGTTGCAGCAGCAGGTTCTTCAGCAGGATCCAGACGGGCAGCGCGAACAGATAGAAACCGATGTCCTTGCCGAAGATCGGATCGCGCGCGCCGAACGGCACCCGCTGCAGGAAACGAAGCGCGACATCCCAGCTCGACATCGCACCGGCGGCGATCGCAAGCCCGAGAAAGACGGCACCCGCGGCGATGACCGCGCGCCAGGGAATGCGCGACGCGACCTCCCCCGCCAGCGCCCGCAGGACATCCTCCGCACGCGTCGACGAAGCGTCCGCTACCTGCCAGACATCGACGGGCCTGGCATGACGATGCGCGAGCCACCCCGACGCGCCGATCGCGGCCGCCGACACGGCGAACACCGCGACGAACAGCAGCACCCTCGCGGACAGGATCGTCCAGAAGACGCCGGCATAGCCGATCGACGCGAACCAGAGCCAGTCGACCAGGAGACCGGTGACGCGCCCGACGACGATCAGGCAGGCGACGACGATTGCAGCCGCGATCCCGTAGCGTCTCAGGCGTGGGACGGACGTTGCTTGCGAGCGCATCGAGGCTCCTTTGCCGGGCCGTCATAGGTGGCCGGCTGCGGCCGGACCAGGCGTGCCGCCGATCAGGCAGTGAGCATCGCGACCGGCCGCATGTCTGAATGCTACGCCCGTTGCCGACACGTCGCCATTCGACGGCATGCGCGACAGCACCGGGAACGAGCGAACGCAGTGCAGTGCGCTACGACAGATTCGATCCCCCCTCGACAAGCACCCGTCGATGGCCGCTGCCGGGCGCAATCAGTGACGACCGTAGTGAACCGAACGCCGGCCGTCTTCCCCGCGCTCCCCGGAAATCCTCGATGAACCACAAAAAAGGCCACCCTCGCGGGTGGCTTCCGTGCGTGCAATCAGTCGTCGATCACTCGCCTCACACGTGCGTGCGCCGACTCGCCTCCGCATCGACCTCGCGCAGCGACTTGCCGCGCGTTTCCTTCGCAAGCCCGACGCACACGATCGAGATCAGCGCGGCCGCGACGAGATACAACGCGATCGGCGTCGACGAGTGATAGCGCTCGAGCAGCGACAGCCCGATCAGCGGCGCAAGCGAGCCGGCCATCAACGGCGCGACCTGGTAGCACAGCGACAGCGCGGTATAGCGCACGTTGGTCGGGAACATCTCGGTCATCAGCGCCGAATACGGCGAGTACGTCATCGATTCGATGAACAGGCCGAGCACGATCGCGGCCATGATGATCCGGTCGTTGCCGGTATCCATCATCGGGAACGCGACGAAGCCCCAGCCGGCGGTCAGCACGGCGCCCGTCAGATACACGGGCTTGCGCCCGACGAGATCCGACATCAGCCCCATCAGCGGGATGAAGAAGAAGTGAATCGCGTTGGCGGCGAACATCAGCTTCAGGATCCGCGTGGTGTCGAAGCCGACGAGCAGCTTCAGGTAAGTCAGCGAGAACGTGACGACCATGTAATACAGGATGTTCTCGGCGAACCGCGCGCCGATGCCGATCAGCACCTGCCGCCAGTGATACTTGAGCACGTGGCCCACGCCGAGCTGCTTTTCCTGCTTCTGCGCGCGGCGCGCCTGCGCTTCCTTGAAGATCGGCGCATCGTCGACCTTGCGGCGAATCCAGAAACCGATCAGCACGACCACCGCCGAGAACCAGAATGCCGCGCGCCAGCCCCACGCCAGGAAGTCGGCCTCGGACAGCGAGCTCGACAGCACCAGCAGGATGATGGTCGCGACGAGGTTGCCGGCCGGCACGCCGGCCTGCGGCCAGCTGGCCCAGAAGCCGCGGCGGTTGTCCGGGCTGTGTTCGCTGACCAGCAGGATCGCGCCGCCCCACTCGCCGCCGAACGCGAAGCCCTGGATCAGGCGCAGCGACACCAGCAGCACCGGCGCCCAGTAGCCGATCGCATCGAAGGTCGGCAGGCACCCCATCAGGAAGGTCGTGACGCCGACCACGATCAGGCTCACCTGCAGCAGATACTTGCGGCCGAACTTGTCGCCGTAGTAACCGAACACCAGCCCGCCGATCGGGCGCGCGGCGAATCCCACCGCATACAGCGCGAACGCGGCGAGCAGGCCGTCGATCGGGTTGCCGGTCTTCTTGAAGAAGTGCGTGCCGAACACCAGCGCCGACGCCGTTCCATACAGGAAGAACTCGTACCACTCCGCCACCGAGCCGACCATCGACGCCGCGACGACCCGCTTCAATTCCCGCTTCGACGCCGTGTCCTGCACGGCTGCTGCACTACCGGGCGAGACTGCCTCGCCGACCTGACTTGTCATCTCCGTATCTCCTCTCGTTGTCTTCCATTTCCCTTGGCGGGCCGGGTTCGCGCGTAAGCACGTCGAAAGATTTTATACAATATCCAATACACAATCCACGCAATCTCAAAAAAGCTTTCGGCAGAAATGCGACACGCCGGGCGGCATCCGGCCGTCAGGTTCCGAGCCGGCGAGCGCGATGTTTCTGGTCAGAGGAAAGTACGGCAGGGACTTGTCTACGGGACGCTGACCGCGGCTCGCGGGCCGACGGGCGGGGCGTTGCGTGAATTTTCCGGTGTCGACGGGATCGTCCGTCGCCCCCGCCCAAAGCCGCGGCGGCGCGGTTCGTCACCCTTCCCGCGGCTCCGGCACGACGACCTTCGTCACGCCCTTTTTATTTTATATTGTATAAAATATGCGGACTGGCTAGAATGACTTCCGTCGATGGCTGACTCTCGGGCGAAACCGGAGGCAACGTTTCGGCACCGAGGCAAACAAGAGGCGGCCAGCCGCCGTCCGGATCGCATGCAGCACCGACGAGACGGCGAGCGCGCGTACAGCCCAGGTTGCCAGCAATGGCAGTTGACCCTATCTGATTGTGAGGAAACGAGATGAGCGACAACATTTTTACCGGCACCATTCCGGCCCTGATGACGCCGTGCACCGCTGACCGTCAGCCGGATTTCGACGCGCTGGTGAAGAAGGGCAAGGAACTGATTGCACTCGGCATGCGCGCGGTGGTGTACTGCGGCTCGATGGGCGACTGGCCGCTGCTGACCGAAGCGCAGCGCCAGGAAGGCGTCGCGCGCCTGGTCGAAGCCGGCGTCCCGACGATCGTCGGCACCGGTGCGGTGAACTCGAAGGAAGCCGTGTCGCACGCCGCGCATGCCGCGAAGGTCGGCGCACACGGCCTGATGGTGATCCCGCGCGTGCTGTCGCGCGGCGCGTCGCCGGCGGCCCAGAAGGCGCACTTCGCCGCGATCCTGAACGCCGCGCCGAACCTGCCGGCCGTGATCTACAACAGCCCGTACTACGGCTTCGCGACCCGCGCCGACCTGTTCTTCGAACTGCGTCGCCAGCACCCGAACCTGATCGGCTTCAAGGAATTCGGCGGCGCCGCCGACATGCGCTACGCAGCCGAGAACATCACGTCGCAGGACGACAGCGTGACGTTGATGGCCGGCGTCGACACGCAGGTCTTCCACGGCTTCGTGAACTGCGGCGCCGCAGGCGCGATCACCGGTATCGGCAACGCGCTGCCGCGCGAAGTGCTGCAACTGGTCGACCTGTGCAAGAAGGCCGCGCAAGGCGACGCAGTGGCGCGCGTGCGTGCGAAGGAACTGGAAGCGGCGCTGGCCGTGCTGTCGTCGTTCGACGAAGGCTGCGACCTGGTCCTGTTCTACAAGCACCTGATGGTGCTGAACGGCGACAAGGAATACACGCTGCACTTCAACGAAACCGACGCCCTGAGCGACGCGCAGCGCAACTACGCGGAAGCGCAGTACACGCTGTTCCGCAACTGGTACGCGAACTGGTCGAAGAGCATCGCGTAAGCGCGTTCGCACGAAACCGTTCGGTACGCAGCCATGAAACGGCTGCGTGACGACAAGGAAAAGCCACGGAGCATTCCGTGGCTTTTTTCATTCGCGCTGCGCGCTGCAACCGCGCGCCTGCTGGATCAGTGCTGCTGCACGGCCGCCCCGCTCGCGCGCTCCTGTTCCGTGATCTCCGTGCGGCAATGGCCGATCATGTACAACGCACCGGCCGCGGCGAGCGCCGGCACCGCCAGCAGGCTGAACACGTCGCCGAAGTGCCAGCCGAGCCCCATCAGCATCGCGCCGGCGAACGCACCGGCCACGCCGCCGATTCGTCCGATGCCGAGCATCCATGCCACGCCCGTCGCGCGGCAGCGCGTCGGATACAGGCTCGCCGCATAGGCCGACATCGACGTCACCGCGCTCGTCACCACGGTGCCGCACAGGAAAATCAGCGTGCCGAGCCATGCGGCATGCCCGATCGTGCGGCTCGCCACGAGCACCAGCAGCGCCGCCACGACATACGCGCAGACGATCGTCCGGTTCGGATTGAAGCGGTCCATCAGCCATCCGGCGCCGAGGTTGCCGAGCACGCCGCCGAGCGGGAACAGCGAGGTCATCAGCGCGCCGCCTTCGGCGCTGAAACCGGCGTCGCGAAGCAGCGTCGGCATCCAGTTGGTCAGCAGGTAATAGATCAGCAGTCCCATGAAATAGGCCGCCCACAGCATCAGCGTGCGCGAACGGAACTGCGCGGATACGACCTGCGCGAGCGCGGACGCCCCGCCCGTTTGCGCTCGCGCGCCGGCGGCCACGAACGTGCAGTCGTCGAAGCGCTCGCGCGGTGCGATCCGCGCGAGGATGCGCGCGATGCGCGCATGCGTGCCCGGTCGCGCCGCGAGATACTGCGCGGACTCGGGCAGCAGCATCACGAGCGCGACCGCCAGCGCGAGCGGCCCGATGCCGCCCGCGGTCAGCACGCTTTGCCAGCCGAAATGGGGAATCAGCCATGCGGACGTGACGCCTCCCACCGCAAGCCCGCACGAGAAACCGCAGAACATCGCGTTGACGGCCACACCGCGGATCCGGGCCGGCGCGTACTCCGACATCAGCGTGACGGCGTTCGGCATCGCCGCACCGAGGCCGAGCCCGGTCAGGAAGCGGAATGCAGTCAACGCTTCGATCGACTGCGCATGCGCGGACACCATGCTCCACGCGCCGAAACACGCGACCGACAGCACGAGCACGGTCTTGCGGCCGAGCCGGTCCGCGCACGGGCCGGCGGCGAGCGCGCCGATGCCGAGCCCGGCCAGCGCCGCGCTCATCACCGGGCCGAGCGCGCTGCGCGCGATGCCCCAGTCGTGTGTGAGCGCGGGTGCGATGAAGCCGATCGCGGCCGTGTCGTAGCCGTCGGCGGCCACGACCAGGAAGCACAGGATCAGGATCAGCCACTGACAGGGGGAAAAGCGCTCGGCGTCGATGAACGACTGCACGTCGAGCGTACGCGTGGGGGTTTTCATCGTATGTCTCCTTCGGTCCGGTCGCACGACGGTGCCGATGCACCGCCCGCGCGGACCTGTTCATGGTCATGGTTTCGTCGTGAATCCGGCGCCCTTGCAGGCCGGCGAACGCGACGCGACAGCCCGTGGCGGCCAACCGCATCGCGCATGCCCGGCCGATGCCGTCCGCGCCGCCCGTGACGATCGCCACGCGAGCGGGGTGTCGTCCGTGTCGGGTCCGGGTTTCATCGTCATCGGCTCAGCGCGTCAGGTACGCGAGGCTCGGGAGCTCGACGCGGCGGATGATGCGGCTCTCCTGCGCGACGATCAGGTGGCCGGACGCCTGCAGATACGCGGGCCAGTCCGGATCGGCATCGCGCGCGGTGCGCCGCGCGTCGTAGTCGGCGATGCTGTCGTAGCCCCACAGATGGACGACCTGGTTCAACGCGCCGATGTCGCTCATGTAGAAGCCGACGGGCGCGCCGAGATACTTGACCTGGATCGGCATCGCGAGCCGGTCGAAGATCTCGATGAACTCCGCCATGCCGCGCGGGCGGATCGTATAGATGCGATGGTCGATGAAGGCTTTCGCGGTAGTCATGGTCGGCTCCGGGTTCAGGCGGTCGCGCGCGCGGCGGCGGGTGGCGTCGGCTCGGCGGCCGATGATGTCGGCTCGGCAAGATCGAGTCGGTCACGCAGATCGGGCAGGTCGCCAAGATCGGCCAGCCCCACGATATGGCGTGCGCTCAGATAGCCGAACGTCATGATCGGCCCGAGCGTGATCCCCGCGCCCGGATAGTTGCCGCCCATGATGCTGGCGCGATCGTTGCCGACCGCATACAGGCCGGCGATCGGCCGGTCGTCGGCGGCGAGCACCTGGCCGACCACGTTGGTCCGGATGCCGTCGAAGGTGCCGAGGTCACCCATCACGACCTTCAGCGCGTAATACGGCCCGTCGCCGAGCGGCGCCACGCACGGATTCGGACGATGGTCGGCGTCGCCGAGATAACGGTTGAACGACGTCGTGCCGCGGCCGAATTCGGGATCCTCGCCGCGCGCGGCTTCGCGGTTGTAGCGTCGCACGGTCGCTTCCAGATTCGCCGCATCGAGGCCGGCGCGCTGCGCGAGTTCGGCCAGCGTGCGCCCCTGCACGAGATAGCCGTTGCGCAGCAGCGGCCCGAGCGGCACGGGTGCGGGTTTCGCGAAGCCGAGCCCGTATTTGCGGATCGTCGCGTGATCGCACACGAGCCACATCGCCGTCTCGGTCTCACCTTGGCATGCTGCGATCATCGCGGCGCCGACGTCGTGATACGAATTCGATTCGTTCGTGAAACGCGTGCCGCGGCGGGTCACGCCGATGACGCCGGGCTTGTAGCGATCGAGCAGATGCGGAAACACACCGAAGCGGCCGTCGCCGAGCGGCACGCGCGAGACGGGCATCCATGCGGCCGGTTGCGGACAGCGGATCTCGACGCGGCCGCCCGCGCGCTCGGCGAGCGTCGCGCCGTCGCCGGTGTTGCCGGCCGGCACCGGCGATACATGCTCGCCGCCGCGCGCAACGTGCGGATAAGCACGCGCGATGCGCGCGACGTCGTGCGAGAAGCCGCCGCTCGCGAGCACGACCGCGCGGCGCGCGGTGATGCGATACGTCGCGCCGTCGGCCCCGACCGTTGCGCCGGCGATGCGCGCGCCGTCCGCGACGAGTTCGCGTGCGGGCGTGTTCGTCAGGATCGGAATGCCGAGATCCAGCGCGGACTTCGCGAGGCGCGCAGCGAGCGCGTTGCCGCTCGTGATCTGCACGCCGCGCCGGTACAGCGCGAGATCCTTCAGATGCGCGGCAAGCCGCTTCGTCACGTACCACGCCGACCGAAGCGAGCGCGTCGCGTTGAAGAAGTGCTTCAGGTCCGCATTCGACGAATTGAACATCATCCCGATGAACGTGATCGTCTTCAACGGCGGACGCAGGCGCTCGAGATCGCGCCCGAGCCCGCGCGCATCGTACGGCGCGGCGACGACCGAGCGGCCGATGTCGACGCCGCCGGGCATGTCCGGGTGATAGTCGGGATACAGCGTCGGCACGAATTTCACGTCCGTCTCGCGCTCGAAGAAATCGAGCATGCGCGGGCCGTGCTCGAGAAACGCGTCGATCGCCGCATCGTCGTAGAACGCGCCCGTCTCGCCGCGCAGATACGTGCGGGCCGCATCGCGCGTATCCTGCACGCCGTTTGCGCGTGCATGGCGATTGCCGGGGATCCACAGCACGCCGCCGGAAAACGCGGTCGTGCCGCCGAAACATGCTTCCTTCTCGACGACGATCACGTCGAGCCCCGCCTTGCGCGCGGTAATGGCGGTGGACAAGCCGCCCGCTCCCGAGCCGATCACGAGCAGATCGCACGTGACGTGCTTCGAACGCTGCTGATCGTTCATCATGTCTTCCTCCGTCTCTTGAATAACTGTGCGTCGCCGGGCTCGCGCTGCGCGTCGTGCGTGCAGCACGGCAAGGTCGCCGAATCAGCGTGCGCCGGCACCGGCGTCGTAGCCGGGCCGCGGCACGAGATCCATCAGCATCGCGTCGAGGCCGCCGTCGACCACCAGTTCCGCGCCATTCACGTATGCCGCACGCGGGCTCGCGAGAAACGCGACGACGTTCGCGATGTCGTCGGGCCGGCCGATGCGGCGGCTCGCGGTCATCGCGCTGCGGCGTGCCTCGATGTCGCCGCTCGCATAGAACGACTCCGACAGCGGCGTGCGGATCATGCCCGGGCACACGGTATTGCTGCGGATGCCGCGCGGCCCCCACTCCGCCGCCAGTTGCCGCGCGAGCATCGCGACCGCCGCCTTGCTCGCGCTGTAGGCGCCGCTGTACGTCTGCGGGTGGCGCGCCGCGATCGACGCGACATGTACCAGCACACCCGAGCCGCGCGCGAGCATCGCGCGCCCGAACGCTTGCGAACACAACATGTAGCCGGTGAGATTGACCTGCAGCATCGCGTTCCATGCGTCGAGGCCGATGGTCTCGATGCCGCCGGCACGCAACAGGCCGGCGTTGTTCACGAGCACGTCGGCGGGACCGAAATCGCGCTCCACGCGTTCGGCGGCCTGGGTCACGCTTGCGGCGTCGCCGATATCGCAGCCGATCGCGACGACGTCGCCGCCGGCCGCGCGCAGCCGCTCGGCGATCGCGATGGTGCCGTCCGCGTCGCGGTCGAGCAGCGCGACCCGCGCGCCGGCCGCCACGAACGTTTCGACGATCGACGTGCCGATGCCGCCCGCGGCCCCCGTCACGACGCAAACCTGCCCGTCGAGACGAAGCCAGTCCTGATGTTGATTGTTCTCCTGCGATATCATTAGGTATCCTCTTGAAATGAGCTTGAGAGATCCGGCTCGATCCGGCACACGCTGCCCGAACGTCGCGCGCTGCGTCAGCGGCAAGCGCTACGTCGATGGGAAAAGTATAGAAGCGCGCATCGCGCGAAAATTGGACAAACGCCGCAAGCAACAGGACAATTTGTACACAGGAGGCCGTGCGGCATGAGGAGAATCCCTAACTACGATCTGTATGGCGAATCGGCGCGTCCGCCCTGGTACGACGCGTTCAACTTCGAATGGATACCGGAGCGCAGCCAGCCGAACGACTGGCATATCGCCGCGCACCGTCACGATGCGCTATTGCAGATTTTGTACATCCGCGGCGGGCAGGGGCATGTCGTGATCGAGAGCGGGAAGCACACGTTCGCGCCGCCGTGCCTCGTGGTGCTGCCCGCGCAGACGGTCCATGCGTTCGAGTTCTCGCCGCAGATCGACGGCCTCGTAATCACGGTCGTGCAGCGCGCGCTCGAAACGCTGGTCAAGACCGCCGCGCCGGGCGCGCTGTCGATCCTGCAACGCGCGGCGGTGATTCCGGTCAAGGAGCCGGACGCGAGCGCGTCGATGCTGATGCCGCTGTTCGCATTGCTCGAACAGGAATTCCGCAGCACCTCACGCGGACGCGGCGCGGCCGGGATGGCGTTGCTGGTGGCGTTGGTCGTGCATGTCGCGCGCCTGAGCGATCTCGCGGCCGCGCCGTCGCATGCCGGCACCGATCGGCGCGCCACGTTGCTGCGGCGGTTTCGCGAACTGATCGACACGCATTTTCGCGAGCATCGGCCGGTGGAATTCTATGCGGACCGGCTCGGCGTGACGGCCGCGCAGCTTGCGCGCGTGTGCCGGGAGGAGTTGGGCATCTCGACGACGGCGGTCGTCAACGCGCATCTGATTCGCGAAGCGCAGCGCGATCTGGTTTATTCGAATCTGAGCGTGAAGCAGATCGCGCACGAGATGGGGTTTGCGGACAGCGCATATTTCAGCCGCTATTTCCGCAAGCAGACCGGCCTGACGCCGGGCGAGTTCAGGGAAGCGGCCCATCGCGACCTGATGCCGGGCCGCTCGTGAACGGGCGCGGTGCGGGCGATGCGCGCGGTCCCGGCTCCCGAAAGCCGCGACCGCAACAGCCCGCTCGATTGCCGCGCGTCAGACCGCGACCGCGCCGACGTAGTTTTCGGCCATCGCCATCGCCGCCGTGCGCGACGTCGTCACGTGCTCGAGTTCGGCCACCTGCAAACGCTGCTCGAACGGCGACGCGTCGTCGAGACGATGCATCATGCGCGTCATCCAGTACGAGAAGTGTTCGGCGCGCCAGATCCGGCGCAGCGCGGTTTCGCTGTACGCGTCGAGCAGGTCGGTGCGCGCTTCGTCGTAGAACGCCTGCAGCGCGGACGTCAGGATGCGCACGTCCGACACCGCGAGGTTGAGGCCCTTCGCGCCGGTCGGCGGCACGATGTGCGCGGCGTCGCCGGCGAGGAACAGGCGGCTGTGCTGCATCGTGGTCGACACGAAGCTGCGCATGCCGACGATGTTCTTCTGGAAAATCCGCCCTTCCACGACCTGCCGGCCATCGGCGGAGTCGACGCGCGCGTGCATCTCGGCCCAGATGCGATCGTCGGACCATTGGTCGACCGAATCCTTCGGGTCGCACTGGAAATACATGCGCTGCACGTTCGGCGAGCGCGTGCTGACGAGCGCGAAGCCGCGTTCGTGGCGTGCATAGATCAGCTCGTCCGACGACGGCGGCGCCTCGACGAGAATGCCGAACCAGCCGAACGGAAACACGCGCTCGTAGTCCTGCCGCAAGGCGGCGGGGATCATCGTGCGCGACACGCCCTGCGAGCCGTCGCAGCCGATCACGAAGTCGCAGTCGAGCGTCTGTTCGACGCCGTCGTGCACGAAGCGGATCGACGGCGCATCGGTCTCGATGCCGGCAATCGTCGTCCCGGACACGTTGAAGTACAGCGCGCCGCCGGCCGCCACGCGCGCGGCCACGAGATCCTTCAGCACCTCGTGCTGCGCATAGACGGTGATCGCCTTGCCGGTCAGCTCAGTCAAATCGATGCGGCGGCGCTTGCCTTCGAATGCCAGTTCGAACCCGTGATGCAGCGCGCCTTCCGCTTTCATCCGGTCGCCGACCCCCGATTCGGTCAGCACGTCCATCGTGCCCTGTTCGAGCACGCCGGCGCGGATGGTGGATTCGATCTGTTCGCGGCTGCGCGACTCGAGCACGACCGACTCGATACCGCGCAGATGAAGAAGATGGGAAAGCAGCAGGCCCGCGGGCCCGGCGCCGATGATGCCGACTTGCGTACGCATGAATGTCTCCGGTTGGGATTGATTTTGCGCAAGTGTGGCGGCGACGCGCGCTATCCCGCAACGCGATATCCGGAATATGGACTATCTCGATAATGGATAAAGGCGGGCGCGCGCAGGACGTCCCGGGCCGCGCACATCCATCCGTTCAGGGCTTCGCCGACGCCGGCCGCGACTCCATCCCGTCGATCTTCGCGAGCAGCGCATTGCCGAGCGTCGTCAGATGGCGCGGCATGCCGGGAATCGCCAGCAGCGCCTCGATCCGCGCGCGCCAGTAACTCGGGTGACTCACGCGCATCGCAACCGGCATCACCGCCGCGCCGGTATCGGCATCGCTTTCCAGCAGCGCGACCATTCTCTCGATATGAGAGAGCTCGCGCTCCACATAGTCTCTCGTCAGCATGTGCTTGCCACTCCCCGAAACACAGCACCCGGCCTGTCTTCATCGGCGCATCGCCGCATGGTCCTTTCGCTCGACGCGTCGTCCTCGTTTCGCTTCACGGTACGCGCGTCGTATGTCAGAAAAACACCCGGCAGCACGACGCTTTTCTTCATATCGTCCAATCAATGTCGTGCCGCGCGTGTCACGTCCACGGCCCCTCTCTTCGTTGCCGATCGTAGACACTCTGCATCGCGGCGGCATCCCCAAAATTGAGGACGCTTGCTAGAATCGATCGCACCGCATCCGCGCGACACGCCGGCATGCCCGACCCGGCGAACGCGATGCGACGACACGCGCAACGTAGCGCGTGCGGCAACCGGGGAACGGGGATGTCAAGGATTTGCTCGGCCGACGAGTCGATCGCGGCGCTCTACACGGCCGCCGTCGATCCCGAACAATGGGACGTCGCGCTCAAGGCCCTCATGGCGCTCGCCGACGCGCGGGCGGCGAACTGCTTCGTGCACGACGCGCGCACCGGCACCTTCCTCGAATACCGCTTCGCCGGCTACGGCTCGGGCTGGGCCGACGCGTACGCGAGCCACTATCACGATCTCGATCTCGCGCGCGGCGTGCTGATGCGCGAACCGGCCGGCCGCATGTATCCGATGCACCGCTTCCTGCCCGATCGCGTAATCGCACGCAGCGAGTATTATCAGGACTTCTACATTCGCGAAGGCCTGCGCTATTCGTGCGGCGGCATGCGGCTCGACGGCAATCGACGGCTGATCCTCGCCGTGCACCGTCCGGTCGATCACCGGCCGTACGACACGCACACGACACGCGAATTGCAGCGTGTGCTCGATCATCTGCCGAACGTATTTCGCATCCGGCAAGCGGCCGCGCCGGCGTCGAGCCGCGCGCCGCTGATGGCCGCGGCGCTCGATGCGCTGCCGCGCGCGGTGATCGTCGTCGACGACACGTTGCACGTGCGCTATCTGAATGCAGCGGCGATCGCGTTGCTGGAATCGTCGACGGAACTGCGCGCACAGGCCGATCGGCTCGTGCCGTGGGCGCCGCAGGTTGCGGCGCAGCTCGCGCAGCGGGTCAGGGATGCGTGTTCGCCGCAGCCGAGTGTCGATCCGTTGCCGCTCTATGCACTCGACCGCGAGCAACGCCCGACGCTTGAACTTCATGTCGTGCCGCTGAAGCCGCAATTGACCGCGCCGCTCGATCGAGACACGCGCCCGCTCGCGATGCTGTTGCTGCGCCGCCCGTTCCAGCGCCTCGCACGGCCCGACGCGGACCGGCGTCCGTTCTCGCTCACCCGCGCGGAAATGGCCGTCGCGACCGGCATTGCCGGCGGCCTGACGCCGGCCGAGTACGCGGCATGCAACCGCGTGCAGATCAGCACCGTGCGCAGCCAGATCAAGGCGGTCTTCGCGAAGACGGGCGTGCGGCGTATTGCCGATCTCATCGCGCTGTTCGGCGACTGAATCCTCAGCGGCGCCGGCCGCGCTCACCCTTGATCGTGCCGGTGCCCGCGGGCTCGGCCGCGGTCATCCGGTCGAGTTGCCGGACGATCTCCGCGCGCAGTTCCGCCGAAATCTCCACGCTGTCGAGCAGCTCCGAGATCCACAGCCCGTCGGCCGCGAGCCGGCAGATCATCAGCGTCGCCGCCCGTTCGAGCGGCACCGGGTCCGGCCGCGTCCACTCGCGCATCGGCACCGACCAGCGCGCACGCGTCTCCTGCTCGGTGATCATCGACGCGACCAGCACGCGCAGCACGTCGGTGCTCGCGGCCGGCTGCGCGGTGTCGAGCACCGCATGCAGATACGCGCGCGCCGCCGCGCCGTCGCCGTGCGAATCGGCCGCGCGGCGTGCGGCCATCTGCGTCGCGAAGCGCCCGGTCGCCTGCCCGAACAGCGCGTCGAGCAAGCCCTGCTTGTTCGCGAAGTGATACTGCAGCGCGCCTTTCGTCACGCCTGCGCGCTCGGCAACCGCGTCGAGCGTCAACGCGGCCACGCCGTGATGGGTCGCGATTTCCGACGCGGCTTCCAGCAGTTGCGCGCGCACCTGTTCCGGCGCCTTTTTACGCCGCACGCCGGCGACGGGCGCGGAATCAGGCGCGGAATCAGGCGCGGAACCGGGCGCAGAACCGGGCACAGCCGGTGCGCCGGACGCCTGCGGGCCGGCCGGTTCGGCCGTGTCGACGGGCTCGGGGATGTCGTGCAAAGCGGGTTCGGGGCGTTTCTTCATGGCGGCGATGTTAGCACCCGCGGTCTCGAGATAAACATTCCGGCTGGATGGTATGATCCGCCGCATGAATAAACCCGCCCCCTCCTCCTGGTCCGCGCTCGACACCGCGATCGCCCGCGGCCGCGACGCGCTGATGCGTCTTCAGCAGCCCGACGGCAGCTGGTGTTTCGAACTCGAATCCGACGCGACGATCACCGCGGAATACATCCTGATGATGCATTTCATGGACAAGATCGACGACGCGCGTCAGGAGCAGATGGCGCGCTACCTGCGCGCGATCCAGCGGCTCGACACGCATGGCGGGTGGGATCTGTACGTCGACGGCGATCCGGACGTGTCGTGCAGCGTGAAGGCGTACTTCGCGCTGAAGGCCGCCGGTGACAGCGAGCAGGCGCCGCACATGGTCCGCGCGCGCGACGCGATCCTGAAGCTCGGCGGCGCGGCGCGCGCGAACGTGTTCACGCGCATCCTGCTCGCGACCTTCGGCCAGGTGCCGTGGCGCGCGGCGCCGTTCATGCCGGTCGAATTCGTGCTGTTCCCGAAGTGGGTGCCGATCTCGATGTACAAGGTTGCGTACTGGGCACGTACGACGATGGTGCCGCTGCTCGTGCTGTGCTCGCTGAAGGCGCGTGCGCGCAACCCGCGCAACATCGCGATCCCCGAGCTGTTCGTCACGCCGCCCGACCAGGAGCGCCAGTACTTCCCGCCCGCGCGCGGGATGCGCCGCGCGTTCCTCGCACTCGATCGCGTGGTGCGTCACGTGGAGCCGCTGCTGCCGAAACGCCTGCGGCAACGTGCGATCCGGCACGCGGAAGCGTGGTGCGCGGAGCGCATGAACGGCGAGGACGGGCTCGGCGGGATCTTTCCGCCGATCGTGTACAGCTACCAGATGATGGACGTGCTCGGCTACCCGGACGATCATCCGCTGCGCCGCGACTGCGAGAACGCGCTCGAAAAGCTGCTGGTCACGCGGCCCGACGGCAGCGTGTACTGCCAGCCGTGCCTGTCGCCGGTATGGGACACCGCGTGGAGCACGATGGCGCTCGAGCAGGCGCGTGGCGTGGCCGCGCCCGACGCCGGCGAGCCGGCAGGCTCACTGAATGAACTCGACGCACGCATCGCACGCGCATACGACTGGCTCGCCGAGCGCCAGGTGAACGACCTGCGCGGCGACTGGATCGAGAACGCGCCCGCCGACACGCAACCGGGCGGCTGGGCGTTCCAGTATGCGAACCCGTACTACCCCGACATCGACGACACAGCGGTCGTCACCGCGATGCTCGACCGCCGTGGCCGCACGCACCGCAACGCGGACGGCTCGCACCCGTATGAGGCGCGCGTCGCGCGCGCACTCGACTGGATGCGCGGGCTGCAATCGCGCAACGGCGGCTTCGCGGCGTTCGACGCCGACTGCGACCGCATGTACCTGAACGCGATCCCGTTCGCCGATCACGGCGCGCTGCTCGATCCGCCGACCGAGGATGTATCGGGCCGCGTGCTGCTGTGCTTCGGTGTCACGAAGCGCGCGGCCGACCGCGCGTCGCTCGCGCGCGCGATCGACTACGTGAAGCGCACGCAGCAGCCCGACGGCAGCTGGTGGGGCCGCTGGGGCACGAACTACATCTACGGCACGTGGAGCGTGCTGGCCGGGCTCGCGCTCGCGGGCGAAGACCCCGCGCAGCCGTACATCGCACGCGCGCTCGCCTGGCTGCGCGCGCGTCAGCACGCGGACGGCGGCTGGGGCGAGACGAACGACAGCTACATCGACCCGGCGCTCGCCGGCACCAATGCGGGCGAAAGCACGTCGAACTTCACCGCGTGGGCGCTGCTCGCGCAGATGGCGTTCGGCGACTGCGAATCCGACTCGGTGAAACGCGGCATCGCGTATCTGCAATCGGTGCAGCAGGACGACGGCTTCTGGTGGCACCGCTCGCACAATGCGCCGGGCTTTCCGCGCATCTTCTACCTGAAGTATCACGGCTATACCGCGTACTTCCCGCTGTGGGCGCTCGCGCGCTATCGGCGTCTGGCCGGCGCTGCGCTGGCCGGTACGTCTTCGTCCGGCGGGGCCGGCGTGTCGGCCTCCCGCGTCTCGGACACAGCGCACGCCTGAGCGTGTGCGTGTGTACGTGCATGAGCACGAGCGCAGGCACGAGTCCGAACTCGAGCGGCAATGCGTACGATCTTCCCGCGCGCGCGCGGAAGGTGCCGCGCGTTCCTCGCGCTCGATCGCGTGACACGCCGAGTACATGAATGGCGAGGACGGGCTCGGCGGAAGCTTTCCGCCGATCGCGTCCTGCTACCTGATGTAGGGTATGCCCGCCCTCTCGGACGATCATCGGCCGCAACGTGGCTGCGAAAACGCACGGGAAAAGCGGTTGATCACGCGGTCTGACAGCGAGGTAATCGATCGCCGGCGGAAGATAAGATCCTCGTACGGGGCGTTTTCGCCGCACCCTGCCTTAAACGCTTCGACTCGATCCGGAATTCCGGAGCAAATCTCGCAATTGCGTCAATCACCGTTGTGGACGCTGTCTTGTCTACGATTTCAGCCTGCTGCGCTGCCGCCATACGCTGAATAATCGCAAGCCTCGCCTCATCCGAAAGGATGTCGCAAATTTGCGCTCGTCTGTTTTCTTCCCAACCCGGCGTCGTGGTCACCACAAGAACCTTGAGCGCGAAATCCGCGCCCCGTTCGTAAAGCAATTTCGCCAAACGGAGCACGAAAGCCCGCCGTTCGAGTAAGCGCAGCCGCCCCACCGCCTTTGGCGGAGTTCATAAACCAGGTGCCCTCTTTAGATCATCTTTCGTTTCGCGACGTTATTGCCGGCTTTCCGTTGCCATTCGGTAACTATGTTGTAGCCTGCGGGTCCCGCGCCGCTTTTGGTGACACTCATGATCGACCTGCTTGTCGTGACGATGGCGTGAATTGCTCGCCGAGCATGATGACAAACGGATTCATCGCCGATTTCCAGTCGTAGGCAGTGCGATCGGCAGCGAAACTCACATCATATGAAAATAGAATTCGATTGCCGGACAGTTCCTCGCGCCGAAGGCAAGGGAGATCCAAAGTTCAATTTGCTTTAAACTTGGCGAATTAGGCATAGCCAATCATTATCATTTCGGCAAAAAGCCGCATATCATGTTTGCAGTACAACCCGCGGAGGAAAGCATGGCTACATACAAGGAACTGAAGGCTCAAATGGACGCACTGGCGGAGAAAGCGGAGACCGCCCGTCTCACCGAGCTCCAGGCTGTAATCGAAGACATCCGTACCAAGGTCGCGGAGTACGGAATTACCGAAAAAGACATCTTCGGTGTTCGTCGGGATCGAGCGGCGGCAAAAAAGCCGGCGACCGTGAATGCGAAATATCGCGATCCCAAGACTGGCGCAACCTGGTCGGGCCGTGGCCGCGCGCCCGCATGGATCAAGGATGCCAAGAACCGGAATCGATTCCTGATTCAGGAATGAACCATTCCGGATAACGCCGCGGCTCGATCAGCGGCAACACACTCATCGAGCGCCGATCATGTGTTTCGGCAATGCGCGTCATCGCGTCGATGAAGCCGCTCGCAATGAGCGCTGAAGCGAGCGTAGTGGCACCCTACGCTCGCTTGTGTGCTCGCCCGAGCAACCGCAACACGCCGAACACTCCGCTACGTGTGGGCAAACACCCGCCTGCATTGCGATACGGGCCACGCATGATCGACGGGTTGAATCCGCAGCCAATCGGTGCTGCGCGATCGCGATCCCCTCCCCCGCTCTCCCCGCTCATGTGTCGCGCCGATCCCGCATCCGCGCAAACGCGTCCCGCAAATCCGTGCAGAACGCATCGCCGATCATCGACAGCGGCTGCGACGCGGACGTTACCAGGTAAAAGTGATCGGGCACGGCCGGCTCGAACGGCTTGACGGCCACGCGATGGCCCGCATACGCGGCCGTGACCGGATCGATCAGCGCGACGCCCGCACCATTCGCGACGAATGCGACGATCGTCTGCGACAACTGCGCCTCGATCGACAGCACGCGCGACACGCCGGCCTCGACGAACACGCGGTCGATCGCGCTGCGCGCCTCGAAGCTCGGCGGAAACGAAATGAACGATTCGTCGCGCAGGTCGGCCGGCTGCACCACGCGCTTGCGCGCGAGCCGATGCCCGCGCGGCACGATGCAGCACATCGCGCTTTCCGCGAGCCGCTCGCCGCGCACCGCCGGATGCGGCACCGGCTCGGCGATCAGCCCGACGTCGCATTGCCCCGACGCAACCTTGTCGACGACCGTCGACGCGCTGTGCGCAAGCAGCGTGATGTCGACACCCGGATGCGCGCCCGCGAAGCGGGTGACGAGTTCCGGCAGCAGGTCGAGTGCGACCGCCGGCGAGCCGGCCACGCGCAGCGTGCCGCGCCGCATCGCGCGGATCTGCTCGGCGGCCTGCGCGACGCGATCGAGCCCGACGAATGCGCGCTCGACTTCCTCGTACAGCACGCGCGCCTGCGCGGTCGGCGTGAAGCGCCCCTGCTGGCGCTCGAACAGCACGAAGCCGACGCGATCCTCGAGGTCGGCGATCAGCCGGCTCACGGCCGGCTGCGAGATATGCAGATCGCGCGCCGCGCGCGTGACGGTATGACGCTGCATCACCGCGCGGAATGCTTCGATCTGACGAATCCTGAGTGAAGGCGTGGTCATAACACTGGATTATGGATCGTTGATCAAGCTGTATTGGACAGTCTATTTTGCCTGCCCGAACATCGGTTCAGCAACGTCTTACACGCAAGGAACCGCGCCACCATGCCCCATAACACGCAAACATCGACCCGATGCCGCCGGAGCCGCACATGAGCGTGCGCGGCTTCGACGTCGTCGTGGCCGGCGGCGGCCTCGTCGGCATGGCGCTCGCGTGGGGCATCGCGCGCCTCGGCAAGCGCGTCGCCGTGTGCGACGGCGACGACATCGCATTTCGCGCGGCACGCGGCAACTTCGGGCTGGTGTGGGTGCAGGGCAAGGGCGGACGCTGCCTGCCCTACGCGCGCTGGTCGTGCGAATCGTCCGCGCGCTGGGGCGCGTTCGCCGCGCAGCTGCGGCGCGAGACCGGCGTGGACTGCGGGTTCGAACGCCCGGGCGGCATCGAACTGTTCGAGCACGACGCCGAGCTGGCCAGCGCGACCGATCTGCTCGCGTCGCTGCATCGCCAGGATGCGGCGCTGTCGTACGAAGTGCTCGATCCGGCCGCGCTGCGCAAGCGGATTCCCGCCGCGTCGCCGGCGCTGGCCGGCGCGCTGTGGTCGCCGAACGACGGTCATGCGAATCCGCTCTACACGCTGCGCGCGATGCTGCAGGCGTTCGCGCAGTGCGGCGGCGTCTATCTGCCGCGCAACGCGGTCGACGAGATTCGTCCGCGTGCCGGACACTTCGAGATCGACACGCGCGAAGGCCGCCTCGAGGCCGGGCGCGTCGTGCTCGCGGCCGGCCTCGACAACGCGCGGCTCGCGCCGATGGTCGGCCTGCACGCGCCGATCTCGCCGCTGCGCGGCCAGATCATGGTCACCGAGCGGCTTGCACCGTTTCTCGACTATCCGACGCTGGTCGTCCGGCAAACGCCGGAAGGCTCGGTGCTGCTCGGCGACTCGGCGGAAGACGTCGGCTTCGACGACGGCCAGACGCGCCCCGCGATGGTCGACATCGCTCGCCGCGCCCGCGCCGCGTTCCCGGCGCTCGCGCAGGCGCGCGTCGTGCGCGCGTGGGGCGCGCTGCGCATCATGACGCCCGACGGCCTGCCCGTCTACGAAGCGTCGGCCACGCATCCCGGCGCGTTCGTCGCGATCTGCCACAGCGGCGTGACGCTCGCGGCCGCGCATGCCGATCTCGTCGCGCCGTGGATCGCGGGCGACGCCGCGCCCGCCGACCTGTCCGCCTTCAACACCGCGCGCTTCGCCGCGCCCACGGATACCCGGCATGTTTGATTCCATCGTCCCCGCCGCCGCGACGCGCGAACGCGTGCGCATCCACATCGACGGCGCGCCGCACGACGTGCCCGCCCATTACAGCGTCGCGGCCGCGCTGCTCGCCGCAGGCACGCTCGCCTGCCGCGCGAGCGCGGTGAGCGGCGCGCCGCGCGGCCCGTTCTGCATGATGGGCGTGTGCTTCGACTGTCTCGTCGAGATCGACGGCGTGCCGAACGTGCAAGGCTGCATGACGCCCGTGCACGACGGCATGCAGGTGCGTGCGATGCACGGCAAGGCGAGGCTCGCATGACGCGCCGCCTGTGTGACCTGCTGATCGTCGGCGCCGGTCCCGCCGGGATGGCCGCGGCCGCCACCGCGCGCAAGGCCGGGTTGTCGGTCGTCGTCGCCGACGAGGGCCGCGCGCCCGGCGGCCAGATCTATCGCAACGTCGCCGACGCACCCGCGGATCTCGCGCATTGGCTCGGCAAGGACTACGCCGCCGGCCGCCCGCTCGTCGACGGCCTGCTCGCGAGCGGCGCGCAGTACCTGCCGCGCAGCACGGTGTGGCAGATCGCGTTCGAACCGGAGCCCGTAGCGATGCTCACGCAGAGCGGTCCGTCGGGCGGCACGCTCGACATCGGCGCACGTGCGGTACTGATCGCGACCGGCGCGCAGGAGCGCCCGTGGCCGGTGCGCGGCTGGACGCTGCCGGGCGTGATGGGCGTCGGCGCTGCGCAAACCTTGCTGAAATCGTCGGGGCTCGCGCCGTCGGCCGACACCGTGCTCGCGGGCAGCGGCCCGCTGCTGTGGCTGTTCGCCGCGCAGTTGCTGAATGCAGGCCGGCGCGTGCGCGCACTGATCGACACGACGCCGCGCGACGCCTGGCGCCGCGCGCTCCCGCATGCGCTGCCGGCAATGCGCGGCGCCGATTATCTGCTCAAGGGCTGGCGCATGCTGCGCGCGGTGCGCGACGCAGGCATTCCCGTCTATCGCCGCGCAACCGATATCAGTATCGACGGCGACGGCTGCGCGGAACGCATCCGCTTTCGCGACGAAGACGGCATCGCGCAATCGCTCGACACGTCGCTCGTGCTGCTGCATCAGGGCGTGATTCCGTCGACGCAACTCGCACGCTCGCTCGGCTGTACGCATGAATGGGACGAACAAGCGGCATGCTGGCGTCCGCAATGCGATTCACGCAGCCGCAGCAGCGTCGCGCACGTATGGATCGCAGGCGACGGCGCGGGCATCGGCGGCGCGCAGGCCGCGGCGCTCGCGGGCGAAGTGTCGGCGCTCGACATCGCGGCCGCGCTCGGCGCGCTCGACCGTCGGCAGCAAGCCGAACGCGAGCGCCCGGTGCTGCGGGCCTGGCGCCGCCATCTCGCGGTGCGTCCGCTGCTCGATGCGCTGTATACGCCGCCCGCCGCGCAGCGCCGCCCCGACGGCGACACGATCGTCTGCCGCTGCGAGGAGGTCACGGCCGGCGAGATCCGCGCGCTCGCGGCGCTCGGTTGCCAGGGACCGAACCAGATGAAGGCATTCACGCGCTGCGGGATGGGCCCGTGCCAGGGACGCTGGTGCGGCACGACGGTCGGCGAACTGATTGCCGACGTGCAGCAGCGCGGCGTCGGCGATGTGGGCCATTACCGGATCCGCGCGCCGATCAAACCGGTCACCGTCGGCGAGATGGCCGACACCCTCGAACTGTCGAACGATTTCCGGCGCGGCGAATTCCCGAGCTGAAGCGCGGCCCGCGCATACCCACGCTTGCCCACACGAACGGAGCCTGACCATGAAGAACAAGACGCGTATCACGATCCTGCTGTCCGCGGCCGCGATGGCCTTCGCGACACTCGCCTCGGCGAAGGAATGGACGACGATCCGCATCGGCGTCGACCCGACCTACCCGCCGTTCGAATCGACCACGACCGACGGCAGCGTGCAGGGCTTCGACATCGATCTCGGCAACGCACTGTGCGCGAAGCTCAACGCGAAATGCGTGTGGGTGTCGAGCAGCTTCGACGGGCTGATTCCCGGGCTGCAGGCGCGCAAGTTCGACGTGATCCTGTCGTCGATGGCCGCGACCGAACAGCGCCGCCAGCAGATCGACTTCACCGATCGCCTGTACCGCAACCAGACGCGCCTGATCGCGCGCACCGGCTCCGGGCTGCTGCCCGACGCCGCGAAGCTCGCCGGCAAGCGGGTCGCGGTCGAACAGGGGACGATCCAGGAAACCTACGCGCGCGAAAAATGGGCGGCGGCGAAGGTCGAGGTGGTGCCGTATCCGAGCTACGACCAGGCCTATGCGGATCTCGTGACCGGCCGCGTGGACGGCGTGCTGATGGATGCGGTGCAGGGCCAGCTCGGCTTCCTGGCGACGCCGCGCGGCAAGGGCTTCTCGTTCGCGGGCGGGGTCGTGTTCGACCCGAAGATCATGGGCAACGGCGATGCGGCCGGCGTGCGCAAGGCCGATGCGGACCTGCGCGACGCACTGAATCGCGCGATCGCGCAGATCCGCGGCGACGGCACGTACAACCGGATCCAGTCGAAATACTTCGACTTCGACATGTACGGGAATTGACGACGGACATCACGGGCCGCGTCGCGTGCGGGGCCGGTTCGCCGCACGCGCGTGAACCGGTTCTGCATTAGCGATCCTCAAGATCGTTTTCGGCCCGGCAGGGCTATAATCGCCGCTTTCGGTTTGGTCGTCGCCATGAAACCGCTGGCCGTTCCCTCTCTCGCGAACATCGCGTCGCGCCTTCGCCTGAAGCAGCTCAAGCTGCTGATCGCGCTCGAAAACCACGGCTCGCTGCACAAGGCCGCCGAAGAAATCGCGATCTCGCAGCCCGGCGCGACCAAGGTGCTGCGCGAGATCGAGGACATCCTCGGCATGCCGCTGTTCGAGCGGCAGCCGAAAGGCCTCGTCGCGAACGACCTCGGCCGCTGCGTCACGCGCTATGCGCGCCTCATCTACAGCGACCTCGAACACCTGCATACCGAAGTGCTCGCGATCACGCAGGGGCATGGCGGCCATCTGGCCGTCGGCGTGATCATGGGCGCGGTGCCGCTGCTCACGCGCGCGCTGACCGACCTGCGCCGGCGCCAGCCGCACCTGTCGGTCGAGATCGTCGAAGGCACCAGCGCGAGCCTGCTCGCCCTGATCGACGACGGCCGCATCGATCTCGCGATCTGCCGCAACGGCAACAACCGGCGCCCGGAAGCCTACGACTCTATCCCGCTGCAGTCCGAACCGCTCGCGGTCGTGACCGCGCGCACGCATGCGCTGGCCGAACGCGACGCGCTGACGCTGCACGATCTCGCCGACGCGGAATGGGTCGCGTATCCGGTCAACACGCCGATGCGGCTCGCGCTCGAACGTGCGCTCGCGGATGCCGGCATCGAGGTGCCGAGTTATCCGATCGAGACGGCGTCGACGTTCGCGACGCTGACGCTGCTGCAGGCGAACCCGGAACTGGTCGCGGTGATCCCGCGCGAAGTCGCCGAGTTCGGCGAGCGCTTCGGCCTCGTCGCGTGCCTGCCGGTCGCGATCCCCGCGCTCGACGAGCCGTTCGGCGTGGTGGCCCGCACCTTCGCGCACCTGACACCCGGTGCGCGTATGCTCGTCGAGACGCTACAGCAGCCGCTGCCTACTTGATCGGCGAGAACGCGGCCGGACGCAGCAGCTTCGACTCCATTTTTTCCAGCATCGGGAACGCCTTCGGCACGAACTTCTCGAGCCAGTCCGGATCCTCGTACAGCGCGGTGCGCCGCTTGATGCGGTCGTCGAGGCTGTCGTACGCCCAGATGTGGACGACCTGGTTCAGCTCGCCGATTTCCGTGTACCACCAGCCGACCAGCGTCGCATAGCGGGAAATCACCGGCAGGCCTTCGTTCTCGAAGTGCCGCAGGTATTCGTTCATCTTGCCGATCTGGACCGTGTAGGTCCGCATTTCGTAATACATGACTGCTCCTGGTTGAATCGAATCGGGGAATCGTGGAATCGGAGGCGCGCGCATGAAGCGCCGCGCAATCAGATCTCGCCGGCGTATGCGGCACGGATGATCGCTTCGACGTCGCGCGCGGTCGTCAGGCGCGGATTGACGAGCACGTTGCCGCTGCGCATCGAGTCGGCCACCATCTGCGGCAGGTGCGCGAGATCGACGCCGAGTTCGCGGATGTTCGAAGGAATCGCGAGCGCGCGATTGAGTTCGACGATCTGCTCGACCAGCGCACGCGCGGCTGTTTCCGCATCGAGGCCGGCCACGTCGCCGCCGAGCGCTTCCGCGATGTCGCGGAACAGCGCCGGGCACGCCGGGCGGTTGAAGTCGATCACGTACGGCAGCAGCGCCGCGTTCGCGATGCCGTGGGCAATGTCGAACACACCGCCCATCGTGTGCGAGATCGCATGCACGTTGCCGAGCTTCGACTGCGAGAACGCGACGCCGGCGAGGAACGAGCCGAGCAGCATGTCTTCACGCGCGGCGAGGTCGGAGCCGACGTAGAACGCGGTGCGCAGGCTGCGCCCGATCAGGCGGATCGCGCCGAGCGCGAGCGACTGGCTGACCGGGTTCGCCTGCTTCGACACGTACGATTCGATCGCGTGGGTCAGCGCGTCCATCCCGGTGGCCGCCGTGATCGGCGCGGGCAGCTTCAGCGTGAGTTCCGCATCGAGGATCGCGAGCTTCGGGAAAATCTTGTGGCTGACGATCACGGTCTTGAACAGCGTTTCCCGGTTCGTGAACACCGTCGAAGCCGTGCACTCGCTGCCGGTGCCCGACGTGGTCGGGATCGCGAAGATCGGCAGCGGTTCGTCTGGAATCCTGTTGTAGCCCTCGTAATCGAGGATCGTGCCGCCGTTGGTCGCCATCGCGGCCACGCCCTTCGCGGTGTCGATGCTGCTGCCGCCGCCGACGCCGATCACCGCGGTGCAGCGGTGCTCCTTCAGGAACGTCAGCGCGCTGTCGAGCACCGCGGTACTCGGGTTCGCCTCGACACCCGAAAAGATTGCGTACGCAACGTCCGCGTCGCGCAGCGACGCGAAGAAACCCTCGAGCACGCCGCTCTTGATCAGGCCTTCGTCGGTCACGACCAGCAGCTTGCCGTCGAACAGCGGCTTCAGCAGTTCACCGGCCTGGCGCGCGAGGCCGTTGCCGAATTTCAACGTGGTGGGGAAGAAGTATTGGAATGGGTTCATGGTGCTTTCTCCGTGTGAAGTCTCCGCACCAGACACTACAAGCGGCCGATCGCCGCCGGTAATGAAAAAACCGGATCGCCCGATAACGGCCGCTTATTCCCCCGCACGCCGCGCCGTTTGGTTATCACGCGATCACGAAGCGTCATTAGGCAAGACGCGGCGGCCGCCCTACAGTCGCTGCACGGAACGCGTCATCGCACCGCAACCATAACGACGGAGACAACCATGCCCCTCTCGCATTCCCCTGCCGCATCGGCCGCATCGGCGTCGCTCGACGCGGCGGCCCGGCCGACCAGCGTCCGCTGGCGCATCTTCCTGCTCATGCTGCTGCTCGTCGCGATCAACTACATCGACCGCGCGTCGCTGTCGGTCGCGATGCCGCTGATCGCGCCGGAATTCAACCTGTCGCCCGCGCTCGAAGGGCTGATGCTCAGCGCGTTCTTCTGGTCGTACGCGCTGATGCAGATCCCGGTCGGCGTGATGCTCGACCGTTATCACACGCGCGGCATCATCGCGACCGCGACGCTCGCGTGGGGCGCGTTCCAGGCGCTCGGTGCGGCCTCGCACAACTGGTTGCTGCTGATGCTCACGCGCATGGGCCTCGGCTTCTCCGAATCGCCGGTGTTTCCGGCCGGCGCGAAGCTGATCGGCTCGTGGCTCACGCCGCACGAGCGCGGCCGCGGCGCCGTGCTGGTCGACGGCGGCGCACCGCTCGGCAGCGCGCTCGGCGCGATCCTGATCTCCGCGCTGATCGCGTGGTTCGGCTCGTGGCGCATCGCATTCGTGATCGCCGGTATCGGCACGATGCTGGTGGGCGTGCTCGTGTGGCGCTATATCCGCAACCATCCGTCCGAGCATCCGGGCGTCAACGCGGCCGAGCTCGAGCACATCACGCGCGCGAACCCGCCGGCACAGGCCGCGGCCGAACGCGTGCCGCTGCGCGAACTCGTGAAGGACCGTTCGGTGCTCGCGATGTTCGCCGGCTACAGCTGCATCCTCGCGGTGTTCTACGGGCTGCTCACGTGGATGCCGAGCTACCTGCACAAGACCTACGGCTTCAACATCGCGACGACGGGCGGCGCGACGTTCGTCATCTTCATGTCGGGCTTCGTCGGCGAACTGATCGGCGGAACCATCGGCGACCGCTGGAAAGCGTCGGGGGCGTCGCCGAACCTCGTGATGCGCACGATGTTCAGCGGCTCGTCGCTGATCGCCGCCGCGTGCATCCTGGCCGCCGCGTACATCGCGAACGCCAATGCGGTCGTGCTGCTGCTCAGCATCGCGATGTTCTTCATCCGCTTCTGCGGGATGTACTGGAGCCTGCCCGCGATCGTCGGCGGCCCCGAGCGCGCGGGCGTGCTCGGCGGCACGATGAACTTCTGCGGCAGCATGGTCGGCGTGGTGGTGCCGATCCTGATCGGGCTGATCGTCCAGTGGTCGGGCTCGTACTTCCTCGCGCTGCTGTTCTTCGTCGTGATGGCCGTGCTGATCGCGGTGTTCTCCAGCCTGATCGACTACCGGCCACGCACGCACGGCTAGGAAGCTCCGACAAAATGAACTGATGCGGCTGCTCACCTGCCGCACGCGCCGTTCACCTCTTCGTTGTTTCGCTGACGAGGAGACCATGGCAACACCGATACTCGATGGCGCATTGTGGTCACTGATCCAACCGCTGCTGCTACCACCGAAACCACGTCGCGCGCGATACCCGGGGTGCTGACCAGCATCCTGTTCGTGCCGCAGTCCGGCATTCCCTGGGAGATGCTTCCGCAGGAAACGGGCTGCGGCTCGGGCATGAGCTGCCGGCGCAGACGGCGCGGCTGGCAACAGCCTGGCTGCACAACTTCAGGCGACTGCGCATCCGGTTCGAACGCGTCGCGGCAATCGACGAAGCGTTCACGAAGATCGCCGCTTGCATCATCTGCTGGCGACGGCTTCAAAACTCATTGTGTCAGCGCTTCCTGGAGCGTTGCGGCATCGCGCAACTCGCGAAGGAGAAAGCGCTGCAACGCCTGTACCGCCGACATGCGATCGCTGCCATCCGCATGGCTGAACAAGCCGAATTCCGCCGACGGCGGGTGCGGCAATCCGGTGGCAGCCGGATCGAGCACGCGCATCGAATCGCGCCGGACGTTCCATTCGAGCAGGACCGTGACCCCCAGCCCTGCTTCGACTGCGGATTGAATGGCGGCCAGGCTCGTGCTCGTGCAGATGACTTTCCATGCGACCCGAGCATCGCGCAATGACGCATACAGCCTGTCTTGCCACGGGCACGCACCGCCGAATGCGACGAACGGCAATGGAGCGTGGCGGACGTCTCCGTCATACGCAAGGCCAGCCGCCCAGAACAGCGGATGCCGCCACCTCACGAGCGGTTCCGCATGAATGAACGTCGGGTCGATGATCGCGAAATCGAGCGAGCCATTCATGAAATCCTGCGACAGCGCCTTGCTCGAATCGACGACGATCTCCACGGCGACATTCGGGAACGAAGCGCCAAAATCACGCAGTGTGTGCGGCAGATGGCCAACAGCGATGTCCTCGAGGAGGCCGAGCCGGACCGTCCCTGAAATCTCACCTGCATTCAGCGCAGCGCGCGCCGCGATCCCGATGTCGAGCATGCGCTGCGCGTAAGGCAGCAGCACGCTGCCCGCCGCTGTCGGCTTGATGCCGCGTGGCGAACGTTCGAGCAGGCGCTGCCCGACCGAGTCTTCCAGCCGGCGCAATGCCATGCTGACGGCGGCCTGCGTGCGATGCAGCGCCTGCGCCGCCTCGCTCACGCTACCGGTTTCGACCACGATCAGAAAGGTGCGCAACAAGCCGCTGTCGAGATCCCGAGCCATAAATATTCTTGAAGCGCCGATAAAAAAAACGAGCTTATACCAAACGAACTTGCATGGTTAACATCGCCGCATCGCCATCATGGAGCACGGCATGAACGAAGACATCGGAAGCATCCGGGCCGGCCGGCACACGACCGCTTCCACACCGGTTGCGCGCGACGCGTTCACGGCGAATGCGTCGTATGGCGCGTCACGGACACGACGCTTCCAGGCGGCTCTGGCGCCCGGGTTCGCCGTGGTGTCGATGTGCAGCGTCCAGCTCGGCGCTGCGCTGTCGCGGCCCGCGATGATCGAGTACGGAACGTTCAGCACGACCTGGCTGCGCCTGTGCTTCGCCGCCTTCGCGCTGGCCGTGATCGTGCGCCCGCCCGTCCGGCGCTATTCCCGGCAGCGCTGGATCGCCGCCATCGCGCTCGGCTGCGCGATGGCCTGCATGACACTGTGCTTCTTCGAGGCGGTCAAGCGCGTGCCGCTCGGACTCGCGGTCGCGATCAATTTTCTGGGGCCGCTGTGTGTCGCGACCATCGGCGTACGCAAGATCCGGATGCTCGCGTGGCCCGCGCTCGCCCTGGCAGGAATCGTGCTGCTCGCGCGCCAGGACGACATGTGGATCGTGCCCGTTGCGGCGCTCGTATTCCCGCTCGGCTCGGCGCTCGGATGGGCCGCCTACATCCTGATGATGAAGCGCGTGGGGTCGCTGTTCGATGGTCTGCAAGGCCTGTCCACGTCGCTGATCGTCGCGGCGCTCGTGACCGCGCCATTCGGCCTCGCGGAAAGCGGCGGGCATTTTCCGGCCGGGCAATTGATCGACGCTGCCGGTCTCGCCGTGCTCGTCCCGCTCTTGCCTTATGTTCTGGAGATGATTGCGTTACGGCGCATGACGGCGTCGGCGTTTGGCATCCTGATGAGCGTCGAGCCTGCGATTGCCTCGGCAATCGGATTTGCGGTACTCGGGCAGCCCATGACCCTGCTGCAAAGTATCGGCACGTTGTTTGTCATCGGTGCCAGCGCAGGCGCCGTGATGCAGCAGTAGCCGGCTCCACAAGGCTTGGCTGGCATGCGCTTCGTCGCCTCGCCATCGGAGTCGGAGTCGGAGTCGGAATGACAAGACGGGCGCTGGCCGCGATCGACGATTCGAGTGCAGGGTGATGTTGAGCGACCTGTTTGTCCGCCAAACGCCTGCTCCGGGCAGCTCCAGGGTCTGTTTACATTTGTGCGGGTTGTCGGGTTATCCGGTCCGCTCGGTTCGGGCGACTATTCGCCGGTGATTGCGTTACATGACTGGTAGGATCAAGTTTGTTCTTGCCTGCATTGATGATCTGACCTGTAACCGGCTCATTCTCGGAGTAGACATGGTTGATATTTCACGTGAGACTGTCGAACAAACTGAGCGTCGCCTTCGACGAGTCATCACCGAGGCACGCCTACGGATTTACTCCGGCACGTACACGTTCATTGAATTTCCGCTGGATCAATTCCCAAGCGCTGTGCGGGCCGATGCACTTGCCTTGGTGCGAGACGACAACGTGTGGAGTCAGCTTGTGCCGAGTGACGGTTCACACCGGGAACAGTTCGGCATCTTTCGATTCCACTTCCCGGCAGGGGCAGACAATAGTGGCTTCGTTGGCTGGCTCGCTAGCCATCTCAAGAATCGATTTGGCACCGGCGTATTTGTGACGTGCGGACAGAATCATGCGGATGGCGGTATCTTCGATTACTGGGGCGTACCCGAGACGCTGGCAGACGAGGTGATCGAGGAAGTCAAGCGGCTTGTTCAGGGGCAGAGCGATCATCGATAAAGCTCATCCGATACGGCACGCGGCTATAGCGACGCTTGGTTTTTCTGTTCGAGCGAAGCGGGATGACGGCTTTCGCACGCGGAGATTTGATACGCTCCATAAAGGCGTTCGAGTCGTAGCCTTTGTCAGCGATGACCGCAACGGCACGACGCACCGCGCCGTCACGACGATGCCCGCTTGCGCGGGCATTTTTTTGTCGACTCGCGTCGACCGGCCCGATCAGCGATCGATCGGCAGCGGCGCGTTCGCGGCGACGAGCCCCTGCTTGCGCATCTCGCGCCAGAAGTCGGCGGGAATCGTCGCGTTCAGCGCGTCGACATCTTCCGCGATGCGCGCCGGACGGCTCGCACCGGGAATCACCGACGCGACCGCGGGATGCGCGAGCACGAACTGCAGCGCGGCCGCCTTGACCGGCACGTCGTAGCGTGCGGCGATCGCCTTGATGCGTTCGACCTTCGCGACGATTTCCGGCGAAGCCTTCTGGTATTCGAAGTGCGCGCCGCCGACCAGCACGCCCGAACTGTACGGACCCCCGACGACGATCCCGACGCCTAGCGCGGCTGCCACCGGCATCACGCGCTGCAGCGCGCGCTCGTGATCGAGCAACGTATAGCGGCCGGCCAGCAGCATGCCGTCCGGCTGCGGTTCGGCGAGGTCGAGCACGAGCTCGATCGGCTCGACGCGGTTCACGCCAAGGCCCCACGCGCCGATCACGCCCTCTTCGCGCAGCTTGCCCAGCACGCGGAACGCGCCCTTGCGCGCGACTTCGAACTGCGCGAGCCATTCGTCGCCGTAGATGTCCTGCGCGATGTCGTGCACCCACACGATGTCGAGCCGATCGGTACGCAGGCGCTTCAGGCTGCCCTCGATCGAGCGCAGCGTCGCGTCGGCCGTGTAGTCGCTGACGAGCCGGTTCGCGCGGCCATGCGCGAAGATTCCGGTCTTCTCGCCGTAGTCGCGCACACTCGCGCCTTCCATTTCGTCGAGCACGACGCGGCCTACCTTCGTGCTGATCACGTAGTCGTCGCGCCGATGGCCGGCGAGCACGTCACCCAGACGCGACTCGGCCAGCCCCGCGCCGTACGACGGCGCGGTGTCGAAGTAGTAGATCCCGCGCGCCCACGCGGCTTCGACGGTCGCGGCGGCTTCGTCGTCGGGGATGTCGCGGAACATGTTGCCGAGCGGGGCGGCGCCGAAACCGAGCGTGTTGTCGGCCGGCAGCGTGGCTTTGAGACGCATGCATTTCTCCACAGGTCACGGAAAGTGCGTCCAGTCTAGGTTGCATGGTTATGTCTGTCCAAGACATAATTCATCAAACTTGAGTCCCACGAGGTCTTATATGCTCGACATCCGTCAGCTTCAATATTTCATCGCGGTCGCGGAGGAAGAACACGTCGGCCGCGCCGCCGAACGGCTGCACATTTCGCAGTCGCCGCTCAGCCGCCAGATCGCGCAACTCGAGGAAAAGCTCGGGCTGACGCTGTTCGAACGCAGCCAGCAACGCATTCGTCTGACGCGCGACGGCCGCACGTTCCTCAGCGAGACGCAGGCGTTCCTGCGCCATGCGCACCGGCTGGAATCGCTCGCGCGCCGGCTCGGCCGCGGCGACGAAGGCGGGCTCTGCATCGGCTACCTGGAAACGGCCACGCACTCGGGCGTGCTGCCGCGCGCGCTGAAGACGCTGCGCGCGGACCGCCCGGCCGTCCACATCGCGCTGTACAACTACACGTCCGCCGCGCAGCTCGAAGGGCTGCGCGAGCGCAGTCTCGACATCGCGCTCGTGACCGAGCCGCCCGCGCCCGACGATCCGGAACTCGAATCGATGCGCGTGCTGAACGATCCGATGCTGCTCGCGCTGCCCGAAGGCCATCCGCTCGCGAAGAAGAAGACGCTCGCGGCCGACGATCTCGCGACGCAGCCGTGGATCGGCGTCACGCAGCAGGAAAGCGCGCCGCGTCACGGCGCGTTCGTCGCCGCGTGCGCGAAGGCCGGTTTCTCGCCGGATATTTCCGTCGAGGCGAGCGAGCCGCTCGCGGCGCTCGGGCTCGTCGCCGCCGGGCTCGGCGTGACGATGATCCAGCAGAGCCTGCGTCACCAGGTGCCGGAAGGCGTCGTGCTGCGCGAGCTGCCGTGGTTCAGCTATCGCACGCCGCTGTGGGCCGCATGGCACAAGGTCAACCTGCGGCCGCTGGTCGGCGTGTTTCGCGAGATTCTGACCGGCGAGGATGTGGTCGCGACGGTCGAGTGACGTGACGGGGGGCGCGATCGCCGGCAAAGACAGGGAATCTGTCGTGCCGTCCGCATCCCCGCACACGAATCCGTCTGAAATCGATCGAGCCGGCATCGGTCCGCATGCGATTGCATGCGCGATACCTGATGCCGGCTTCCCCCCGCTCGCGCGTCAGTTCGCGAGCGTGACCTTCCCGTCCATCAGCCGGTTGATCGCCAGCGGATTCGATGTCTTCAGCGCCTCGGGCAGCAGCGCCTCCGGCATGTCCTGATAGCAGACCGGCCGCAGGAAACGACGGATCGCGAGACTGCCGACCGACGTCGTACGCCCGTCCGCGGTGGCCGGATACGGGCCGCCGTGCACCATCGCATGCGCGACTTCCACGCCGGTGCCGAAACCGTTGACGAGCACGCGGCCCGCGCGCCGCTCCAGCGCCGGCAGGAACGTGCGCGCGGCGGCGTAGTCGGCTTCGTCGATATGGAGCGCCGTCGTCAACTGCCCTTCCAGCGACTCGATCAGATCGAGCATCGTGTCGAGGTCCGGACAGCGGACGATCAGCGACGCCGCGCCGAACATCTCCTCATGCAGCGCCTTCGACTCGCGGAACGCGTCCGCGCTCGTCGAGAACAGCGCGCCCTGCCCCTGGTTCGCGCCGGCCGGCGCATGCGCGCGCGCGACGGTGCGCACCTGCGGATGCTGCGCGAGCGCGGCCACCGAACGCTCGAAGGCCTGGTGAATGCCCGGCGTGAGCATCGTCGCCGCCGCGGCCTGCGCGAGCCGCTCCGCCGCCGCGGCGGTAAAGCGCTCGAGCGCCGGCCCGTCCACGGCGAGGATCAACCCCGGATTCGTGCAGAACTGCCCGGCGCCGAGCGTCAGCGACTGCACGAACTGCTGCGCGATCGCGTCGCCGCGCGCGTCGAGCGCGTGCGGGAACAGCAGCACCGGATTGATGCTGCTCATCTCCGCGTACACGGGAATCGGCTCGGGCCGCGCGTTCGCAAGCGCGATCAGCGCGGTGCCGGCATGGCGCGAACCGGTGAAGCCGACCGCCTTGATGCGCCGATCGCGCACGAGCCCCTGCCCGATCTCGAGGCCGGTGTCGAACAGCAGCGAGAACGTGCCTTCCGGCATCCCGCACGTCTTCACCGCCTGCTGCACGGCGATTCCGACCAGTTCCGACGTGCCGGGATGCGCCGGGTGCGCTTTCACGATCACCGGGCAGCCGGCCGCGAGCGCGGACGCCGTATCGCCGCCCGCGACCGAGAATGCCAGCGGGAAATTGCTCGCGCCGAACACCGCGACCGGCCCGAGGCCGACATGACGCAGGCGCAGGTCGGGACGCGGCGCCGGCTGACGCGTCGGCTGCGCCGGATCGATGCGCGCGTCGAGGTAGTCGCCCGCGCGCACCACGTCGGCAAACATCCGCAACTGGCCGACCGTTCGGCCGCGCTCGCCTTCGACGCGGGCGCGCGGCAGGCCCGTTTCCGCGACGCAGCGCTCGACCAGTTCGTCGCCGAGCGCGAGGATGTTCGCCGCGATCGTCTCGAGGAACGTCGCGCGCGCTTCGGGTTGCGTTTCGCGATACGTGTCGAACGCGGCCCAGGCGAGCGCGCATGCTTCATCGAGATCGACGCTGCTCGCGCCGCCGAAGGCCGGCGCCATGCGTTCGCCGCTGGATGCGTTGACCGCGTATGTGTCGCCGTTCGTGCCGCGCCGTGCGCGCGAGCCGATCAGCAGGTTGCCTGCGAGTGTCATGTTCGTTTCCTCTGTCGATGGATCGGGGGCGAACGCCGTGCGATCACGGGCTCGCATAGGTGTTGTGTGTTGTTTGTCGTGCCGGCGCGCCTGTCGCGTCGCCGTGAGTGGGCCGGGCGGTTCGAAGCCGTGCGGCGGTGCGCTCGATGCCGGGCTCGCATCACCCGGCCCCGACAACGCGTGCGTTGCCGTCGAGCCGCATCGTCGGTGCGTCGGTGGCCGCGTCGAACGATCAGAACGTACCCGGATACGCGCCGCCGTCGAGCAGCACGTTCTGGCCCGTCAGGTAGCCCGCGTGCCCGCTGCACAGGAACGCGCACACCGCGCCGAACTCGTCGACCGTGCCGAAGCGCCCGGCCGGCACGGCCTGCCGCTTCGCTTCGCGCATCGCTTCGTAATCCTTGCCTTCCGCCTTCGCCGACGCCTCCGTCGCCTTCTTCAGGCGATCGGTGTCGAACAGCCCCGGCAACAGGTTGTTGATCGTCACGTTGCGCGTCGCGATGCGCTTTTGCCGCGCGATGCCCGCGACGAAGCCGGTCAGGCCCGTGCGCGCGCCGTTCGACAGGCCGAGCACGTCGATCGGCGCCTTCACCGCGCTCGACGTGATGTTGACGATGCGGCCGAAGCGACGCTCGGTCATCCCGTCGACGGTCGCCTTGATCAACTCGATCGCGGTCAGCATGTTCGCGTCGAGCGCGGCGATCCAGTCATCGCGCGTCCATTCGCGGAAGTCGCCCGGCGGCGGGCCGCCCGCGTTGTTCACGAGGATGTCGACGTGCGGCGCGGCCGCGAGCGCCGCCGCGCGGCCCGCGCTCGTCGTGATGTCGCCGGCCACCGCGATCACCGTGACGGCAGGATTGAGCGCGCGCAGTTCCCGGGCGGTCGCGTCGAGCGCGTCGCTGCCGCGCGCGGTGATCACGACGTTCACGCCCTCGGCGACGAGCGCCTGCGCGCACCCCTTGCCGAGCCCCTTGCTCGCTGCGCAAACCAGCGCCCAGCGGCCTTCGATGTTCAGGTTCATCAGTTGCTCCGAGAAACCCCGTCCGTCAGGACGGGGAGGAAAGGAGTGCTGTTGACGGGCAGCTTCTTCCACGAGTTAGGACGTGCATCGCCAGCTGTGGGAATCCTTTCCCTTTAGGGAGAAGAGGACGTCAACTGCGTTGTTCCTGGAATGCGGTGCACGCCGCCGTGCTGCCGCGTGCGCCGGCCGGCACGGTCACGCGCCGGCGCTGCCGTGCGCGCGCCCGCGTGGCGCGTGCCGGCCGGCGGCGCACCGACTGACGCGCACGTCCGAAATGCGCAGGAAAGCCGCGCAATGGGCCAGCATACGGAGTCCGCCCCCGCGCGACAATTGACAGGATGTGATACCGGTATAACCGCGCGTTATCGGTCGTTGCCCCGCCGCCGCATGCGGGCGCGTTCCGCGTCCATCGCATGCCGCCGCGGCGGCCGGACGACGAACGGCGCGACCGGAACGCCGACGACGGCTCGGCACGTTCATACGACGATTGACGATGCACGCGCGGTGGCGCCGGTGCCACGCGTCGTCACGGATGAAAACCCGCCACGACACACGGCGCCGGCGGGTGCCGACACGACCGGCACCCGTTCACCGCGCGCGACATCGTCACACCGTCACGCGATCGCGCCGCTACGCCACGACACCGTCACGCCGCGAACCGCTTCGCCAGTTCGGCGAGACCGTCCTCGTAGATACCGCGGAAGAGGCGGATCGCTTCGTCGTCGGTCGCGCCATCCGGCGTGAACGTGCCCGACCACTCGACCGTCGCCGCGTTCGCGCCGTTCTCGCGCACGCGCAGCGTGGAGCGATAGTTCACGACCGGGAACGGCGCTTCGAGGATCGCGTACGTGTAGCTGCGTGCCGCGTCGTCGAAGGCGACCAGCCGCTCGACGATCGCGTCGCCGTCCGGGTTCGCGAGGCTGCGCACGCGACCGCCTTCGCTCAGCTCGCTCGCCGGGATGTACGACAGCCAGTCGGGCAGCGACCCGAAGCCGCCGATCAGTGTCCAGACCGTGTCGGCCGAAGCCGCGATCTCGATGCTTGCATTGGCCTGTGCCATGTCATCACCTTTCAGGATCAACGATCGGTCGGCAGCGGCGCATTGGCCGCAATCAGACCTTGTTCACGCATTTCGCGCCAGAAGTCGGCCGGAATCACCACGTTCAGCGCAGCCTGGTCTTCCGCGATCCGCTCCGGACGGCTCGCGCCCGGAATCACCGCGACGGTGGCCGGATGCGACATCGAGAACTGCAGCGCGGCGGCCTTGATCGGCACGTCGTAGCGCGCGGCGATCGCCTTGATGCGCTCGACCTTCGCGAGGATTTCCGGCGAAGCCTTCTGGTATTCGAAGTGCGTGCCGCCCGCGAGTACGCCCGAGCTGTACGGGCCGCCGACGACGATCCCGACGTCCTGCGCGGCAGCCGCCGGCATCACGCGTTGCAGCGCGCGCTCGTGATCGAGCAGCGTGTAGCGGCCGGCGAGCAGCATGCCGTCCGGTTGCGGTTCGGCGAGGTCGAGCACGAGTTCGATCGGCTCGACGCGGTTCACGCCGAGGCCCCATGCCTTGATCACGCCTTCTTCACGCAGCTTGCTCAGCACGCGGAATGCGCCCTTGCGCGCGACTTCGAACTGCGCGAGCCATTCGTCGCCGTAGAAGTCCTGCGCGATATCGTGCACCCAGACGATGTCGAGGCGGTCGGTGCGCAGGCGCTTCAGGCTGTCCTCGATCGAACGCAGCGTCGCGTCGGCCGTGTAGTCGTTGACGATGCGGTTCGGCCGGCCGTGTTCGAACAGGCCGCCCTTCTCGCCGAGATCGCGCGCCGACACGTCCTCGACTTCGTCGAGGATCACGCGGCCGACCTTGGTGCTCAGTACGTATTCGTCACGCGGGTGGTTCGCCAGCGCATCGCCGAGGCGGATTTCCGCGAGGCCGGCGCCGTAGAACGGGGCCGAATCGAAATAACGGATGCCGTGTTGCCATGCCGCTTCGACGGTGGCCGCGGCTTCCGCGTCGGGGATGTTACGGAACATGTTGCCGAGCGGGGCAGTACCGAAACCAAGGATCTTGTTACCGGGCAGCTTGTCTTTGAGACTCATCATTTTCTCCAGGGGTGAGGGAAAGCGAGTTCAGTCTAGGCAGACGGGTTAAGTCTGTCCAAGACGGAATTCGACACAGTTGAGTCCCTGGAGGTCTAAAACGTGGTCTGAAGGGGTGGGCGGATATCGCGTCCGGAGGGTCCGTTCGCGCGGCGGCCCTGCCCGACAAGGCTGGCGACGGAATCGGCCGCCGATTCGTGATTTCAGATCAAAAGTGATTTCGCCGGTGAGCACGATGGGCAACGCCACGCGTGCCCCCCATTGCCGCACGCCTGCAACGCGTCGCGCAAAGGAATCCCCGTTGCGCCTCTTTCAAAGGCGCAACGGGGAAAAAGCCGCCTGGTGATGGAATCTGCGTTCCGTCGCAATGCGCGGCTCATGCCCTCAGGCGCGACCGTCCCCTTGCGTATCCCGGGCATCGCCCAGCATCGTGACGAGGACGAGCGCTGCAATCAGGCCCAAGTGCTCGAAGAAACCGTTGAGCGCCATGAAGCGCGCCGCGCCCGTCTGGTTCCAGAAGTCGTTCGCCACCAGCATCGCGACGACGGTCAGCACGCCGAGGCTGCCGGCGCCGAGCCATGTGAAGCGGCGAAACACCACACACAGCGAACCGCCGATCTCGACGACAACCGCCAGTGCAGCCCATAGCGCAGGCGGATGCAGGCCGAAATGCGCCTGCTCCGCGACCGCGCCGTCGAAGTCGAGCGCCTTCGCGACCCCGCCGATCAGAAAGGCGGAAACGAGTGCAAGCCGGACCAGCGCGCCGACCCACGGCTGCGCGAGCAGGACACGGATCCACGCGGGGCTGTACCGGCCGATCGTCGTCGACATGTCAGACCGCCCAGCAGGAGCAACCGAACGCGCCCCAGAAGCCCTTCGCGTCCGAGGTCGGCAGCGT